>NZ_JBHSHD010000008.1:0-462598 GCF_042652785.1 Dokdonella ginsengisoli | reverse complement strand
CTGCGCGGCCGGCGCCGTCGCGACCGGCGGCTTGGCCGGTGCTGTCGCGGGCGCGGCGGTGCGGTTCGCTGCCGGCGGCGAACCCGCGCCGGTGGCGGGATTGGCGTTCGGCGGCCGCGCGGCCGGTGCGTGCGGCGCCGGGGCGGGTTTGACCGCTGGCGCGGCCTGGCCGGCCGGCGCCGGTGCGACGGCGACGGTGTCGGTCTTCGGTGCATCCGGTTCCTGCTGCGGGGTGCGCGTCAGCCACCAGCCGACCGCCAGTGCGGCGACGATCAGCACGCCGAACAGCGGCAGCAGGTTGCGGCGCTTGCGCGCGACCAGCACCGGCGATCCCAGCGTCGGCGCCTCGCCGAGGCGGCGCTGCTGTTCGGATTTCTTCAGGGCTTCGAGGATCAACGACATTGCAATTCCTGGGGTGCGGCGCGCTTACTCGACGGTGCGCGCCAGATGCGGTCCGGCGTCGTCCAGCGCCGACAGCGCGAACAGCGTTTCCGGGCCGATGATGCCATCGGCCTTGATGCCGTAGGCCTGCTGCAGCTTGCGGATGCGTTCTTCCAGCTCCGCATCGAAGGTCGCGCTCGCCGACTTCGCCACGGCGCCGTCGTCGAAGGTGGCCACGCGGTCCATGATCCAGGCGACGGCATCGCCGCTGTCGCCGCGCTTGAGCGTGGCCGGCAGGCCCGCCGGCAGGCGCCACAGCGCGATGAAGTCGCCGTTCCAGACCTTGGACAGCGAATCGCGTTCGAGTTCGTAGCGGTCGCCGGCCAGATCCAGGCGCACCAGCCGCTTGCCGACGCCCTGCAGCAGGGCGTAGGCCGCGTGGCCGGGGCGCTCGCCCGCGTCGAGGGCCAGGATCAGCGGTCGGTCGAAGCGGGCGACCTGCTCCAGTGTCGCATGGCCGCGCAGGCAGGCCAGCCCGCTGGCGACGATCGGCGGGCAGCGGCTCGCGTCGCGCACCGACACCTCGTTGGAATCGACCTGCCAGCGCGCGAGCAGCTGCGTGAACGCGGTCAGTTCGGTTTCCGGCGCCTGGGCGAGGCGTGCGGACAGGCGCTGCGATTCGGCGTCCACCGCGGCCGGCGCCGGGGCGGCCGGCGGCGGCGCCGCCTGCGCCGGCGCGGCCTGTCGATACCGCTGCAGCCACAGCGCACCGGCGCCGATCGCCAGCAGCAGCAGCGCGGCCGCGGCCCACAGTCCGTAGCGGCGCATCCAGTAGCGCGCGTGGCCGGGCAGGGTCTCGTCGGCGGCGCGGTCGACCAGGCGTTCGCCGATGCTGTCCTGCTCGCGCGCGTAGGCGGCCATCAGCGCGCGGTCGGCGATGATGTTGACCAGCCGCGGAACGCCGCCGGAGCGCTGGTAGAGGGCCTTCAGGCCGAGCCGCGAGAACGGCATGCGCTTGCAGCCGGCGACCGCCATGCGGTGACGCACGTAGGCCTCGGTCTCGGCGATGTCCAGCGGCGTCAGGTGGTAGCGCGCGGTGATGCGCTGGGCGAGCTGGCGCAGTTCCGGGCGGTCGAGCAGCTCGCGCAGTTCCGGCTGGCCGAGCAGGATGATCTGCAGCAGCTTCTGCGTCGGCGTTTCGAGGTTGGTCAGCAGGCGCACCTGTTCGAGCGACTCGATCGACAGGTTCTGCGCCTCGTCGACGATCAGCACCACGCGCAGGCCCTGCGCGTAGGCGTCGAGCAGGAACGCGTTCAACGTGTCGGTCAGCGCCTTGAGGCTGCCGCGCTTGCCCTCGATCGGCAGCTTCAGCTCCTCGCAGACGGTCTCCACCAGTTCCACCGGCGAGAGCTTGGGGTTGAGCACCAGGGCGACGCGAGTGTTCTCCGGCAGCTGTTCGAGCAGCAGCCGGCACAGCGTGGTCTTGCCGGTGCCGACCTCGCCCGTCAGCTGCACGAAGCCGCCGCTGCCGCCCTTGCCGATGCCGTAGAGCAGGTGCGCGAGCGCGTCCCGGTGCCGTTCGGACAGGAAGACGTAGCGCGGGTCCGGCGTGATCGAAAACGGCGGCTCGCGCAGGCCGAAATACTCCAGATACATCCCGCTACTTTACCTGAGGCGTCGAAACGGCTGGTTGACGGGCGTCCGGCCCGGCTGTTCCCATGTCGGGGCAGGACCCACCCCCGGGACTTTCTAATGTGATGGAAATCACATTTAATGGTGCGACAGCGGCAAGTCCGGGCGGTTCCCCCATGGAGAGCTCGCAATGAAGGCATGGCAGCGCACGATGGTCGTCACGGTCCTGGCAGGACTGTCGGCTGGTACCGCATCCGGACAGGTTCTGCCTTCCGGCTTCCATCTCGACAACCGCCTGCCGAACCGGACCGAGCCGACCGGCGTCCATTTCGCCCACGACGGCCGCGTCTTCGTCACCGAGAAGGGCGGCAAGGTCTTCGTCTATCGCAACCTGCTGGACACGGCGCCGCAGGTCTTCGTCGACCTCGGCCCGCAGGTGCACAACTTCTGGGACCGCGGCCTGCTCGGTTTCGCGCTCGATCCGCGCTTTCCCGAGCAGCCCTACGTCTACGTGCAGTACGCCTACAACGGCGGCCTGTTCCCGGCCAGCGATCCGACGCCGTGGGCGCCGCGCTGGTGGCCGACGGGCTGCCCGAGCCCGCCGGGCGCGACCGACGACGGCGGCGGCTGCGTGATCGGCGGGCGCATCTCGCGCCTGACCGTCGACGGCGACACGGCCGGCGACGAGCAGGTACTGATCGAGGACTGGTTCCAGCAGTACCCCAGCCATTCGGTCGGCACGATCCTGTTCGGGCCGGACGGCTATCTCTACGGCGGCGGCGGCGACGGCGCCAGCTTCAACTGGGGCGACTACGGCCAGTCGGGCAATCCGGACTGGCCGGACCAGCGTTCGCCGCTGAATGCGGCCGATCCGGACGACCAGGCGACCAACCACGGCGGCTCGCTGCGTTCGCAGGGCCTGGAGGTGGAATCGCAGTACGTCGGGCAGCAGGTCTGGCTCAACGGCTCGATCATCCGCATCAATCCGGCCGACGGCAGCCCCGCGCCCGGCAATCCGCTCGCTTCCAGCGGCCTGTCCGACAACGCCAAGCGCATCATCGCCTACGGCCTGCGCAATCCGTTCCGCTTCACGGTGCGGCCGAACACCGGCGAGATCTGGCTCGGCGACGTCGGCGACACCTCGTGGGAGGAGATCGACTACATCCCGGCCGTGCCCGCCGAGGGCGCCGGGCTGCGGAACTTCGGCTGGCCCTGCTACGAGGGGCGCGGCCATCACGGCAACTTCACCGGTCCGATCTGCACCGGCCTGTATTCGGACGGCGACACCGGCGGACGTACCCCGCACACGCCGCCCTGGTACACCTACTCGCACGTCGGCAGTTCGGACATCACCGGGCTGACGTTCTATCAGGGCAGTTCCTATCCGGCGGCCTACCGCGACTCGCTGTTCTTCGCCGACGCCAACCGCCAGATCCTCTTCAACATCCCGTTCGTCGATGCCGACGAAGACGGCATTCCGGACGCTCCCGCCGACAGTTCCGCGGCCGCGTTCTTCGGTGGCGTCTCGGCCAAGGCGGTGCAGCTGGCTTCCGGCCCCGGTGGCGACCTGTTCTTCGCCAACCTGGAGGAAGGCCGCGTCTCGCGCGTGTACTACTGCGACGGCTGCACGAACCAGGCACCGTCGGCGGCGATCGCGCTCGCCGCCGGCTCCAGCGCCGACGGCGCGCCGCGCACGATCGGCTTCACCGCGGCCAACAGCGTCGATCCGAACGTCGGCGACACGCTCGCCTACGACTGGGACCTCGACGGCGACGGCAACTTCGGCGACGCCGCCGGCGTCACCGCTTCGCGCGCCTACACGGTCGCCGGCAACTACCGCGTCGCCGTGCGCGTCTCCGACGGCGCCGGCGCGAGCGACGTGCAGCGCATGCTGGTGACCGTGCAGGGGTCGACCACGACGGCGGACGTCGGCGTCACGCTCGACGACGGTGTCGAGTCGGCGCGACCCGGCGACACGCTGAGCTACACGCTGACGGTGAGCAACCAGGGGCCCGACGCCGTCGCCGGCGTGGCCGTGGCGACGACGCTGTCGACGCGGCTGACCGGCATCGGCTGGACCTGCGTCGCCGCCGGCGGCGCGAGCTGCGCGGCGAACGGCAGCGGCGACGTCGCCGACAGCGTCGACCTGCCCGCGGGCGACAGCGTCACCTACACGATCACCGCCACCGTCGCCGCGACGGCGGACGGGCCGATCGAAAGCACGGCCACGGCGACCTTGCCGGCCGGGTCGGTCGATCCCGAGCCCGCCGACAACACGGCGAGCGACGTCGACGCACTCGACGACACGATCTTCGCCGACGGCTTCGAATCGCCCGCGCCGTGAGCTGAAGTCCTCGCGCGTGCGCCGCCGGGGTTGATATCGCGGCGCACGCCCCCAAGCTCGTGCGCTTCGCCGCGCGCCTTTCGTGCGCGCCCCTCTTCCGCGCCCCTCTTCCGCCATGCCCGCGGGCCGGCGCGCGCCAAGGACGTCCATGCGCAGCGATTTCTTCAAGACGGCGGCCGTGCTCGGCCTGCTCACGGCGATCGGCCCGTTCGCGATCGACATGTACCTGCCGGCGCTGCCGTCGATCCGCGCCGCGCTGCACGCCGGCACCGGCGCCACGCAGGCGAGCCTGATGGTGTTCTTCGTCATGATGGGCCTGGCCCAGCTCGTCTACGGTCCGCTGTCGGACATCTTCGGGCGCAAGCCGCTGCTGTACGCCGGGCTGGTCCTGTTCGCGCTGGGCAGCATCGGCTGCGCGCTCGCCACCGACATCCAGACGCTGATCGCGTTCCGCGTGCTGCAGGGACTGGGCGCCAGTGCCGGCATGGTGATCGGCCGCGCCGTGGTGCGCGACCTGCATACCGGGCCGGACGCGGCGCAGATGATGTCGCTGCTGATGCTGGTGTTTAGCGTCTCGCCGATCCTCGCGCCGCTGGCCGGCAGCCTGGTGATCGCCTGGACCGACTGGCGCGGCATCTTCTGGAGCGTGCTGGTCGCCGCGCTGCTCGGCCTGGTGCTGCTGACGCTGTTCCTGCGCGAGACGCGCCACGCGCACCTGCGCGCAGGCAGCACGGTGCGCGGCGCGCTGTCGGCCTATCGCGAACTGCTCGGCGATCCGTCGTTCCTCGGCATGGGCTTCATCTGCGCGTTCGGCACGTCGAGTTTCTTTGCCTACCTGGCAAGTTCGTCCTTCGTGCTGATCGAGCACTACGGCCTGACCCCGACGCAGTACAGCTTCTTCTTCTCGATCAACGCGATCGCCTTCATCGGCGCGGCGCAGTTCAACGGACTGCTGGCGCGGCGCTTCGGCCTGCGCCGGCTCGCGCGCCGGGCCGTGGCCGGCTACGTCGGTTCGATGACGGCCCTGTTCGCCCTGTTCGCGCTCGGCATCGACAGCCTCGCCGTGCTGGCCGTGCTGCTGTTCGTCGGCTACGCCTTCCTCGGCCTGGTGATTCCGAACGTGACCGTGCTCGCGCTGGAAGAACACGGCGCGATCGCCGGAACCGCGTCGGCGCTGATCGGCACCCTGCAGTTCCTCACCGGCGCGATCGTGATGGCGATCGTCAGCCGCTTCCTCGACGGCACCGCGCTGCCGATGGTGGTCGGCATCGCGGCGTGCGCGCTGATCACCTTCGCGCTCGCGCGCATCACGCTGCGCGGCGAGCCCGCACGCGCCTACGCCGACTGAGGGAATCCGGAAACGGACTTGCCGTCATTCCCGCGAACGCGGGGTGAGGGGATCGGCGAGGCGCCCTGCGACGGCGGATTGGATTGTCGAACGCCGCGCGTGCGTACTACCATGTCGGCCGGTTGCCGCCCGGCAACCGATTCTTCGATCCGCCCCGCCAGCGCATCGGCTCCCTCGCCGTGCTGCCAGCCCCTGCATCCCCGGATGCGAGGTCGGAAGCCAGCACACGGGAGCTTCGCCGATGCCGCCGTTCCATTGCCGCCCGCGCACCCCGCTGCGCGTCCGTTCGTCGCTTCCACTGGCGCTGCTGATCGCCGCGGCGATCGCGCCGGCCGCGGCCGGCGCGGAGGACGCGCCGGAGGCGGGAGCGACGCGGCTCGACAGCATCGTCGTCACCGCGGAGAAACAGGGCCGCTCGCAGCACGACACGGCCACCAGCACCACCGTGCTCGACGCACAGTCGCTCGACGAACGCGGCATCGTCGACAGCCGCGACGTGCTCGCCGATCTCGTCAACGTCACCAGCTTCGGCCAGGGCAATCTCGCGCCGGCCGTGCGCGGCGTCGACGGCACCGGCGCGGCGCTGGGCGTCGATGCGTTCTTCGCCGGCTCCAGGCCGCGCCTCAACGTCACCATCGACGGCCGTCCGGCGAGCTACAACGAGATCGTGTTCGGCGACAACTCGCTGTGGGACGTGCAGCAGGTCGAATTCCTGCGCGGACCGCAGAGCCTGCTGCAGGGACGCAACGCGATCGCCGGCACGCTGGCGATCAAGACGCGCGATCCGGGTGCCGAGCGCGAGGCCGGCGTGCGCGTGATCGGCGGCGACGGCGATCGTCGCGAAGGCGCGTTCTATCTTTCCGGTCCGCTCGCCGGCGAGGAATTCGCGCTGCGCCTGGCCGGCGGCATCCAGCATCGCGACAGCTATCTCGACTTCGCGCCGTACCCCGGCGTTTCCGATCCGGGCGAGATCCAGACGCGCACCCTGCGCGCCAAGCTCGCCTGGAAGCCTGCGGCGCTGCCGGATTTCCGCGCGCTGCTGACCTTCCAGCACGCCAGCGCGAGCGCGCCGCAGACCGAGACGGTGTCGCGCCCGTTCGACGCGGCGCAGGTCGCCAGCACGCCGGACATGCCGGTGTTCGCGCCGCGCACCAACGCGGCAATCCTCGACACGCAGTGGCAGCTGGCTGATCGCCTGAGCTGGCAGAACCTGATCAGCACGACCGACCTGCACGTCGACCGCTTCGCGCCGGCGCGCACCGGCATCGCGCGCATCGACACGCGCGACAGCGTGTTCGAGCCGCGCCTGCTGCTCGATCGCGGCGACACGCGCTTCGGCGGCATCGCCGGCGTCTACCTCTATCGCGCCGACCAGCGCGAGTTCATCGACTACCCGGTCGACGAGCGCTTCCGCGACCGCGTGCGCACCGCGGCGATCTACGGCGAAGGCACGTTCGCGCTGGGCGAGCGCTTCGACCTCAGTTTCGGTGCGCGCTACGAACGCGAGACGCATCGCCGCCGCGGCGGCGAAGGCGCGCTGGTGCACATCGACATCGACCAGTCCTACACCGCGTTCCTGCCGAAGATCGGCCTGGCCTGGCACCCCGATCCGCAATGGACCTTCGGCGTGTTCGCCTCGCGCGGCTACAACGCCGGCGGCGGCGGCGTCACGCTCGACGTGCCGATCGTCAGCTACAGCTACGACGCCGAGTACGTGCGCGACTACGAGGCGTACTTCCGCGCCGACCTCGCCGACGGCCGCCTGCAGCTGACCGGCAACGTGTTCTACGGCGAGTTCCGCGACATGCAGCTGCCGTTCGACCTCAATCCCGACCCGGCGATCTGGGCGGTGGTGATCCGCAACGCCGATCGTGCGCGCAACTACGGCGCGGAGTTCGGCGCGCGCTGGCTGGCGACGCAGGCGCTGGAGCTGCGTGCCGATCTCGGCCTGCTGCGCACCAAGGTCACGCAGTATCCGGGCTCGGGCATCGAAGGCCACCAGTTCGCCAATGCGCCGTCGGCGACGATGAGCCTCGGCGCGACCTGGCGCGGCGACGGCGGCTTCGAGTTCGGCGTCAACGCGCGCCATTCGAACGCGTACTTCTCCGACATCGAGAACCGCCCGATCGGTCGCACCGACCCGTACTGGATCGCCAACCTGCGCGGCGGCTACCGCTTCGGCAAGGCGTTCGTGTTCGCCGGCGTCAGCAACCTGTTCGACGAGGACACGCCGCTGCTGATCACGACCTACTCCTCGGTGCCCACGCCCTACGACACCGCGCAGCTGCCGCAGCCGCGGCGCTGGTACGTCGGCCTGCAGTACGACTGGTGAATCCGATGCACGCCACCGGCACGTCGCGCTGGTTCCGCCTCAATCTCTGGCTGCATCGCTGGACCAGCCTGGTCGCCACCGTGCCGTTCCTGATCCTGTGCCTGACCGGCACGATCCTGATCTTCCACCACGAGATCGACGAGGCGCTGGGCGTGGTGCCGAGCGTGGAGAGTTTCGACGCCGCCGCGGCGCAGCCGCTGGCGAAGGCGGTCGACAACGTGCTGGCGAAGTTTCCCGACGAGCGCGTGCTCAGCGTCGGCATCGATCCGAAGGAGCACCCCGGCGTGCTGCTGCTGGTCACCGCGCCCAACACCGCCACCGGCTTCGACGGCGCGCGGCTGCGCTTCGCGCACCTGGCCACGGCCGAGCTGACCGACGAGGCCAGCCTGGACGCGGACAAGACCTTCACCGGCTTCCTGCTCGACCTGCACGCGCGCTGGTTCCTCGGCCCGCTCGGCGAGCTGATCGGCGCGTTGATCGCGCTGCTGGTGCTGGTCTCGCTGCTCTCGGGCCTGGTCGTCTATGCACCGTACGTCAAGCGCATCGCCTTCGGCGTGCTGCGCCGCGGCCGCGGCGCGCGGCTGCTGCAGCTGGACCTGCACAACTTCGTCGGCACGCTGGTGCTGGGGTGGGCGCTGGTGGTCACGGTCACCGGCTTCCTGCTCGGCTTCGGCACCATCGCGCAGTTCGTCTGGCAGCAGACCGAGCTGAGCGAGCTGAAGCGGCAGTACGCCGGTGTGCCGGTCGACGCGCGCCGCCCACCGATCGACGTCGATCGCGTGCACGCCGCGACCAGCGCCGCGCTGCCGGCCGGCTGGCACGTGGTGTCGATGATCTTTCCGGGCACCGACTTCTCGACCGAGCGGCACTACAGCGTGCTGGTCGGCGGCGAGGGCCTGGACGAGCGCCTGTTCCGCGTCGCCCTGGTCGACGCCGACAGCGGCGCGGTGTCCACCGTGGTGCAGCTGCCGTGGTACCTGAAGGCGATCTTCGTCGCCCAGCCGCTGCACTTCGGCGACTACGGCGGCCTCGCGCTGAAGCTGCTGTGGACCGCCTGCACCTGGCTGACGCTGTTCATCACCGCCAACGGCGCCTGGCTGTGGTGGGATCGCCGGCGCAAGCGCCGCCGCGGCGGCGCGGCGAAGGGAGCTTCCGCATGAGCGGCCGCACCTACGCGCTGGTCTGCTCGCTGGCCTTGCTGGCGATCGTCGGCATCGCCGGCATGCTGCTCGGCGAGGACGTCTGGGACGTCGTGTTCTTCGCGATGGCGGCCTCGCCGCTGGCCTTCGGCGCCTGGCGCCGCCATCGCCTGCGCTCCGGCGGCTAGCCGCGTTTCACGCGCCGCGGCTCCGGCGCCTGGCCGTCGGAGAACAGCGCGATCGCCGTGCGCGCGACCTGCGTGGTGTCGTAGTAGGCGTAGGCGCCGACGCCGAGCGCGCCGACCACCGGCAGCCAGCGCGCGATGCCGCGGCCGGCGAGACGCCTGGACACGTCCAGGCCGATCTTCGCCGCGATCTTCTCGATCGCGCGCAGCGGCACGTCCTGGATCAGCAGGCGCGCGCCGACCTGCACGCCGACGTCGCGCACGGCCTGCGCCGCGGCGTGGCGGAACAGGCAGTACAGCATGTGCGAGCGCGTCAGGTCCGCGCTGACCCCGTAGGCGCCGGCGATGTCGGCGACCATCTGGCGCTGGATGCGCCAGATCGCGGCCAGCTCGGGCAGGATCGTCAGCCAGCCGAGCGGGCCGGGCGGCAGCGCCAGTGTGCCGGCCGCCAGCGCGGCCTTGTTCGCCGCGGCCGAGGCCAGCGCGCGGGCGCGTTCGTGCGGACCCTTGGCGCGGTGTTCGTCGGTCGCCGGCACGTAGCCGACGAGGTCGAGAATGGTGCGCGTCAGGCGGCTGCCGCGCGAATCGTCGTCGTTGCCGACCCTCAGTGCGGGGATGTGCTGCGCCATCGTCGTCGTTCCGGAGTGCATGCGGCGATGTTCGCCGCCGTCCGCGTGCGCGACAAGCATCGCGCGGATCGGCGATGGCCGCGGTTCAGTGATGCTCCGGCCGGAGTGACGGGCGCCGCCGCGCTCAGCGCTGGTAT
Organism: Dokdonella ginsengisoli; assembly: GCF_042652785.1. NCBI lineage: Bacteria > Pseudomonadati > Pseudomonadota > Gammaproteobacteria > Lysobacterales > Rhodanobacteraceae > Dokdonella > Dokdonella ginsengisoli. The sequence continues at coordinate 452,471 of NZ_JBHSHD010000008.1, read as the reverse complement.
TTCCAGTTCCGCGGCTTGCCTTCGGCCAGCCACTCCAGGGTCGCCGCCAGCCGCTTCGCGCGCGTTTCCTCGCGCCTGGCCTCGACGATCCATTCGACGTACTCGCGCCGATGGCTCGGGCTGAATGCGTCGAACGTCGCGCGCGCCTTCGCGTCGCGCTGCAGCGCCGCGGCCAGATCCGCCGGCACGTCCAATGGCGGTTTGCGCGAGGCGCGCCTGCCGTGGGTCGCGGCCGGCACGCCGGCCTCGTTGAGCGCCATCGCTTTTCTGAGATAGCCGACCAGGACTTTCTTCGACGGCAGGTCCGACAGCGTCGCCAGGCGGCCGAACTCGCCCATCGCACCGTCGTCGCCGTCCGCGCCGACTACCTGCTTCCACTTCCAGAACCCGAACGCGCAGTGCTGCCTGAATGCGGCCATGTGGCAGAACAGACCGCGGTAGAGGAAGAACGGCGAGCTCCACTTGATCGTCTCCTCGACCTCGGGACAGGTCTCGTGCACGAGCGCGCGCAGGCGCTCGAGGATCGGCCGCGCGAACGGCTGCGCGTTCGCGATGTAGGCGTCGACGCGCGGGTCGGTCGTCGGCATGGCGGCTCCGGCAGGGCAGGACGGGTCGTTCCAGCATACGTCGGGCGGCCGCCGGAATCGCGCGGCGGGCCGGACCGCGCGGATCGCAAAGTCATGATCCCAGTCAAGGAAATGCACCGGCGATCGGCGACACCATGGCACGGACGGGCCGGGGGTCCGCAAACCAGAACAAGGCCTCGAGCGTGACCAGAACGGTTCCGGGTTGGCTGTGGCTGCTGGCTGCGAGTGCCGGCGTCGTCGCGATCGTGCATTTCCTCGGCCGCGGGCGATGGGACATCGCGGTCCTGACGGTGTGCGTGCCGTTCCTCGGCCGGATGACGATGGCCCTGCTGCTGACCCCGTCCCACGAAGCGGTGGAACGCGCGATGCGTGCGGCCGAGCGCGGCGTGCTGCGTGCGATGCGCGGCTGGGCGTTTCTCGGCGCGGCGCTGGCGAGCGCCGGAATGGCGCTGTATGCGATCGCGGCCTTCGTGCTGATGCAGCGGATCGTCGGCGAGGTGACATCGGTCGGATGGCTGCTCGCCGGAAGCTGCGTGTGCGCGTCGCCGGCGCTCTACATGGCCCACGAGGCGGGTGCCGGCGCCGGCGGCTCGCGCCTGGCTGCGGTCGAGTCGATGCTGGCCTCGGCGGCGATGGTCGGTGGCGCGTTCCTCGGCCTGTCGCCGGCGGCGGCCGTTCTCCTCGCGCTGGCGGCCTTCGCGGCCGGCGCCGTGGCGAAGGGCATCTACGCGTGCTCGGCGATGCAGGACAGTTTCCGCGGATCGGGTCGCAAGTCCGTCTACGAGGTGCTGCAGGCCGGGTACTGCTTCCGCAATCCGGCCGAGCTGCGCGAGACCTTGAGCGCGCTGTGCGAGGACGGCGTCGACGTCGACGCCCTGCCGAACGGCTACGGCGAATTCGGCCTGACGCCGACCAATCCGATTCCCACGCGCGCCGCGTCCGGAACCGCCGCCTATCTGGCGCGTCTGCGCTTCCGCGACGGAAGCCGGATCGTCTCGCGCCGCGTCGGCTCGGTCGGCTCGGACGTGTCGCCGTTCCCGGTGGACGCCTACGCGATCTCGCTCGCCGACGGCACGCGGCTGGCGACGCTGTATCTCTCGCCGTACCAGAAGCGCGTGTCGCGCCGGGTTCCGCGCAACTTCTCGCGCGCATGGACCTCGGCCGAGCGGCCGCCGCGCCGCCGGCCGGGTGTCGAGGACGCCGTCGCCTATCCGATCACGTGCGGCACGAAGCGCGAGGTGTCCTGCGTGATCAGCGAGGCGTCCTCGCGCACGCCCAGGCCGCAGGGGCGGTCGGCGACCACCCAGCTGCCGACCAGCGGATAGCCGCCGTCGAACTTCGGCAGCGGATGGAACGCCTGCCGGATGAACGGCGCGTCGTCGTAGGGGCCGTCCGAGCGCAGGATCTCGCCGTCCGCGCCGTGCACTTCGATGTTGGCGCCTTCGCGCGAGAACAGCGGCTTGCGCACCCAGCCGGCCGGCAGCGCGGCGGCCGGCTGCTCGTCGAAGAACGCCGGCAGCAGGTTCGGGTGGTCGGGATGGCGCTCCCACAGCAGCGGCAGCACGCCCTTGTTGCTCAGGATCGCCTTCCACGGCGGCTCGATCAGCACGCAGCGCGAGGTCGGCAGCGCGGGGCCGAACTCCTCCTCGAACAGGAATTCGAGCGGGTACAGTTTGAAGATCGCGCGGATGACGGCGTCGTCGGTATCGGTGTACCAGCCATCCTTGCTCAGGCCGATGTCCTCGATGGCGATGCGCCGGGTCGCCAGGCCCGCCTGCTCGGCGCAGTCGGCGAGGTAGGCGATCGTGCCCTGGTCCTCGAGCGAGTCGCGCACGGCGGAAAAATACAGCGGCTTGGGCAGGCGCTTGGCGATCGTCGCGAACGCCTCGATCAGCGTTTCCTGGATCAGGTTGTATTGGTCGGTGCCCTTGGGCAGCGCGCCGCGCTCGACCTGCTGCTCCAGCCACAGCCACTGGAAGAACGCCGCTTCGTACAGCGAGGTCGGCGTGTCGTAGTTCAGCTCGTAGAGCTTGGCTGGGCCGTCGCCGTCGTAGGCGAAATCCATGCGGCCGTACAGGTGCGGCGAGGCCTCGCGCCAGGATTGCGCGATCCAGTCCCAGTAACGCGGCGGAATCGCCAGCCGGCGCAGCAGCGCCTCGTCGCGCACGGCCTCGGCGACCAGATCCATCGCCATCTCGTGCAGCTCGCCGCTGGGCGTCTCGATGTCGCGCTCGATCTGTTCGAGCGTGAAGGCGTAGTAGGCGCGCTCGTCCCAGTACGGCGCGCCGTCGATGGTGTGGAAGCGGAAACCGAGCCGCTCGGCGGTCTGCCGCCAGTCGTCGCGTTCGGCGATCGCGATGCGCTTCATGGCGGTCGCCCGGCCTCAGCCGCCGCGCGAGCTGCCGCCCCAGCCGCTGCGCGCGGCGGAGGCCGAGCCGAAGCCCGAGCGCGACATCGTCACCGCGCGGTTCGGCGCGATGTCGACCGGACGCATGCGCGTGCCGTCTCCGGCGCGCGCACTCGTGCCGTAGGTGCCGCCGCCGACGTAGCCACCGCCGCCGCGATCGCGGTCGCGGTACGCCTCGGTGTACTGGCCGGCGCGCGTGCGGTAGATCGGATTGGAGTCCAGATAGGTCGGCGCGCGCCCCGGCGAGAGCATCTGCGACAGCATGAAGCCGGTCATCAGCGGCATCCAGAAACCGCCACTGGCTTCGCGCTTCTCGGTGCACAGGTCGCCGTACTCGGCGATGCAGTCGGCCTTGCTCTTGTAGCGCGGCGCATCGTTCGTGCTGGCCGTGTCGGCGGCCTGCGAGGCGCGCCGGCACAGCTCGGCGCTGTTGCCGTCGCGTTCGCAGGCTTCGACGCTGGTGTAGAAGCCTTGCTTGGTCATCGCCTGCGGCTGCGCGTCCTGTGCGCCGCAGCCGACCAGCGCCCACGGCGTCTGCGCGACCGCGAGCAGGGCGAGTTGGCGGGAACGTTTCATGCGGGGTTCTCCTGTGCGCTCCGGGAGCCGGTCAGTACGTCATGCAGGCGGCGTTGAGCACGCCGACGCCGATCGACAGCGCGGCGACCAGGATCGCGGCGGCGCGCTCGTCGCGCTCGATCCGCGCCGGCAGGTCCGGCAGCAGCAGGCGCACGGCGAAGAAGGTCAGCGCCTGCACGATCAAGGCGACCAGGCCCCACACCGCGCAGTCGACCAGGCCGACCGATTGCGAGATCGCCGAGGCGAGCGGGATCACGAAGCCGAGGAAGGCGCCGCCGAAGGAGATCGCCGCCGCCGGCTTGTCGGCGCGGATCAGCGCCAGTTCGCGATGCGGCGTGATCCAGACGTAAACGACCAGGAACAGCACCGCCAGCACGATCGCCAGTGCGAAGTAGGCGAGGAAGTTCGGCAGGGTGGCCAGGGAGGGAGCGAGGTCGATGGACATGGGGGTTTCCCGGTCAGGTGATTTCAAACTCGGCGGTCGTCAGGGGCACGCCGAGCGCGAGGCTGACGACGTACTGGTTCGGCCCGGAATCCTCGGCCGCGACCAGCAGCAGCTCGTTGCGGTCGGCGCCCTCGGGCGAGCGTTCGTAGAGCATCGAGTACAAGGTGAGGTCGTAGTCCTTCGTGCCGGCCGAGGTCTTGTGCACGTTCTCGTCGAAGACGATCGGCGGCGCCCAGCGCTGGTCCGGCCCCTCGCCCCAGACGCGGTGGTACTCGCGGTTGGCGACGGCGTAGGTGGCCGCGCCGAGCAGCGAGCCCTGCTGCACCCACTGCCGGAACGCGGCCTGGTTGGCCGGATGGACCGAATCGACGTAGACGAACAGCGCGACGTCGCCGACGTTGCGCTCGCTGCCGGGCGCGCCGGTGCTGGCGATCTGCAGGAACGCGTCGTCGGTCAGGTACAGCCGGTGCAGCTGCGAACCTTCGCCGAGGTCGATCACGCCGATCGCTTCGATGATCTGCGGACTCGCCGGGCACTCGAAGCCGAACGCCTCGCCGGCGAGCCGGAACGGCAGCGCGTCGATCGTGACGGCGCCCTTCAGGCGCGCGCCGAGCGGGAACGCGCCGGGCGCGTCCTTCGAGGCGGAGGTGCGGTCGAACCAGTGGCTCATCGTCGCTTCTTTCCCGCTGTGCGAACGTCAGACCTTCGCGCGCTCGTGCGTTGCCGGCAGCGGCGAACCCTCGCCCTGCGGCGCTTCGAGCTGCTCGCGCGGATGCTGCACGACCTCGGTCTTCTGGTAGCGCGCCAGCACCGCGTCGGCGCTGACCTGGCCCGGCGTGACGCCGGCCGCGGCGAGTCGTGCTTCCAGATCGCCGTCGCCGTCGGAAAGAGCGAGCGCGTCGGCCGCTTCGATCTGCGCGGCGCGTTCGGCCTGCTGCGTCTTCACGCGCTCGAGCGAATCGAGCGCGGTGCGCAGCTTGGCGTTCTGGCCGCTGTGGCGCGCCGAGATCGCCGACTGCGCGCGCAGCACGCTCTCGTTCGCCTTCACCTGGTCGACCTGCTGCTGCAGGCTGTCGATGCGGCGGTCGGCGGTCTTGATCGAGCCGTGCAGCTTGTCGACCGCGGCCTTGGTCGTCGTCAGCGTCTTTTCCTCGGCGGCGATCTCGCCTTCGAGCTGGGCCACCTTGGCGGCGACGTCGCGCGCCAGCGCCTGGTCGCCCTGGCCGAGCAGGCGGCCGATGTGGCTTTCGTACTCGGCCTTCTTCGCGCGCTTGGCGTCGAGCTTGTCGGAGGCCAGCTTCTGCTGCGCCATCATCCGGGTCAGGTCTTCCTTCGCGCGCAGGCTGTCGCCCTGTGCGTCGCGGATCTCCTGGTCGAGGATGCGCGTGGCGTTGCGGTCGACCACGGCCTGGCCGGCTTCGGTGGCCGCGCCGCGGAACAGGGTCAGGATCTTTTCAAGAATGCTCATGCGTTTTCTCGTGGAGGATGTTCTTGAGAAGTACGGCCGCGGACGGCCGCTCCGGAATCATCGGGGTGCCGGCGACGAGACGCTCAGGGACGGTCGCTCAGATAGCCGTGCAGGGCCTCGGCGGCGTCCAGCGTGTTCTGCGCGAGCACCTCGATTTCCTCGACGATGTTGGCCAGCGGCGAGCGCGTGGACAGTTCGCCGAACACCACGTAGACGTCCTCGCCGTCGAGCGACTGCAGGCCGATGTTGGACAGCGGGTTGATCGGGTTCAGGCGCAGGCAGGCGTCGTTGAACGCTGCGCGGTCCCTGACCTGCGAGCCGACGCACAGCGGGGTCGAGACGAACAGCTGCTCGCCCGAAGCGGCCAGGTGGATGACGAGATCGCCCTGTTCGGGCAGCGAGATCGCGATGGTCGGGTCGGCGCCGTGCTCGAGCGTGAGCTGGAACGGCAGTTTCTCGCGCAGCACGTGCTCGGCGAGCGCCTCGTGCAGGGCAGGGGTGGTCCAGGCTTGGGTCATGGCGGAATACGCCTCCAGGTGGCGGTAGCGGTCGGGAAGCACCGGCTCGCGCAGCGCGAGCTCGAGGGTGGCGAGAATCTCGCGGTGTTGTGGCCGGATGAAGACCTGGCGCGCGACCAGGCCCTTCTCGCGCATGCGTTCGCGGAAGGCCCGCTGGCTGCGCGCGGATGCGGACGGGGATCGGGCGGGCATTCGGTTCATCGGTTGTTACAAGTAACGTTACTTGTGAGGAAAAGCAAGAGCCAGTGACATTGGTCATGCCGCGCGGGTTGCCGCGCGCGGCGGTCGCAATGGATTCCCGCGTTCGCGGGAATGACGGCGGGAGTACGTGGATTCGCTGTCGGGGCGGCGCTGCGTATGGAAGTCGCGGCCAAGCTGCGGCGTGTGGCGGGCTGCACCCCTGAAGGCGATGCCTCGATCCCGGAGCAGCGTCATCCCCGCGAAGGCGATGCCCCGAACCCGAAGCGGCGTCATGCCCGCGAACGCGGGCATCCATCGTGCCCTCGGGCGGCCACGTGCAATGGATTCCCGCGTTCGCGGGCATGACGGCGAAAGGGTTTGGGGCCGGTGGCCGGGAGACCGCTTCCGCAGCAGGTGGCTCGCCGGCAGACGGCTCAGCGCCGCGCCGCCGGAGGCGGCGGCGTCCACTGGTACAGCCAGGTCTCGCTCAATGGCTGCTGCTTCGCGTCGCGCAGGAACACGCGCAGGTCGATCGGCTCGACGCTGTCGTCCGGCACCACGTCGAACATCACGCGCCAGCCGCGGATCGAGTCCAGCGGGCGCGCCGAGACGGTTTCGGTGCGTCCGCGCGAGATCGAGATGACCGGCTCGATCTTCGTGTCGCGCGGCAGCTTCGCCAGCGCCTCGCCGGCGAAGTCGACGACGAACTTCCACGAGAAATACGTGCGCGTGACGCCCGGCGGCCCGCCGATGCCGGTCCAGGTCATCGCCACCTGCGCCAGCGGTGGAGTGGCCGGCATCTTCTCGCCCCAGTACAGGCGGTAGGAGTACAGCAGTTCCTGTCCCGGCTGCGGTGTCGCTTCGGGTTTCCAGTAGGCGACGATGTTGTCGCGCGTCTCGTCGGGCGCCGGCAGCTCGACCAGCTGCACCGCGCCCTTGCCGAAGCCCGACAGCGGCTCGACCCACAGGCTCGGCCGGCGGTCGTAGAACACGCCGTCGTCCTGGTAGCGCTCGAAGTCGCGGTCGCGCTGCATCAGGCCGAAGCCGCGCGGCGTCTGGTCGAGGAACGAATTCACGCGCACGTCGACCGAATTGACCAGCGGCCGCCAGATCCACTCGCCGACGCCGGTCCACAGCGCCAGCCCGTCCGAATCGTGGATCGCCGGGCGCCAGTCGTCGCCGATGCGGCGGTCGTGCGGCGCGACCAGGAACATGCTGGTCAGCGGCGCGATGCCGAGCCGCTCGATGGGTTTGCGCGGATACAGCGCGACGTCCACGCGCATCGTCAGCGGCTCGCCCGGCGCGATGTCGAAACGGTAGGCGCCGGCGACGCTCGGCCCGTCGAGCAGCGCGTACAGCGTGAGGCTGTCGGTATCGGGCTTGGGCCGTTCGAGCCAGAACGTGGTGAAGTCGGGGAATTCCTCCGCGCGCGGCAGGCCGCAATCGACCGCGATGCCGCGCGCGGACAGGCCGTACTGCAGCGAGCCGCCGACCGCGCGGAAATAGCTCGCGCCGAGGAAGGCGACCACGTCGCGCGCGAAGTCGCCATGGAAATTCAGGCGGAAGCCGGCGTAGCCCAGGTCGTGCGGCAGCTTGCCGCCGTCGATGCCGCTCCTGGATAGATCGAAGCGGCGCGGGTCGTACTCGACCTCGTGCGCGAGGCCGTCGACGACTTCGTACACGTGCACGGAACGGCGGAACTGCATGCCGAGGTGGAAGAACTGCGCGCGGAAGCGCGAGTCGCGCCGGTCGGCCCACAGCGCGTGCGCCGGATCCGGACGGATCGCCTGGTAGTGGTCCCAGTCCAGTGCGGTCAGCACGCGCGGGATGTCGAGGTTCGGCGCGACGAACGGCCGCTCGGCCAGCCCGCGCGCATGGCCCTTCAGCGCGGCGTAGTCGAAGCGTTTCGGCTCGAACGGTGCGCTGCCGGGTCGCGTCGCGGCGCGGCCGAGCAGGGGCAGGGTGGCGAGCAGGTAGGAGGAAGCGGTCAAGAGGTCGCGGCGGTTCATGCGGGCTCCGGGAAACGTTCGGATGTCTTCTCGTTCGATGCGTGCACGATTGGGCCTTGCTCGAAGCTCATCTCTCCCGCGCGCGGGAGAGGTCGCGCCGCAGGCGCGGGTGAGGGATTCGACGTGAAGCGCTTCACTCCGACTCCCTTCGTCGGCCTTCGCCACCCTCCGGCCGCCGGAGAGTGGCCGTCGATCCCGCGGGCGGACGAAGGGACAGCATCAAGCCCGCGCCGCTTCGCCCCGGGCCGCGCGCCGCGGCGGCGGCGCCAGTGGCGCGGCGAGCCAGTCGGAGTGCGCTGCCGGCGAGGACCACACGGCGAAATGCAGACGCGACAGCGCCTGCGCGTCGCGCAGCAGGGCGTTGCGGTCGTTCTCGTCGAGCGCCGCCGGCCCGTCGCGCAAGGCGCGCTCGACGACTTCCGCATGCGTGCGCTGCACCGCCTCGGAGTGCTCGGTGCGCGCGACGTCGGCGGCGCAGGCGATCGCGTTGCGCAGCGGATCGACGACCGCGTCGACGAAGCGCGGCACCGCCGGCGCGTGCTGCACGTAGCGGCGCATGCGGCGCAGCACGCGTGGCGGATGCGATTCTTCCGGGATCAGGAACAGGCGCGCGACACGCGCGCGCCGGCCGAGCGTGACGCGGCTGGAGTACACCGAGATCGGAATCGACAGCGCCATCGCTCCGGCCACCGGCAGCAGCCACCACAGGTAGGCGGGGTTGAGCCGGTACACCAGTCCGAGCCAGGCCAGCCCGAGCACGGTCTGGCCGCCGTGGCGGGCGAAGGCTTCGCGCCAGGTTGTCTGCGCGTCGTCGCGCGGCGGCGACTTCCACTGCACCGCCCAGCCGACCAGGGCGGCGCCGATGAAGCGGGTGTGGAACAGCATGCGGATCGGCGCGAGCAGCGCGGAGAAGACGATCTCCAGCAGCACGCTGACGGCCAGGCGCACGGCGCCGCCGAACGGCCTGGCGTCCTTCAGCGCGATCAGCGCGACGCTGAGGATCTTCGGCAGGAACAGCAAGGTCGCGGTGACGCCGAACAGGCCGATCGCGCGCGCCGGATGCCACTCGGGCCAGAGCGGGAAAAGCTGGTTGGGCGCGGTGAAGTAGGTCGGCTCCGACAGCGTGTGGATGGCCAGCAGCACGGTCGACAGCAGCAGGAACGCAAACCACAGCGGCGCCGACAGGTAGGCCATCACGCCGGTCACGAACACGGCGCGGTGCGCCGGATGCAGGCCCTGCGCGAAGAACAGGCGCGAGTTGATCAGGTTGCCCTGGCACCAGCGGCGGTCGCGCTTGAGCTCGTCGAGCAGGTTCGGCGGCATCTCCTCGTAGCTGCCCGACAGCTCGTAGGCGATCCACACGGCCCAGCCGGCGCGGCGCATCAGCGCCGCTTCGACGAAGTCGTGCGAGAGGATTTCCCGGCCCAGTCCGGCGCCGCCGCCGGGCAGGCGGCCGAGCGCGCAGTGCCGCATGAACGGTGCGACGCGGATGATCGCGTTGTGGCCCCAGTAGTGCGATTCGCCCAGCTGCCAGAAGTGCAGGCCGGTGACGAACAGCGGGCCGTACACGCGCGTGGCGAACTGCTGGATGCGCGAATACAGCGTCTCGCGTCCGGCCGCGCGCGGCGCGGTCTGCACGATGCCGGCGTTCGGGTTCGCCTCCATCAGGCGCACCAGTTCGACCAGGCAGTTGCCGCTCATCACGCTGTCGGCGTCGAGCACCACCATGTAGCGGTAGTCGCGACCCCAGCGGCGGCAGAAGTCGGCGACGTTGCCGCTCTTGCGCTTGATGCGGTGCTGGCGGCGGCGGTAGTAGACGCGCCCGGCCGGCAGCGAGCCCTGCAGGTCGAGCCAGGCCTCGCGCTCGGCGACGCGGATGTCGGCGTCGCTGGAATCGCTGAGCACGAAGAAGTCGAAGCGCTCGATCTCGCCGGTCTGCGCCAGCGAGGCGCAGGTCGCGCGCAGGCCGGCGAACACGCGCGCGACGTCCTCGTTGCAGATCGGCATCACGATCGCGGTGCGCGCCTCGGGCGGGATCGGCCGTCCGGCCATGTGGCGCGCCGAGATCGCGTAGCGGTCGCGGCCGCGCACCAGCAGCACGAAGCCGGCCAGCGCGGTCCAGAAGCCGGCCGAGACCCAGCCGATCAGGATCGCGAACAGCACCAGCACCGCCATCTCCATCGGCTTGGTGCCGTGGTAGGGCAGCACGCCGACCATCGCGCTGGTGGCGAAATACGACTGCGCCAGCACCATGCCGAGCAGCAGCACGCGGCGCACTGTCGCGGCGCGCTGCCAGTCGGCCGGCGCGGGCGGCTCGTCGCGACCGTCGTCGCGGCGCGGCTGTGCCGCGCGCCGGCGGCGCAGCCACGACGGCAGCGCGATCAGGCCCGGCGGCGGCCACAGGCCCGGCGTCATCGAGGCGCGATGCAGCGGCGGCGCCGACAGCAGGCGCAGGCCGCGGCGCGGATCGTCGACGACCACCGCGCGACCGGCGGCGGCGCCGGCCAGCCGCAGCCGCGCGGTCAGCGAGGCCTGCGCCGGGTTCGCCTCGTGCGGCGCGTCGTCGGCCAATGCCTCGTGCAGCCGCGCCATGCCGTCGGCCGGATCGTCGCCGGCGCTTTCGCGCAGCAGCGATTCGCGCCGCGCGGCTGCCAGGCCGAGGCGGTCGAGATAGCGTTCGCGAACATCCGCACCGGCGGATGCGCGACGCTTCACTCCGGCGGCAGCGCGTAGCTCCATGTCTCCGATACCGCATCGCCCTGCTTGAGGTAGGCGCGCAGCTCCACCGGCTTGGCGTCGTCCTTGCGCTGCAGGCGCAGGCTGAGGCGCCAGCCGTCGCCGTCCGCGCCGGGCTTGAGGCTGTGCTGCAGCACCTGCGCGTTCGCGTCGGCGTCGACCACCGCCTCGACCTCGCCGCGCGCGTCGGCGGCGAGCGGCCCGGCGTAGTCGACGACGAAGCCGATCGAATGATCGTCCGGGTGTGCGCCGCGCGCGCCGCGCCGCGTCTGCACCACGCGCGCGAACGGCGGCTGCGTGGCGGCGTCCTTCTGCCAGTGCACGCGGTATTTCAGCTCGATCGTCTGCCCGGCCGCGGTCGCCGCCGCCGGCACCCAGTAGGCGACGACGTTGTCGTTGGTCTCGCTCGGCGCGGGAATCATCACCAGCTCGACGCGGCCCTCGCCCCAGTCGCCGAGCGGCTCGACCCAGGCGCTCGGATGCAGGTCGTAGCGCGTGTGCAGGTCCTCGTAGCGCTCGAAGCGGCGCGCGCGCTGCATCAGGCCGAAGCCGCGCGGATCGGTCTGCGCGAAGGAGGTGACGAGCAGCCGCTTGGGATTGAGCAGCGGCCGCCAGATCCATTCGCCGTTGGCCGAGCGCAGCGACAGCCCGTCGGAATCGTGCACCTCGGGCCGGTAGTCGTCGCCGCCCGCCGCGCGCTGGTGGGCGCCGCGGAAGTACATGCTGGTCAGCGGCGCGAGGCCGAGCTTGTCGATGCGTTCGCGCAGGTGGATGCGCGCCTGGACCTCGACCACGGTCTCCACGCCCGGCTCGATCGCGAAGCGGTAGGCGCCGGTGGCACGCGGCGAGTCGAGCAGGCCGTAGGCGACGAGCTGGCCGGTGTCGGGCTTGGGCTGCTCGATCCAGAATTCGACGAAGCGCGGGAACTCCTCGCCGGAGGCCTGCGCGGTGTCGATCGCCAGCCCGCGCGCGGACAGCCCGTACAGCTGCCCCTTGCCGATCGCGCGGAAATAGCTGGCGCCGAGGAACGAGACGAATTCGTCGCGGCTGCCGGGCAGGTTCAGCGCGGTCGTCGCGCGGAAGCCGGCGTAGCCCAGGTCCTGCAAGGCGGCCGCATCGATGCGCGCCGGGCCCGGATCGAACTGCGCCGGATCCAGGCGCAGGTCGCGCACGCCGCGCCGGGCGATTTCGTGCAGCACGACGGGGCGGTCGAAGGCCCAGCCCTGCGGGAAGAACTCCAGCGCGAACGGCAGCGGCGGCTTGGCGTCGCGCCACAGCGCGGCCTCCGGCCGGAAGACGATCGCCTGGTAGCCGTCGTGGTCGAGCCGCTGCAGTGCGCCGGGCAGGTCGGGGGCGGTGTCGCTGAACGCGGCCGCCGCGCGCTGCCGGGCCAGCGCGTCGACCTCTTTCAGGCCGAACCCGGCGGCTGCGGCGGACTGCAGCGCGCACGCCGCGCCCAGCCCGAGCAGCAGGCGCGGCAACGAGGATGTCGCGGATTGTGACGGCATCGGGAATCGATCGCGGGAGGAAACCCGATGCTACGATTGCGGATGTTCACATCGCGCAAAGTCACCGCGGCCGAATGTGACCGGCGTCAGGAATCGGCCTGCAGGAATCGGTCCTCAAGAATCGGCCCTCAAAACCGGCCCTCAAAAACCGGCCCCGAGCATCGGCATGCCCAGGCATCCCCGTGAAATCCATCGCACGAACCGCGTCGGCTGGCTGCGTGCAGCCGTGCTCGGCGCCAACGACGGCATCGTCTCGACCGCCAGCCTGATCGTCGGCTTCGCCGCGGCCGGTTCGGAACGGCACGCGATCCTGCTCGCCGGCGTCGCCGGGCTGGTCGGCGGCGCGCTGTCGATGGCGGCGGGGGAATTCGTCTCGGTCAGTTCGCAGGCGGACGCCGAGAACGCGGACCTCGCGATCGAGCGTGGCGAACTGGCGCAGTATCCGGACGGCGAGCTGCGCGAGCTGACCGGCATCTACGTCAGGCGCGGGCTGGAACCGGAGCTCGCCCGCCGCGTCGCCGAGCAGCTGACCGCGCACGACGCGCTCGGCGCGCACGCGCGCGACGAACTGGGCATCACGCACGAGCTGCGCGCGCGTCCGCTGCAGGCCGCGGGCGCGTCGGCGGCGGCGTTCGCCAGCGGCGCCGCGTGGCCGCTGCTGATCACCGCGCTGGCGCCGCTGGCCACGCTCGCATCGATCGTGACGGCCGCGTGGCTGCTCGCGCTCGCCGCGCTCGGCGCGAAGGTCGCGCGCGCCGGCGGCGCGCCGACGCTGCGCGGCGCGACGCGCGTGGTCGCCTGGAGCGCGCTGGCGATGGCGGCCACCGCCGGCATCGGACGCCTGTTCGGCGTCTGACGGCTACTCCGAGGTGGTCGGATCGATCACCGTGCGTACGCGCGCGATGCTGTTCGCCGGGAAGCCGCCCTGCGCGGCGTGCTCGCGCACGCTGGCCTCGTCCGGCGCGATGTAGACGCAATAGATCTTGTCGTCGGTGACGTAGCTCTGCAGCCACTGCACCTGCGGTCCCATCGCTTGCAGCACGCTGCAGGATTTCTGCGAGATCGCCTGCAGCTCCTGCGGCGTCAGCTGGCCGGCTCCGGGGATCTCGCGCTCGATCACGTACTTGGGCATGGCGCACCTCGTCTGGACGGGAACGGGCATTGTGGGCCGTTCGGACCGCCGCGGCCACCGCCGTCGCGCGGCGCGCGGCGTGACCGTTTGTTGCGATGTTCACGCTCGCTTGTCGTCCGATCGACGTAGGATGCGCCGCACGCGGCGGCGAAGGGGGCTGCGACGCTGCGCGCGGCATTCCTTCGAAATGACCAACGGGAGATGAGACGATGTCGATCGGCAAGCGGTTGGGTGCGGAATTCTTCGGTACGTTCTGGCTCGTGCTCGGCGGCTGCGGCAGCGCGGTGCTCGCCGCGGCGGTGCCCACGCTCGGCATCGGCTTCGCCGGCGTGGCGCTCGCCTTCGGCCTGACCGTGCTGACCATGGCCTACGCGGTGGGCCACGTTTCGGGCGGCCATTTCAATCCGGCGGTGTCGGTCGGCCTGGTCGCCGGCGGACGCTTTCCGGCCAAGGACCTGATCCCGTACATCATCGCGCAGGTGATCGGCGCGATCGCGGCGGCCGGCGTGCTGTACCTGATCGCCAGCGGCAAGCCGGGTTTCGAGGTCGGCGGCTTCGCCTCGAACGGCTACGGCGAGCTGTCGCCGGGCGGCTATTCGCTGCAGGCGGCGCTGATCTGCGAGGTCGTGCTGACCTTCTTCTTCGTGTTCATCATCATGGGCTCCACGCATGGCCGCGCGCCGACCGGCTTCGCGCCGATCGCGATCGGCTTCGCGCTGACCCTGATCCACCTGATCAGCATCCCGGTCACCAACACCTCGGTGAATCCGGCGCGCTCCACCGGCGTGGCGCTGTTCGCCAGCACCGGCGCGCTGTCGCAGCTGTGGCTGTTCTGGCTGGCGCCGATCGTCGGCGGCGCGCTCGGCGGCCTGGCCTACCGCGCGCTGATCGCGCCGAACGACCGCCAGTGAGACCATGACCTTCGGCACCGTGCCGTGCGTTGGGTGACGCCCGGCACGCGTGCCGCTTAAACGCTTGCGCGATTCTCCGCATCGAAGCGAGGCATTCGATAGGAGGATCGCCATGCAACGCCTGTTTCTCGCCGTCGCCCTGAGCCTGGCCGGTGCCGGCGCAGCCCGCGCGGACATCGACATCCACAATTCCGACTGCGGCCTGCACAGCGACTACTCGCTGACCATCGGCAAGGCCGACCTGCGCTTCCAGCGCGACAAGGGCACGCCGGCCGAGGTCGTCATCGCCGACGGCTCGCTGCGCGTCGACGGCCGCAGCGTCGACGTCGGCGCGGCCGACCGCCAGCGCCTGATCGACATCGAGCGCGGCGTGCGCGACGCCGTGCCCGAGGTGAAGGCGGTCGCGCGCGAGGCGATCGCCATCGCGCTCGACGCGGTCACCGAAGTCTCCGCCGCGTTCGCCAGGGACCCGCAGTCCGCACGCGCCAGCGCGGAACGCCTGGCGCGCGCCGGCCACGAACTCGACCAGCGCCTGGCCGACAACGACCGCTTCAGCGAATGGAACGACGGCGACATCGACCGCCTCGCCGAGACGATCGCCACCACCCTGGCCAGCGAAATCGTCGGAAACGTCGCCGGGCAGGCCATCGCGGTCGCGTTCAGCGGCGACGAGAAGGCCGCCGCGGAGCTGGAAGCGCGCGCGGACGGCATCGAGGAGAAGGTCGAGCGCGCGGTCGAGCGCCGCAGCAAGGATCTCGAGCGCCGCGCCGAAGGCCTGTGCCCGCGCCTGCGCACGCTGGCCAGGATCGAATCCGAACTCGACGTGCGGCTGGCCGACGGCCGACGGCTCGATCTGGTCCGCCTGGATCCGTAACCCGTCGGCGACCGGTGCGTCCGCTCGCGCGCCGCCGTCGACCTCAAGCCGGCGGGCCGTCGAAGCCGTCCTCGAACAGCGTGTCGTCGGCGCTGCAGCTGGTGCCGGCCGACAGCAGCACGTCGTCGAGCCAGTAGCCCGGCGCGCCGTTGGAGTTGTCCGTGCCCAGGCGCCAGCGCAGGGACACGCTGCGGCCGCCGAAGTCGGCCATGTCGACGACGACGCGCACGAAGCCGCCGCTGTCGCCGCTCCAGGCGCGGCGGCCGCCGATCGGGTTGTCGTATGCGGTGCTGAGGGTCGAGTCGTAACCTCCGCTCGTGAGGCGGTCCGGATTGGCCGGAACGTCGCCGCTGGCGGCGAGGATGTCGACCCAGGTGCTGCCGTCGAGCGAGTATTCCAGCACGGCGCCGTCGTAGGTCGATTCGGTGTCGTAGGAGTGCCAGAACTCGAGCGTCGCGCCGGGGCCGACCGCGATCGCCGCGGCGGTCGCCAGGCGGTGGTCGCCGACGTCGTCGCCGTCCGGTGCGTGCCACGAATGCGTCGGCGAATGGCTCTGGTCGGTGACCTGCGCGAAATTCGCGCCGGCGCCGCTGCCGCCCGCGCTCCAGTTGCCGGTGCCGCCTTCCATGTCGTCGCCGAACGAGACCGCCGGCGGGCCGCCCGCAATCGCCGCCAGCTCGACCGTGTTGGCGTCTTCGTTGCCCTCGTTGCACGCGCCGGCGCCGTTGGCGGTGTCGTCCTCGGCGCGCGCCACGTAGTAGTAGCGCGTGCCGCTGGCGACGGTGGCGTCGTGATAGCCGGTGCCGGTGACGCAGCTGGCGATGCGGCTGCCCGCGTCGGGCGTGAAGCCGGGCGTGGTCGAGCGGAACAGGCTGTACTTCAGCGCGCCGCTGCCGCAGCGGTTGCTGCCTTCGCTCCAGGCGAGGTCGACGCCGCAGGTCTTTTCCGCGCTGCTCGCCGCGCCGGTGAGGCCGGCGAAGTCCGGGGCCAGCGTGCACACGCCGGTGGCGGTGGCGGCGCTGCACCCGCTGTGCGCCGACTCGCAGCTCTGCGCGCTGCCGAACGAGGTCACCGCATAGGAATAGGTGGCGCCGCCGGAGACGCCGCCGTCGACGTAGCTGGTGCCGCTGACGTTGCCGGCGATCAGCTGCCAGTTGCTGCCCGGGCAGGCGCCGTCGCCGCGGTAGACGCGGTAGCTGTCCGCACCGGTGATCGCATCCCAGCTCACGGTGACCTGGTTCGCGGCGGTGGCGGTGGCGACGACGTTGGTCGGCACCGGCGGTGCGGTGCAGGCGTTGCGGCCGTCCATCGTCAGCGCGCCGGTGCTGCCCGGATCGAGCCAGTCCTTCAGGCGCGAGGTCGCCGAGCCGCCGCCTTCCCACGAAATCGAAATGCGGCCGTAGACGTCGGACAGGTTGTCGCCGGTCTGGCCGCAGCTGGAGGGGCCGCCGTGCAGCTGGCCGATGAAGCGGCGCTGCGCGTTGTACAGCGGCGAGCCGGACGAGCCGCCCTCGGTGACCTGCGGCGGAATCGTCAGCGTGGGATCGGGCGGAAACACCGGCGTCGGGTCCCAGTGCACCCAGGTGTGCGTGCGGTTGCCCGGTACCGGCGGAACCGAATTGCCGCCGTAGCCGGACGAGACGGTGTTCTCCTCGGCGAAGGTGATGCGCTTGTCGGCCACGCTGGGATGATGGATCGCCGCGCACAGGCTGTCGGCCGAGCAGGCGGTGTCGCCGTGCTCCGGACCGCCGGGATCGGAGTACGGCGTGCGGTCCCAGCCGGCCCAGAACTGGCCGAAGGCCTGCGGCACCTCGCCGTCGAGTTCGAGCAGGGTGAAATCCGAGCCGGCGTAGGTCGCGCGCAGGGTCGCGCCGGAGAGGGTCTGGTCGAGCGGGCCGTCGCCGGGCTGGCCGCTGGCCGCGCTGCCCGGCACGCGGCAGGTGGTGTTGTCGTAGTTCCAGTAGGTGACGACCGTGTCCGCCTCGCTCTGGCTGGCCAGGCAGTGATTGGCCGTCATGAAGTACAGCTTGGTGTCCTGCGCCGTGTTGTTGACCAGCGAGCCGGTGCAGTGGCGGCTGCCGTTGAGCGTGTAGGCGGCGACGGCGCGCACGTTGTCCTGCCAGGGATCGGCGGCGAGCAGGCACTTCACGTCCATGTTGCACGAGCCGGAGCTGTCCGGCGGCAGGCCGCCCTTGCCGCCCTTCCCGCTGCCGAAGCCGCGGTAGCCCTGGCCGACCTGGCCGATCTCCAGTTCCAGCGCGGCCACTTCGGCGGCCGGGATGGTCAGCTCGACGACGACTTCGGGCGCCGTCACGACCGGCGTCCAGTACTGGCGCGAGGGCGTGTTGTTGCTCGCCGTGACCGGGCCGTGCACGAGCTTGCCGTCCGGCGAATGGATCAGCAGGCGCGCGTGCGGCGGCAGGCGGAAGCGTGTGAAACCGAGATTGAGCGACAGCGCATCGGGCGTCTTGACGACGTAGCGCCACAGTTTGGTGTTCGCGTCGACGTCTTCCCAGGTGCCGTCGCGCGCGGGCGTCACGTGCATCTTGCGCGGGATCGCGAAGCGCGGCGGCTTGCCGAGGCTTTCGTCGGCGGCGTCCTCGACGCGGATCGCGGCGAGATCGAGCGCGGGCAGTTGAACCGAATCCACGCGTGCGAGTGGCTTGACGCGTGCGGTGAATGCGGTCGGCACCGGAGCGGCGGCGAGCGCCGCGCCCAGCCATCCGACGGCGAGCAGCGAGACGAACCAGCGACTGGTCATGAGCGTTCCCCGAGAGACGGACGTTTCCCCCCGCCGCGCGGTTATGCGCCTGCGTCCCGGTGGCGTCAACCGCCGCGCGGCCGATCCGTGCGGTGCGCCTCGGGCCTCAGCCGGGGCCGGCCGCGGCGCTGCCCGACGGTGCCCTGCGCGCCTGCCAGAGCGCCAGCTGGTCGGGCTTGTGCCAGGCTTCGTACAGCTCGATGCCGGTCTCGACCACTTCCTGCGTGCGCGGATGCAGCGGACCGTATTCCTTCGAGGTGCTGAACGCCGACCACGCCTGCGCCAGTTCGCGCTCGGCCTGCGCGTAGTGCTGCGTGCGGATCAGCACCGTCGCCAGTTCCTTGCGGAAGATCGCGCCCATCGGATTGTCGCCGAATGCGACCGTGGCGTTCTGGCTCGCCGCGCGCGCGTGCGTCAGCGCCGCGTCCAGTTCGCCGGCGTCGCGCAGCAGGTTGGCGAGGTTGCTTTCGGCGATGACGTTCGACGGACTGGTCGGGCCGGACAGCTTGAGTGACAGCTCGAACGCGCGCTCGTAGTACGGCCGCGCCTCCTCGTTGCGTCCCTGCTGGCGGATCGCGCCGCCCAGGTTGCTGACGAAGCGCAGCGTGGTCGGGTGATCGGCGCCGAACACGCGCTCGGCGATCGGCAGCTGCGGCGCGAGCAGTTTTTCCGCCTCGGCGAAGTGCTTCTGTTCCAGCTCGAGCACCGCCAGGCCGTTGATCGCCGATAGCGTCTTGGAATGCTCCTGGCCGTAGCGCGCGCGGCGCTGCGCGACCAGCGTCTCGTAGAGCGGGCGCGCCTCGTCGAAGCGCGCCATGGTGGAGGCGGTGATGGCCAGTCCGCCGACGCTTTCGAGCGTGTCCTCGTCGTCTTCGCCGAACTGCTCGCGCTGCAGGGCGAGCACGCGCAGGTAGCGCTCGCGGCTCGCCTCGAGCTTGCCGGCGTCGCATTCGAGCCCGGCCAGGTGGCTCTCCACGTACAGGCGGTCGCGGTCGTCCGGCGGCAGCGCGGCGACCAGCGCCAGCGCTTCCTCGCCGCGCTGCAGGGCTTCCTGCGCCTTGCCCTGGTTGTCGACGTTCTCGGCGTTGCGCATGACCAGGCGCGCGATCTGCGCCACCGGCAGGCCGGCGGCGCGGCTGCTGTCGATCGCCGCCTCGTAGTGCCGGCCGGCGAGGTCGAGTTCGCCCAGCGAGGCGTAGCTGCCGGCGATCGTGCGCTCGATCTCGGCGCGCACCGCGGGCTGCGCGGCGAGTTCGCGCGCGGCGCGCTCGGCGGCCGAGTCGAGCACCAGCCGCATCAGGCTGCGATCCATGCTGCGCGCGCGATCCGGATCGATGCCGGCCAGCATCTCGCGCACGAAGCCGGCGACCTGGGTCGCCTTGGCCGCCTCGACCTGGGCCACCGCGGCGGCGCGGCGCGCGCGCAGCAGGCCGTCGAAGGCCAGCGCGCTGCCGACCAGCAGGGCCAGCGCCGCCAGCGTGCCGGCGGCGAAGCCGAGCCGGTGCCGCGCGGCGAACGTGCGCAGCAGGTACCAGCCCGTGCGCCGCATCGCCTGCAGCGGGCGGCGCTCGCGGAAGCGCTCGACGTCGTCGGCGAGCGCGGCGGCGGAGTCGTAGCGGTCGTTGCGGTCGTGCGCGAGCGTCTTGCGCAGCACGGCGCGCAGTTCGGCCGGCAGGCGGCGCGTGGCCTGGCGCAGCGCCGCCTCCGCCACGGCGGGCGCGTCGGCATCGCCGGCGCCGCTGTCGAGCGCGGCCAGCAGCGTGCGGTGCGGCGCGCGCTCGGAGCGGTGCGCGGCCGAGGTCAGTTCGGCGGCGTCGGAATCGGTCAGCACCTCGTACAGCATCACGCCGAGCGAGTACACGTCGCTGCGCGTGTCGAGCGGCCGCTGCTCCTGCGAAGCCTGCTCCGGGCTCATGTAGACGGCGGTGCCGGCGCGGTCGCCGACCGCGTCGCCGCCGATGGCGATGCCGAAATCGATGATCTTCGGCATCGGTTCGCCGTCGACGCGGCGCACCAGCACGTTGGCCGGCTTCAGGTCGCGATGCAGGATGCTTTTCTGGTGCGCGTGCTGCACGCCGCGGCACACCCGCGCGAACAGCGCCAGGCGCTGGTCGAGATCGAGCCGCTCGCTGCGGCAGAAGCGCGTGATCGCCACGCCCTCGACGACTTCCATGGCCAGATACAGGTGGCCGTCCTCGCTGGAGCCCGCGTCGAACACCTGGGCGATGGCCGGATGCTGCATCTGCGCCAGCGCCTGGCGCTCGACCTCGAAATAGGCGCGCGCCAGCGGGCTGGCGATCTGCTCGCGGATCAGCTTCAGGGCCACCTCGCGGCGCACCGGCCGCACCTGCTCGGCGAGATAGACGCAGCCCATGCCGCCTTCCCCGAGCAGGCGGCGCAGCACGTAGGCCCCGAAGCGCGTGCCGGCGGCGAAGGGGGCTGCCGCGTCGGCGGTACGCGGGAGCGACTGGATTTCGGTAGCCTCGTCCGACGAGGCGTCGCTGGCTTGCATGGCGGCGGCCCCTGTTCCGCTGCGGTCCCTGCGCACGCTTAAAATGTGAACTGGCTCACAAAGTATAAGCGCTTTTGGTGCGCCGCGCCGAGCGAAAACCGGGCGCCCCGGCGCGCTAGACTTTGCAGCGCAACAAATCCGACCGGCTGTCCCCAGGCATGATCCGACGAGATCGCGATTCCACCACCACGCAGCGGCGCACCCTGCATCCGGCGAAGGTGGGTGACGGGCACGACGAATCCGCGTCCCTGGTCGTGCTGCAGGGGCAGCGGCTGGGCCAGCGCGTCGACGTCGCCGCGGCGCCGGTGACGATCGGGCGCGCGCCCGAGTGCGAATTCCAGATCGTCGACCGCAGCGTCTCGCGCCAGCACGCGCGGATCTGGCGCGAGCCGTCCGGCTACCGCATCAAGGATCTGGATTCGACCAACAAGACCCTGCTGAACGACCAGCCGATCATCGAGGCCGAGCTGAAGGACGGCGACCACATCTCCATCGGCGCCTGCGTGCTGAAGTTCATGGACCGTTCCTCGGTCGAGGCGCGCTACCACGACGAGATCTACCAGCTGGCGACGATGGATCCGCTGACCGGCCTGTACAACCGGCGCCATTTCCTCGAGCTGCTCGACCGCGAGCTGGCGCGCAGCGCCAGCCACGCGCGCCCGCTGGCGCTGCTGATCGTCGACCTCGACCATTTCAAGTCGATCAACGACCGCCACGGCCATCCGGCCGGCGACGTCGTGCTGCGCCAGGTGTCCGCCGCGCTCGACGCGTGCATGCGCGACGACGCCATCCTCGCGCGCATCGGCGGTGAGGAGTTCGCCGCGATCCTGCCCGAGCACGGCATCGAGGCGGCGACCGAATTCGCGCGGCGGCTGTGCGGCGCGGTCGCCGCGCTCACGCTCGATGCGCAGGCCGGCACGCGCCGCGTGACGGTCAGCATCGGCGTGGCCAACTGGCGCGCCGGCATGGCCCTGGTCGGCGACCTGATGCGCGCCGCCGACGCGCAGCTCTATCGCGCCAAGCAGAGCGGCCGCAACCGCGTCTGCTCCGAAGCCGTTTCCTGAGAGTCCGCCGGCGTCGCGCTCAGACCCACTCGGTCAGGCCTTCGATCTCGTACAGGCGCCGCCAGCTCGGCCGCGCGCGGACGCGGTCGGCCAGCGCGGCGACCGCCGGCCACGCGGTGGCGGGCTTGGGCATGTTGCGCGACCAGCGCATCAGCATCGTCGCGTAGAGGTCGGCGACGCCGAACGATTCGCCGAGCAGATACGGGCCGCCGGCGGACAGGTGCGCGTCGAGCCGTTGCCAGACCGCCTCGATGCGCCGGCGCGCGAACGCCTTGGAGTCCTGCTCGTGCTCGGTGCGCGCGAAATCCTGCGGATAGAACCACTGGCGGAACGCCGGCTGCAGCGTGTTGGCGAAGTGCGCCATCCACTGCAGCCAGGTGGCGCGCTGCGGCGCGCCCGGCGCCGGCGCCAGCGCGGCTTCGGGATGGCGTTCGGCCAGCAGCATCAGCAGGGCGAGGCATTCGTAGTACGGCGCGCCGTCGACGACCAGGGTCGGCACGGTGCCGTTCGGGTTCAGGCGCAGGTAATCGGCCTGCTTCTGCTCGCCGGCGTCGATGTCGATGCGGCGCAGCTCGTGCGGCGCGCCGATTTCCAGCAGGGCGAGATGCACGGCCATGCTGGCCGTGCCGGGCGAGTAGTAGAGGATGTACATGCGGATTCTCGGCGGAGGAAGGGCGCTGCGCGATGCGGGCCGGGCTTGGTAGCCTAGGTCTCTCGTCGCTGTGCGGAGGATGCAATGGTCGAATGGCTGCGCGGATTCTACGCATCGTCGGGCGCGCGCGCGCTCGCCGACACGATGTTCGGCTGGAGCGGCAAGCTGCTGGTCGCGCTGCTCATCCTGCTGGTCGGCTGGTGGTTCGCGCGGCGCATGTCCGCCGGCCTGCAGCGCATGCTGCTGCGCGGCGGCGCCGATCCGCTGCTGGGCAACTTCCTGCGCAATCTCGCCTTCGTGCTGCTGCTCGCGCTGGTGGTGGTCGGCGCGCTCGACCGCGCCGGCGTGCCGACCGCCTCGCTGCTCGCCGCGCTCGGCGCCGCCGGCCTGGCGATCGGTCTCGCGCTGCAGGGCTCGCTGTCCAACCTCGCCGCCGGCGTGCTGCTGATGGCGTTCCGGCCGTTCCGCGTCGGCGATTCGATCGAGGTCGGCGCGATCTCCGGCGTGGTGCAGAGCGTGAGCCTGATGCAGACCTTCCTGCTCACCGGCGACAACCGCGAGGTGATCCTGCCCAACGCGAAGGTCGCCGGCGACGTGATCGTCAACGTCAACGCGCGCGGCACGCGGCGCGTGGACCTGGCCGTCGGCATCGGGCACGACGCCGACGTCGGCCGGGCGATCGACCTGCTGCGCGAAGTCGCCGCCGCCGACGCGCGCGTGCTGGCGCAGCCGGCGACCGAGGCCGCGGTGGTGCAGCTGGCCGAATCGGGCGTGCAGCTCGCCCTGCGCGCGTGGACCAGGTCCGGCGACTACGGCGGCGTGCAGTCGGACCTGCTGCGCACGATCAAGCAGCGCTTCGACGCCGAGGGCGTCGCCCTGGCGCGGCCGTCGCGCGAGGTCGTGCTGCGCGAAGTGGTGCCGGCCGAGCCGCGCTGACGCGGCGTCAGAGCGGGGCGCTGTCGAAGCCGTCGCCGAACACGCGGTCGTCGGCGCCGCCGAAGGCCGGATCGCTGGTGCTCGGCGCGCCGTTCTCGACGTGGCCGGCCAGGCGCCGCTGCCAGCCGGCGTCGTGGTCCGAGTCGATGGTCAGGTCGTACCAGTTCGCGCTGGCGGCGATCGGCCAGCTCAGCTGCGCGGTCTGGCCGGCGGCGACCGCGACGGTGCGCGGCGCCGGATCGGCATAGTGGTTGGCGCGCAGGGTCAACACGCAGTCGGCGCTGCCGTGGTTGGTCAGGTGCAGCACGAGTGCGCCGGCGCCCGCGTCGTGGCTCGAGGCGACTTCCGGATGGGCGCGTTCGCCCGCGAGATCGCGCACGTCGCCGGCGAACTCGCGCAGGAAGCCGTTCGGGCCGAACACCGACAGCGCGTACAGGTTGCGCGTGACTGCGGCGGCGCTCCAGTAATCCGACACCTGCGTGCCGGCGGCGGTCGTGTACGTCCACGGTCCGTCCGAGCGGTTGCCGGCGTAGACGTGGAAGCAGGCGCCGGCGGCGCCGGTGTTGGCGAAGTCGAGCCAGTAGCGGCCGTCGCCGTCGCCGATGCGGCCGGTCACGTCGAACGCATAGGGCAGCGCGCGCGCGGGGCGCACGCCCGTTTCCTGTTCCGGCATGACCGGATCGGCCGGCGGCAGCGGACTGAAATCGTCGTGGCGGTCCTGGTCCGGCGGCAGATAGCCGTCGGTCGGCGGAAGCATCGGCAGGCCGGCGTTGGGATCGGCGAAGTTGAAGGCGGAGGTCAGGTCGCCGCAGACCGCGCGGCGCCACGGTGTGATGTTGGTCTCGACGAGGTTCGGATAGTCCTCGCCGAAGCGCGCCTCGATGAAGCGGATCAGCGAGGTGTGATCGAACGTCTCCGAGCAGACCCAGCCGCCGCGCGTCCACGGCGACACCACGATCATCGGCACGCGGTTGCCGAGCCCGTACGGATTGGCGCCGTAGGCGAGCGAGCCGGCGAAGAACTCGTCGCGCGTGTCGACCGTCGACAGGCCGACCGAACTCGACCACGGCGCGAACGGCGGCGGCACGTGGTCGAAGAAGCCGTCGTTCTCGTCGTAGGTGATGAACAGCGCGGTCTTGCTCCACAGCTCCGGATTGGAGGTCAGGATGTCGAGCACCTGCGCGACGTACCAGGCGCCGTAGTTGGCCGGCCAGTTGGAGTGCTCGGAATAGGCTTCCGGCGCGACGATCCACGACACCTGCGGCAAGGTGCCGTTCTGCACGTCGGCGCGCAGCACGTCGAAGTAGTCGCCGGCCTCGAGCACGTTGGTGCCGGTGCGCGCTTTTTCGTACAGCGCGTCGCCCGGCTGCGCGTTGCGGTACTGGTTGAAGTACAGCAGCGAGTTGTCGCCGTAGTTGCCGATGAACGGGTCCTGCGTCCAGCCCCAGGAACCGCCGGCGTCGAGGCCTTCGCCGACGTCCTGGTAGATCTTCCACGACACGCCGGCCGCTTCGAGGCGCTCGGGATAGGTGCTCCAGCCGTAGCCGAGTTCGGAGTTGTCCACCACCGGTCCGCCGCCGTTGCCGTCGTTGCCGACCCAGCCGGTCCACAGGTGGTAGCGGTTCGGGTCGGTCGAGCCGAGCAGGGAGCAGTGGTAGGCGTCGCAGATCGTGAAGGCGTCGGCCAGCGCGTAGTGGAACGGGATGTCCTCGCGCGTGAAGTAGGCCATCGTGGTGGTGCCCTTGTGCGCGATCCACTGGTCGTAGACGCCGCGGTTCCACGCGCCGTGCGAGTCGGGCCAGTTGTGCGGCGTGCCTTCCATGTACTGCAGGCCGAGATCGCCGGCTTCCGGGCGGAACGGCAGCACGTGGCCGAAGCCGTTCGGCTGCTGCCACACCGGTGCGCCGCCGGGCAGGCGGATCGCGCGCGGATCGCCGAAGCCGCGCACGCCGCGCAGGCTGCCGAAGTAGTGGTCGAAGGAGCGGTTCTCCTGCATCAGCACCACGATGTGCTCGATGTCGCGGATCGTGCCGGTGGCGTTGTTGGCGGGCAGGGCGAGCGCCTTGCGGATCACGCCGGGAAGCAGGCTGGCGGCGGTGGCGCTGCCGATCGAGGCGGCGGCCAGGCGCAGGAAATCGCGGCGGCTCTGGGACTGCATGACGCGCTCCGTGCGATCCGCAGGGGGTCGGATCGGGCGGGCGCAGCTTCGGTGCGCGCAATGACGGTGCCGCGAACCGGGCGTGACGGTTCACTTGCAGAGGGCTAACAGTTGGATGACGCAGCGGTGTGTTCTTCTCCCGCGAGCGGGAGGACAACGACCCGAGCCCGGACGACATCGCCTGCTTTCACCTCTCCCGCTCGCGGGAGAGGTCGCGCCAAAGGCGCGGGTGAGGGGAAGTCGGAGCGTCGCGCTCCGATCGCCCTCACCCCGCGACCCTCTCCCGCCAGCGGGAGAGGGAGCAGGAGCGGTGAAAGCTAGGGCTTCGGCGCGACCTCGTTCCTGACCACCGCGCCGCCCTTCATGACGAAACCGACGCGTTCGAGCGTAGCCACGTCTGCGAGCGGATCGCCGCTCACCGCGACGAGGTCGGCGTAGTAGCCGGGCTTGACCGCGCCGATGCGGTCGGCGCGGCCGAGCAGCTCGGCGGCGTTGGTCGTCGCGGCCTGGATCGCCTGCATCGGCGTCATGCCCCATTCGACCATCTTGGCGAACTGCTTGCCGTTCCAGCCGTGCGGATAGACGCCGGCGTCGGTGCCGAAGGCGAGCTTCTCGCCGGCCTGCACGGCGCGGCGGAAGCTTTCGCGCTGCAGGCGGCCGACTTTCTTTTCCTTCTCCACCATCGTCGCCGGATAGCCCAGGCGCGCGTACTCGGAAAGGATGTAGTCGTCGTTGTAGACGTCGAACACCAGCCAGGTGCCGTGCTGCCTGGCGAGCTTGAGTCCCTCGTCGTCGATCAGGCTGGAATGCTCGACCGAGTCCACGCCGGCCTTGATCGCCATCTTGATCGCCTCGGCGCCGTGCGCGTGCGCGGCGACCTTCCTGCCCCAGCGGTGCGATTCGTCGACGATCGCGTCCATCTCCGCCTGCGAATACTGCGGCGCGCCGACCGATTCCTCGGCGCTGAGCACGCCGGCGCTGGCCATGAACTTGATCACGTCGGCGCCGCGCTTGACGTCCTCGCGCACCTGCCTGCGCACGGCCTCGACGCCGTCGGCGACGCCGGTGGCGCCGTGGAACTGGATGTACGGCGAGAAGCCGGTGGTGTCGTCGGCGTGGCCGCCGGTGGCGCCGAGCGGCAGGGTGGCGGCGAGGATGCGCGGGCCCGGGATGCGGCCGGCGTCGATCGCGTTGCGCAGGGCGACGTCGAGGTAGGCGCCGGAGCCCAGATTGCGCACGGTGGTGAAGCCCGCCTCGAGCGTGCGCCGCGCGAACACGTGCGCGGTGACCGCATCGTCGATCACGCTGCGCTTGAGCACGTCCTCGTAGTAGTTGCCCGACGACAGGGTCGGGTCGCCGCCCAGGTGCACGTGGCAGTCGATCAGGCCGGGCAGCAGGGTCGCCGCGCCCAGGTCGATCTTCTCGTAGCCGTCCGGAACGTCGCCGCCGCTGCGCACCTCGCGGATGCGGTCGCCGTCGACCAGCACGAGCGGATGCTCGATCACCTTGCCCTGCTCCGGCGCGATCAGTCGCGCAGCGGTGATCGCCACGTGCGCGGGTGGCGGCGAAGCCGGCTCGGCGTGGGCCACCGGGGCGGCCAGGGTCAGCAGGCAGGCGAGGGCGATCGGACGCATCGGGCGGCTCTCCGGAACGGGGCGCCGAATCTAGCAGATCGCCCGGAATGCGCCTGGCGCGAATCGCGTGCGCCCGGCTCCGCGCGGACCGCAGCGCGCGGTCCGGCGGAACGGGTGCGTAGCGGTTTGCGTCAGAGCTCCAGGGTCTGCTCCACGTCCTGCGTCGCGCGGCGGGCGAGGGCGAGATTGGAGCGCGCCTTGTCCAGCACGAGGTAGATGAAGAGCCCCGGCTTGGACGCGATCGGCCGGATGATGTGGTACTGCTTGCCGAGCGTGATGAGGATGTCCTCGATGGTGTCGTTGAGACCGAGCGATTTCATCGTCTTCATCTTCGCGCGCACCACTTCGGTGTTGCCGGCCGCGGCGAGGTCCAGGTCCAGGCCGGCGCCGGCCTTGCCGAGCAGCATGCCGCTGTTGGCGTCCACGATGGCGTCGCACAGCGCGCCGTCGACTTCGAGCAGTTTCGCCAGACTTTCGTTGATGTTGGCCATCGGGTCGTTTCCTCTGTGAGACATCGGGCTTCGGTTCCGCGGCGGGTGCCTCGTCCCGCGCGCGGACTCAGGTATTCATGACGGCGGCGAGTGCCTGGCTGCAGCGCTGCGTCGCCCACAGCAGCTGGCCCAGCACGGCTTTGCGTCCGGCGACCACGGCGAGCGACATCGCGCCGCCGGCGCCGACGCGCATGATCGTGACGGTGCCGTCGCGGCTCTCGATCGTGGCGCGGTCGAACTCGGCCAGCCCCGCCTCGGCGGAGATCGCGCCGCCGAGTGCGGCGAGCGAGCTGCCGATCGCCGCGAGGCGCGCCGAGGCCGCCGCATCGGTCGCGTAGGACGCCAGCTCGAAGCCGTCGGCCGAGAACAGCACGGCGCACTGCACGCCGCCGACTTCGCGATAGGTTTCCAGCACTTTTCGGGCGAGTTCGCGCGGCACGCGGCCGGCCGGCTTGCGGGTCATGGGCAGCTCCCGGTCGAGGCCTGCGATTCGAGGATGCAGGTCAGGGTGTGGACGAGCAGGCGCACGTCGCGCGGCTCGCGTGCGTCGATGGTCAGCACCGGAACGACCAGGTCGCGCGCTTCCAGCCGGGCGGCGAAGTCCTCGCTGCCCAGCGCGCCGGGTTCGGAACTGCGTCCGACGCCGACCACGATCGCGCCGGCCGGAACCAGCGGCAGGAAGGCGTCGACGAACTGGTCCATCTGCGCCAGCGCATCCGGACGCGTGGCGTCGAGCAGCACGATCACGCCGGCCGCGCCGCGGCCGAGGATGCTCCACATGAAGCGGAACCGCGCCTGCCCCGGCGTGCCGTACAGGCGCACCGCGTGACCGCCGGGCAGGGTCAGGCGGCCGAAGTCGAAACCGACCGTGGTCGACTCCTTGGCATGGCTGTCGCGATCGCTGTTGGCCACTTCGGTGCGCACCGGCTCGATCTCGCTGATCGCCGCGATGGCCGTGGTCTTCCCCGCGCCCATCGGGCCGGTGAAGACGATCTTGAATTCCGCGTCTTCCGCGCCGGTCACGCGGGCAGCCCCA
This sequence comes from Dokdonella ginsengisoli, assembly GCF_042652785.1. Taxonomy (NCBI): domain Bacteria; kingdom Pseudomonadati; phylum Pseudomonadota; class Gammaproteobacteria; order Lysobacterales; family Rhodanobacteraceae; genus Dokdonella; species Dokdonella ginsengisoli. The sequence goes on along the minus strand of NZ_JBHSHD010000008.1, from coordinate 423,876 downwards.
GATGGCGGCGCAGGTCGCCGACCAGGCGCATCCATGCGCTGCGCCGCGGCGCCGGCGGCAACGCGGCGGGTTCGCGCACGACCAGCAGTCCGGCGAGCGAGCTGGCGGCGAGGAAGCGGTGCACGACGTCCGCGCCGCGGCCGGACGTCTCGGCCAGCGCGGCCGGCGTTCGCGGCTGCGCCGCGACCAGCGCGGACAGTTCGATCAGATGCGCGCTGCCGCCGAGGCGGCCGAAGTCCGGCCAGCGGCGCAGCGAATAGGTCGCCTCGCGCGCGAGCCACGGAGCGAGGTCGGCCGGCCCGTGCAGGCCGACGAACCAGCCGAACTCGCGCAGCGGCAGGTGCGCCAGTCCGGGCGGAGGCGCTGCCACCGCGGCGCCGAAACGGTCCACGCGCAAGGTGCCGCCGCGCAGCCGGTCGAGCGTGGCGGTCGCCGCGTAGGCGTGGCCGTCGCGAACCCAGACGTCGCCGCCGCTGGACGTATGCGCGACGTGCCAGCCGTTGCCGGCGAGCGAGCGCAGCGATTCCGCGGCGAGCCAGCCCGTCTTCGTCTCGTGCGCCGGAGACGACGGCGGACGCAGATGCTCGGCGATCGCGTCCAGCACCGACAGCAGCGGCATCACGCGCAGCGGATGGCGCAGCACGAACGGCGTGCACGGCGAGTCGCCGCATTCGTCGGCGACGAGCACGATCGGACGGCCGCGTTTGTTCCATTCGGCGATCAGTTCGGGGTGGCTGCCCGAGCGCGCGATGAGCACGTCGGCGGTCTCGATCGGCGCCGGTTTCCACGACGCCGTCGCGCGGCCTTCGAGGATCTTCAGCATCGAGTGCAGAGCGTGCGAGGCGTCCGGAGTGAGACCTACGTCGCACAGATGCAGTGTGGACATCCTGATTCCTCTCCCTGTCGACGATGGTGGCGCTTCACCGTCAACAACTGCCGAAATTGTTCGCATCTGACGCGATGGCCAGTCGTCTCGTCCGGCTGCACACGCGTCGTCCGGAAGGGTCGAATCGCCATGAGCGCGGTGCTGCGCGAAATCGTTCCTCGGCCCTCGTCGCGGCACGTCATGAACAAGCAACTTGTGCGCCAAATTTTCAAAGGATAGAAATCCCAATGTGCGCGCCGAACGAATGCCGCGTGGATGTGATGCCGCGCACATTTCTCCGCGTCGCCGGCGTGACGCGCACGATCGAACGAAGACGCATCGACGCATCGATCGGTTTCACGTCGGTGAGGAAATGTGAGCGCACGTGAGCATGCGCGGGCGTCGATTCGCTCGACGCGATCCTCAAGGAGAGGATCGCGGACGGGACGATCCTCGACGGAACGATCCCGGTGCCGGTCGCGATCGCCCGTCGACGACGGCGGCGGCGCATCGCGTGCCGCCGGATGGCCGCCCCGGGGCCGTCCGGCCGGCCCGAAATGACGCCGACGCCTCAAATCAGCGAAACTTGCCGTTCCGCAGTGCGATTTCGATTCGGAGCGAGCATGGCCGTCCTGGAAGCAAAGGTGCCGGACATCGGCAACTACACGAATGTCCCCGTCATCGAGGTGCTGGTCAAAGCCGGCGACGCGGTCACCAAGGACCAGGGCCTGGTCACGCTCGAGTCGGACAAGGCGACGATGGAAGTGCCCGCGCCGTTCGACGGCGTGGTGAAGGAAATCCGGGTCAAGGTCGGCGACGAGGTGTCGGAAGGCGCGGTGGTCGCGCTGGTCGAGGCGGCGGGCGCTTCGCCTTCACCTCTCCCGCCTGCGGGAGAGGTCGCCGCGCGCAGCACGGCGGGTGAGGGCAAGGCCGAGACGGCCTCGTCCAAAGAACCCTCACCCCAGCCCTCTCCCGCAAGCGGGAGAGGGGGCGAAGCCGCATCCGCACTCGCCCCGGCGATCGCCGACGCGCGCCCGGGTCTCGACCCGGAAGCCGCCGGTCCGCGCACGCCGCCGGTGCCGTTCGACGCCAGCACGGTGATGCCGGACAAGGTGCCGTACGCGAGCCCGGTCGTGCGCCTGTTCGCGCGCGAGCTCGGCGTGGACCTGGGCGCGGTCAAGGGCAGCGAGCGCAAGGGCCGCATCACCAAGCAGGACGTGCAGAACTTCGTCAAGGCGGCCTTGGCCGGCGGCGCCGCGCCGCGTGCGGCGACGGGCGGCGCGGTCGGCGGCGGCCTGAATCTGCTGCCGTGGCCGAACGTGGACTTCGCCAAGTTCGGCGAGGTCGAAAGCAAGCCGCTGTCGAAGATCAAGAAGATCTCCGGCGCCAACCTCGCGCGCAACTGGGTCATGATCCCGCACGTGACGCAGCACGACGACGCCGACGTCACCGAGCTGGAAGCGCTGCGCGTGCAGCTCAACAAGGAAAACGAGAAGTCCGGCATCAAGCTGACCATGCTCGCGTTCCTGATCAAGGCGGTGGTCGCCGCGCTGAAGAAGTATCCGGAGTTCAACGCCTCGCTCGACGCCGGCGGCGAGAACCTGATCCTGAAGAAGTACTTCCACATCGGCTTCGCCGCCGACACGCCCAACGGCCTGGTCGTGCCGGTGCTGCGCGATGCCGACCGGAAGGGCGTGATCGAGATCGCGCAGGAAACCGGCGAGCTGGCGAAGAAGGCACGCGAAGGCAAGCTCGGCCCGGCCGACATGTCCGGCGGCTGCTTCTCGATCTCCAGCCTCGGCGGCATCGGCGGCACCGCGTTCACGCCGATCGTCAACGCGCCGGAAGTGGCGATCCTGGGCGTGTCCAAGTCCGCGACCAAGCCGGTCTGGGACGGCAAGGCGTTCCAGCCGCGGCTGATCCTGCCCCTGAGCCTGAGCTACGACCACCGCGTCATCGACGGCGCCTCGGCGGCGCGTTTCGCCGCCTACCTGGGCCAGGTGCTGGCCGACATGAGGCGCGTGCTGCTGTAGTGCGCCTCCTCGGCCTGCTCGGCGGCATGAGCTGGGAATCGACGCTTCCCTACTACCGCCGCATCAACGAGCGCGTGCGCGAGCGGCTCGGCGGCCTGCATTCGGCCGAGCTGCTGCTCTACAGCGTGGATTTCGCCGCGGTCGAGGCCCTGCAGCATCGCGGCGACTGGGATGCGGCGGGGCGGATGCTGGCCGCCGCCTCACAGGCCCTGCAGCGCGCCGGCGCACAGGCGCTGGTGATCTGCACGAACACGATGCATCGCGTGCTGCCGCAGATCGAGCCGGGTCTGGAGATTCCGGTGCTGCACATCGCCGACGCCACCGCGGCGCGCATCCGCGCCGCCGGTCTGGCCAGGGTCGGCCTGCTCGGCACGCGCTTCACGATGGAGCAGGATTTCTACCGCGGCCGTCTCGCGCAGCACGGACTGGAAGTGCTGGTGCCCGACGAGGCGCAGCGCGCGCTCGTGCACCGTGTGATCTACGACGAGCTGTGCCAGGGCCGCTGCCTGCCGCAATCGCGCGACGCGTATCGCGCGGTGATCGCCGACCTGGTCGCCGCCGGTGCCGAAGCGGTGATCCTCGGCTGCACCGAGATCGGCCTGCTGGTCGGCGCCGACGACAGCGCCGTGCCCTTGTTCGACACCACCGTCATCCACGCCGAACACGCGGCGGACTGGGCGCTCGCCGCCGCCTGAGCGGGTTCGGCGCGGAAGCGACGGCGGGACCGAGCACTGGCGTGCCCGATCCCGTTTCCGTTCGTCCGTGAAGCGGGAATCCTGCCGCGGCGCGTCTCAGTCGACGCCGTCGGCGAAGATCTGGTCGCGCGCCAGTCCGATGACGGAGAAGTCGAGGTTTGGCGGGTTGGCCGAAGTCAGCGAGGCGCCGGCGATGATGATGCGATTGTCCTGCAGCGCGATCCCGTTTCCGACATCGTTGAGGCTGGTGACGAGACTGTAGCTGGACCAGCCGGCCGGCGCACCGAATCCTTCGGCGTCGCGCTCACCGTCCGGCGTGAAGCGCGTGACGTAGTAGCGCGTCGGTTCGGAGACACTAGGCTTCATGGTTCCGACGACGAGGATCTTGCCGCTCGGCTCGCGTACGAGATCGCTGAACACGAGGTTTTCACCCTCGACGTCTGAAACATACCCGCTGCCGTTGAAACTGCTCGCCGGCTCGCCGTTGCCGTCGAACTGTACGACCAGGCCATTGTAGGTACCGGAGCCGATGCCGGTCTCGTACGCGCCGACGGCGATGACGCTCTGTTCGAGCAGCAGCGGACCGGGAGGCGGAGGCAGCACGATGAGTTCGTTGAGCGTCTGGTTACGCGTCGCTCCGAACGGAGCGCTGGTCGCCAGACTCTGCCCCAAACCGTCGGAATCGATACGCGCGTACACGAGGTCGCTGTCCGTGGCATCGTTGAGGGTCGAGTCGCCGACAACGGCGATGCGGCCGTTAGCCATCAGCGCCACCGCGTTGAAGTCGATCGCCTTCATTCCCGGCGGCAGGACGGTCATTTTGCCGGAGACATTGAAGCCGGTGGCAGCGTCGTCGTCGATGTTCCCCTCGGCGTCGAGGCGCGCGACGGCACCCGCGGTCTTGCCTTGACCCGTGGACGCGCTGCCGACCATCACGATCTTGCCGTTCGGCTGCACGGCGATGTCACGCAAGGTGTCCTTGTTGTCGCCGCCGAGGTCGAATGCGACCGCGACGCAATGGAGGCCGTTCGGAAACGTCGTCGCGGTGCCGCCGAGGGTGAACTTGCAAACGGCGAAATCGTAGTTGCCGCCGATCGACCGCGTGCCGCCGACGAGCAGATTGTTGTCGGCATCGAGGGCGGCGCTGACTCCGCTCAGATCGAAGCCAGTGCCATCCGGGCCGGTGACCTTGCCGTTGCCGTCCAAACCATAGGTGGTATCGGGCGTTCCATCCTTTCTCAACCGCATGATGCCGATGCGACTGCCGCTGGCGGTGAATACCGTGCCGACCAGGTAGACGCGGCCGAAGCTGTCGACGACGGTGTCGAGAGCCGTGTCGATCGGCCCAGTGGGCAACAGATCGAACGGAATGGTCGCCGAACCGTTGTCTGCGAACGTGGAGTCGAGTGCGCCGTCGAGCGGCGCTTCGGCGTTTGCCGTGCCGGCGGCGAGGCCGGCCACTGCCGCGGCGACGGTGAAGGTCAGGGGTTTGCAGCCACGAAACATACGAGCATCTCCGGAATGGGTGTCCGCGCGAGGCGGAGCGGAAAATCGGCCGCCCGGCGCGAGCTGCGGCGGGGGAGTCCGTCCTCACGTACGCAATACGGGTCCGGCAGGGATCATTTGCGTTCGCGCCGCGGCGCAAGCGCGAACGCACGGGTGCCTTCCTCGCGATTTGCGTACCGGCGCCGGTAGAATCCCAGGCTCCCTCCAGCGACGGCGCGCACCATGGCCAACCCCATCGAAGTCAAGGTTCCCGACATCGGCAACTACACCGACGTGCCGGTCATCGAGGTGCTGGTGAAGGTCGGCGACACGGTCGCCAAGGACCAGGGTCTGGTCACGCTGGAGTCGGACAAGGCAACGATGGAAGTGCCGTCAAGCGCTGCCGGCGTGGTCAGGGAGCTGCGCGTCAAGCTCGGCGACACGGTGTCGGAAGGCGGGATCGTCGCGGTGATCGAAGCGGCCGACGCGGCCGCGCCTTCCTCTGGCGCAAAGCCTTCGCCTCTCCCGCAGGCGGGAGAGGCCGCTGCGCAAAGCGCGGCGGGTGAGAAAAACCGTGAGACGGCCTCACAAAAAGCCCCCGCACCCCAGCCATCTCCCGCAAGCGCGAGAGGGAGCGAACCCGCCCCGCAGGCCGCCGCGGCCACCGGCCGCAAGGCCGACATCGAATGCCAGGTCGTCGTGCTCGGCTCCGGCCCCGGCGGCTACACGGCCGCGTTCCGCGCCGCCGATCTCGGCCAGAACACCGTGCTGATCGAGCGCTACGCCGCGCTCGGCGGCGTCTGCCTCAACGTCGGCTGCATTCCGTCGAAGGCGCTGCTGCACGCCGCGCGCGTCATCGACGAGGCCGCGCACTCGGCCGACATCGGCATCGCCTTCGGCGAACCGAAGATCGACCTGGACAAGCTGCGCGCCTACAAGGACAAGGTCGTCGCGCAGATGAACAACGGCCTGGCCGGCATGTCCAAGCAGCGCAAGGTCACCGTCGTGCAGGGCAGCGGCACGTTCGTGTCGCCGCACGAGATCGAGGTCGAGACGAAGGACGGCACGAAGCTCGTGCGCTTCGAGAAGGCGATCATCGCCGCCGGTTCGCAGGCGGTGAAGCTGCCGGGCTTCCCGTGGGACGACCCGCGCATGATGGATTCGACCGACGCGCTGCTGCTGCAGGAGGTCCCCAAGAAGCTGCTCGTCGTCGGCGGCGGCATCATCGGCCTGGAGATGGCCTGCGTCTATGACGCGCTCGGCAGCGAGGTCACCGTGGTCGAGCTGATGGACCAGCTGATGCCGGGCGCCGATCCGGACCTGGTGCGGCCGCTGCAGCAGCGCCTGTCCAAGCGCTACGCCGGCATCCACCTCAAGGTGAAGGTCGCCAGGATCGAGGCCGAGAAGAAAGGCCTGAAGGCGACGTTCGAGGGAGAGAAGGCGCCCGAACCGCAGCTCTACGACCGCGTGCTGGTCGCCATCGGCCGCGCACCGAACGGCGGCAGGATCGGCGCCGATAAGGCCGGCGTGGCCGTCACCGAGCGCGGTTTCATTCCGGTCGACAAACAGATGCGCACCAACGTGCCGCACATCTTCGCGATCGGCGACCTGGTCGGCCAGCCGATGCTCGCGCACAAGGCTACGCACGAGGGCAAGGTCGCCTCCGAAGTCGCCGCCGGCCAGAAGAGCGAATTCGTCGCGCGCGTGATTCCGTCGGTGGCCTACACCGATCCGGAGATCGCCTGGGTCGGCCTGACCGAGACCGAAGCGAAGAAGCAGGGCGTGCACTACGGCGTCGGCAAGTTCCCGCACGCCGCGTCCGGCCGCGCGGTCGGCATCGGCCGCACCGAGGGCTTCACCAAGCTGCTGTTCGACGAAGCCACGCACCGCATCATCGGCGCCGGCATCGTCGCGCCGAACGCCGGCGATCTGATCGCCGAAGCCGCGCTGGCGATCGAGATGGGCGCGGAAGCCGCCGACATCGGCCTGACCATTCACCCGCACCCGACCCTGAGCGAATCGGTCGGCATGGCGGCGGAGGTGTACGAGGGCACCATTACGGATCTGTACGTGCCGAAGAAGAAGTGAGACCGGGTCGGCAGGGCGGCCGAGGTCTACGAAGATGCGACTGCCGATCTGGGCGTGGCGAAGAACAAGGAAGGCTGAGCATGGATGAGCGTGCGCACTGGCGAAAAACCGGCGCAGCGATCGGGGGCGTCTGCTCCGCGCTGCTCGCCGTGACGACCCTCGCCGCACTCGCCGCCGAAGGCAGCGCCGATTCGTTGCTGCGCGACAAGCGCTACGACGAGGCGCGCCAGCTCGCCGAACGACGCCTCGCCGCCGACCCCACCGACGAGCAGGCGTACTGGCTGCTGTCGCGGGCCGGACTGGAAACCGCCAAGGACGCCGCCGGGCTCGAACGCCTCGCCGAGGCGCTCGGGCCCTGCCTCGAGCGGATTCCGCAATCGGCGCTGTGCCATCTCGCGCTCGGCGAGACCTACGGCGCGATCGCCGCTTCCGGCGGCATGCTCAAGGGCATGAAATACGCCGGACGCGTCCGCGAAGAACTCGAAAAGGCGGTCGAGCTCGATCCGCGCAACTTCACCGCACGCGACGACCTCAACCAGTTCTACCTGATGGCTCCCGGCATCGTCGGCGGCGGCAGCGACAAGGCGGAGCGCAACACGGCCTCGTTCGAAGTCGCGCGGCCGGAGGCCGGCCCGCTGCTGCGCGCGGGCATCCATTTGCACAACGACCAGCTCGATCGCGCAAGCGCACTGCTGCTGGCACCGGACGCCTTCACCATCCCCGATCTCGCCGACGGCTACCGCGACGCCCTCATCGGGCTGGGCTTCCGGCAACTGCAGGCGAAACAGGCGGCAAAGGCGCTGGAGACGTTCCGCCGCGGCCGCGAACGTTTCCCGAACGACGCCAGCCTGTGTCTGGGCCAGGGTCGCAGCGAACTGGAGAGCGGACAGGTCGACGCGGCGATCGCGACCCTGCGCCGCGCCGTCGAACTCGATCCGCAGCGCGGCGCGCAGTACCGCCTCGGCATCGCGTTGCAGACCCAGGGTGACGCCGCGGCGGCGGCCGCAGCCCTGCGCGAATACATCGCGCTACCGGCGGCGAGCCGCAGCGGGGACACGCTGAAAGACGCCAAGCGGCGGCTGGAGCAGCTGGAACCTAAACCCTGAACCGCTTCGGCGAAGGCGCGGGGCAGGTGTGGGGGCGTCAAAGGAAGCTTTTCTCGCAGAGACGCAGAGAAAAGAAAATCGCTTTCGTTTTTCTCCGCGTCTCCGCGAGCAGGCTCTCTCGCAGACCTAGCCCGCTGCGCGAATCAGCACCGACGTCGCATCGATCTGCAATTCGCGCGCGGCCGGTGCGGCGGCGCCGTCCTTCTTCAGGTGCGCCACTTCCTCGGCGCTGAGCTTTTTCTCGCCGAGCGTGCCGTAGACGACCGCTTCGCCGCTGGCGTCCTTCGGCACGCTGAAGGCGTGGTCGTGCATGAACACGCGTGCGAAATCGCCGTTCTGCGCGCTGAGCACCAGCCAGCAGCCCTGCTTCTGGCAGACCTGGGTGATGCGGCCGCTGAACGCGCCGGTCTTGCCGAGCGAAGCTTCAGGTTCGGCCACGACGCTGTCGAGGCTGACCGCGGCCGGCAAGGAGTCGGCCAGCTTGGCGCCGTAGACCGCGCCGTCGGCGGTCTTCTGCACCGGCACGGCCGCCGACGGAGCTTTCTCGTGGCCGCCGTGTTCCGCGGCCGCGGGATCGTGCGCCCAGGCGGGCGCGGCGAACAGCAGGGACAGGGCGAGGGCGAGACGCATGGCGAGGCTCCGGTCGGTGAAAACCCGATTATTCCCCGAATGCGGCCACCGCGTCGCAGGCGCCCGATTTCCGCCGGCGCGCTACTTCTCGTACTTCGCCAGCAGCGCGTCGAGGCGGGCCTGGTGGAAGCCGCTGATTTTCTCATCGCCGATCAGGATCAGCGGCGTGCCCTGTCCGTTCAGCGCCTTCCATTCCTGCGCGGCCTGCGCCGACGTCTCGATGTCGCGCTCGTCCCAGTGCAGGCCGCGCGCCTTGAAGTACTGGCGCGCCTTGGCGCAGTAGCCGCAGGTCTGCGTTGCGTACATCACGATCGCCGGCGCTTCGGCGGACGCCTTCGGCGCCGCCTGCGCCGGTGCGGACGGCAGCGCTGCCGCCGCGCAGAAGACCAGCGCCGTCGTCGCGCGCATCAGACTCATCATCATGTCGCTCTCCCTCCAGGCCGCCCGTCGCGGCTGGTCGTCAGAGCGCGCTTTCCGGCGATAGTTCCGCCGCCGCGTCCGCAGCGGCGGGCATTCACGGCGTGCCGTCGAATCCGTCGGCGAACACCGTGTCGCCCGTCGCCGGCGCGTAGATCTCGCCGTAGGTGACGAGATCCGCGTTCTCGCTGCGCAGGTCCACGCCGGCGGCGATCAGCACGCGGCCGTCGGCGAGCAGGGCGGTGCGCGCGCCGTCGCGTTCGGTGGCCGGACCGGGTGCGACCAGGCTGAAGGCGTCGGCGGCCGGGTCGTACAGTTCGGCGGTGCCGGCCTTGATGCCCCACTGGTTGCTGCCGAGCGCGAACACCTTGCCGTCGCTCAGGGTGAGCAGGTTGAAGTCCACGCGCGCCAGGGCCATCGTCGCCTTGGACGGCACGAAGCTGGCGGTGGCGGGATCGAACAGCTCGCTGACGTCGAGCATTTCCTCCGGGCCGTAGCCGCCGGTGATCAGCACGCGGCCGTCGGCCAGGCGCGAGGCCGCATGGCGCTCGCGCGAGGTCGACATCGTCGAGGCGAGCAGCGTGAACGTGCCGCTGGCCGGGTCGTACAGCTCCGCGCTGTCGAGCAGGCCGTCGGCCGAGCTGGTGCCGCCGGTGATCAGCACGCGGCCGTCGGCGAGCAGGGTCGAGGTGTGCACGATGCGGCCGGAGTGCGGCGCGCCGGTCTCGCTGAAGGTGTCGGTGGCCGGGTCGAACAGCTGGGCGCGCGCCACCGTGCCCTGGCCCTGGATCCAGCCGCTGACCACCAGCGCGCGGCCGTCGGCGAGGGTGGTCACCGTGGTGCGCTCGCCGCCGACCTCGATCGCGCTGGAGATCGCGCTGAAGGTGCCGGACAGCGGGTCGTAGACCTCGCCGTTGGCCTGCGTGAAGCTGACGCCGTTGTCGTCGGCGCCCGAGCTGCCGCCGACGATCAGCACGCGGCCGTCGTGCAGCAGGGTGGCGGCATGGTCCCAGCGCGCCACCGTCATCGCGCCGGTGGCGGTGAACTCGCCGCTGGCGGGGTCGAACACTTCCGCGCTGGCCGAGGCCGCCTGCAGCAGGGTGCGCACGTTGCCGCCGGCGATCAGCACGCGGCCGTCGGCCAGCGTGGTCGCGGTCGGGCTGGTGCGCGGCGAGACCATCGTGCCGGCGACGGTGAATTCGGCGCGGGCGGCGGCCGGTGCGAGGATCAGCAGCCCGAGCAGGGCGAGGCGGCACGTCGCGGCGGACGCGGGCAGCGGAAGGAAACGGAACATGGCGCCTCCGGGCGGACTACGGAGGCACGATTGTGCGACGGCCGTTGCGGCGCGGCGTTCCCGATCGCCCTGATAACGGTGAGATTGCGGTGTGATTGCTGCGCCGTCAGGGACTTGGCGGCGTTCCGGTCGACACGGCGATGCGCGTGCGGGCGTCGTCCTCGCGCGGCGCCGGGGCGCGTTCGAGCTCGGCCGGGATGCGCCGTTCGCCGGCCAGCAGGCGCGCGCGTTCGAGCGCGGCCTGCCACGGCGCCTGCGTGCCGAGGGCGTGCTGCAGCTGCAGTTGCAGCAGGGCGGCGTCGTAGTCGCGGCGCGCCCAGCCGGCCACGCCGCCGGCGACCGCGCTGGCCCCGGCGAGGTCGCCGTTGCGGATCAGCCAGCCGGCGTAGGCCTGCGCGACCCACAGCATGTCGCCGGGCACCTGGCCGGCGGCAGCGCGGCGCTGCGCCGAATCGAACGCGCGTCGTGCCAGCTCGACGCGATCCGCCGCGGCGTGCTGCTCGGCCTGCGCCAGGTCGGTGTAGAGCCGCGGGCCGTCGTCCTCGCTGCGCGCGGCCCAGGCCTGGATCGCCAGCGCGATGGCGCGCGCGCCGTCCTCGTCGCCGCGCGCGAGGGCACCGCGCAGCACGATCAGCCAGCTGCGTCCGGGATCGCGGCCGTTTTCTGCGGCCGGCAGGTTCGGCAGCTGCGCGCGCATGCGGTCTTCGACGGCGGTCGATTCCTGCGGCTCGAGCCGGTGCTGCGCCTGCGCCAGCCCGAGCCCGTCGCCGCCGCTGCCGCAGCCGTCGGCGGCGCAGGCGTGCCGCAGCAGCTCGCGGGCGGCCTGCAGGCGGCCGTTCGCGGCGAGGATCTCGATGCGCAGCAGGTCGGCCAGCGCGCGGGCGCGCGGCGCGTGCTCGTGCGCGGACAGCTCGCGCAGGCGCGGCTCGCCGGCCAGCGCCGCGGCCGGTTCGAGCAGCAGCAGCTGCGCGTCGGCCAGGTGCGTGCGCGCGACCAGTTCGTCGTGCGCGGCGTCGAACGCGCCCAGGTGAACGGCCGCGCCCTCCAGCGCCGGCAGCGCCTCGACCAGCCGCCCGCGCCGCTTGGCGACGATGCCCAGCGCCAGTTCGGCGCGCGCCACGCCGAGCCGGTCGCCGGCGCTTTCGAGCGCGACGCGCGCCTGCAGGAAGTCGCGCTGCGCGGCGTCGGCGTCGCGGCCCTGCGCGTGCGCCACGCCGCGGCTCATCAAGGCGCGGCCGAACTCGCCCGGCGCGTCGCGATCGCGCAGCAGCGCGACGGCGGCGTCGGCGCTGCGGCGCAGGCCATCGAGGTCGCCGCGCTCGTACTGCACGTTGGCCAGGCCGTTGTAGGCCCGCGCGCGCATCGTCGCCGCGTCGTCGGCGGTGAGTTCGGCCAGCAGGCGCTCCAGGCGTGCCTGCGCCGCTTTGAGACGGCCGGCGGAGAAATCGGTCCAGGCACGCTGGTAGCGCCATTCCGGCGACTGCCGTTCCGCCGCGTCGGCCGCGTCGAGGAGCGTGCGCGCCGCGTCGGTGTCGCCGGCCAGGGTCGCCGCTTCGGCGCGGATCAGGCGCTGCGTCAGCAAACGCGCGACGCCGTCGTCGGCGCGGTCGGGTGTTGCCGGCGCGATGCCGAGCTGGCGCGCCAGGCGGTCGGCGGCCAGGCGCGCGGCGTCGAGGGCGTCGGGCGATTCGGCGGTCGCCTCCAGCGGCGGCTCGCGGCCGCGCAGGGTCTGCAGCGAGACACGCCAGCGCTCGCCGTGCGTCTGCGCGCGCGCGGCGATCACCAGCGGCGCCTGCAGCGTGTCGGCGGGAAGCGCGTCGGCGGCATCGCGGGCGAGTGCGACCACGTTGCCCGCCGGCACCACCGGCTGGCCGCTCGCGCGCAGGCGTTCGATCAGGGCGACCATCAGCCCCAGGCGCATCCACGCGTGCTGCGGCGCGGCCTCGACCGCCACCGGCAGCACCAGCGCCAGCGGCGCGCGGCCGGCCGGCGCGGGCGGTTCGCGCAGGGCGAGCGCCAGCACCAGCGCGGCGAAGGCGAACGCCACGCCGGCGGCTGCCGCGACGAGCCAGCGTCGCCGCGGCGTCGCTGCGGCGGGCGTCGGCGTCGCCGAAACCACGGCGGTCGACGGCGCGTCGTCGACGATCTCGGTCGCCGCCGCCCAGCGATAGCCGAAGCGCGGAATCGTGCGGATGGCGCTGTCGCCGCCGGCCTCGTCGATCATGCGGCGCAACCGCGTGACGACCTGCACGAGCAGGTTGTCGGCGACGTCGGCCTTGCCCCACACCGCGGCGATCAGCTCGTCGCGGCCGACCGCGCGGTCGCGGTGCTCGATCAGCCAGAGCAGGCAGTCGAACGCCTTCGGCGGCAGCACGATGCGTTCGCCGTCGCGGTGCAGTTCGCGCGTCGCCGGATCGAGGCGGAAGTCGCCGAAGCGGTACATCCGGGCATTGTGGGTGCCCTCGCGTACCCGCGCAAACCCGTCGCGGCGGCTACGGCGCGGCGTCGAAACCGTCGGCGAACAGGCGGTCGTCGACGCTCGTGCACGGCCCCGGCACCTGCGCGTGCGTCAGCGCGATGTCGTCGACGAACCAGCCTTCGCCGTTGACGGCCTGGTCGGAGCGGTACAGCCAGCGCAGCTTGACGTGCTGGCCGGCGTAGGCCGACAGGTCGATCTGGTGCGAGGACCAGTCCAGGCCGCTGCCGGTGAACGCGCCGCTGCCCGGCGCGATGCCGCACAGCGTGCCGCCGTCGGTGATCGTGCCGGGATAGCCGCCCTGCGGCGTCAGCCGCGTCCAGTTCGCGCCGGCGTCGGTGGACACTTCCAGCACGCCGCCGTCGTAGCCCTGCTCGACGTCCCACGCGCTCCAGAACGACAGCGTCGAGGACTCGCCGGCGCTCAGCTGCAGTTCCGGCGTGACTAGGGTGACGCAGAGGTTGTTCTCGTTGGTCGACCAGAAGCTCTGCACGCCGCCGTGCACGCGCTCGGTGGACGGATGCCAGCCGGCGTGCAGCAGGTGATCGCCGCTGCGCGCCAGTCCCGGTGCGCCGACGGCCTCGGCCTCGAACTGCGGATCGCCCGGCTCCGCGCCGGAGGCGAAGGTGCCGTCGACGTCCGGCCCGGTCGGCGTCACCGCGAGCCGTACCAGGTTGTGGTCGGCGGCGCCGTTGGCCGCGTCGGCCGAGCGCACGAGGTAGTACTGCGGCACGGAGCCGGCCGCCGTGGCGTCGAGGTAGCCGAGCGCGGCGACGCCGTCGGCGATGCGGTTGGCGGCGTCGGGCGCGAAGTCCGCCGCGGCGCCGCGGTGGATCGAGTAGGTGGCCGGGCCACCGCAGGCCGGCTGGGCGGCGTTCCAGGCCAGTTCGACGCGGCATTGCGTGCTGGCCGCGTTGGTCGCCGCGGCGAGGCCGGCGAACAGCGGCGGCGCGGTGCAGGCGCCGGTAGTCTGCGCCTGCACGCAGGCCGAGGCGGTCGAGGCGCAGCGGCCTTCGGCGTCCGCAGCGACCACGCGGTAGCCGTAGGTCACGCCACCGGAAGCGGCGTCGTCGGAGTACGCCGCATCGGCCAGCGCATCGGCGATCGTCTCGAAGCTGCCGCTGCAGCCGCCCTGCGCGCGTTCGACGCGGTAGCGCGCGCCGGCCGTCGCCGACGCCGTCCAGGCCAGATCGATGCGGCCGTCGCCGTTCGGCGTCGCGGTCAGCCCCTGCGGCGCGGCCGGCGGCTCGCACAGGTGCGGCTCGAGCACGAACAGGCCTTCGCCGATGCCGGTGGCGACGACCCGGCCGCTGCCGGGAAAGCGGTAGTTGTTCCAGGTGCCGTTGAACGCGGCGCTGTCGCGCGACGGATAGGTGTCGAAGTAGGCGACCTCGGTCAGCTGCGCGTTGGACAGGTTGTCGATGCGCAGGATGCGCACGCCGGCTTCGTAGTTGGACTGGTAGACGTACTGGCCGTGCACGTAGAGGTTGTGGTCGATCACCGGCAGGCCGCTGTCGTGGTGTCCCACCAGCACCGGCGCGTCGAGGTCGGAGACGTCCCACACGTAGGTCCACGCGGTGTGCGCGGGATGTCCGGCGGCCGGCTGCGATTCGTCCAGCTCGTCGTCGACCAGCAGGTAGCGGTGGTCCTCGGTCAGCCAGCCCTGGTGCGGATACGAGGCGCCGTCGTAGGTCGTCGACGACAGCGTGACCGGCGCGCTCTTGTCGCTCACGTCGACGATCGCGATGCGTTTGCTCGGGCCGTTCGAGTTGAAGCAGATCTCCTTGCCGGCGTGCTCGGCGTCGGGTCCGGCGTAGACCCAGCACTGCGATTCGTGCGTGTATCCGCCGGTCGGCACGCAGCCGGCGTACAGCGGCGTGCCGGGCGCGCGCACGTCGAGGATCTGCAGGCCGCCGCGCGTGGCGTCGCCCGGGCAGGTGATGTCGGCGCCGGCGACCATCGCGTAGCCGGTCTGTTCGTCGATCGAGATCGTGTGGCTGCTGCCGAACGCGCCGTAGTGGGCGTCCTCGGTGAAGGTCTGCGGCGTGGTCACGCCGCGCAGGCGGGTCAGGTCGAACACCTGCAGGCCGTGGCCGGGATTGGAGTCGCTGATGACGTAGGCGCGGTCGCCGTACACGCGCACGTCGCGCCAGGCCGAACTGCCGGTGCCGGCGTGCGTGGGCAGCTTGCCGATATAAAGCGGATGGTCGGGCGTGGACAGGTCGAAGAACGCGGTGCCGTTGTCGGCGCCGACCAGGGCGTATTCGATGCCGCTCTGCGCATCGGTCCAGCCCCACAGGCTGTTGGTGCTGTCGGCGTCGAACTGCGCCAGCGGCACGAAGGCGAGCAGGTCGATGTTCGAGCACGGATAGATGCCGGCCATGCCGTCGACGCACGGCGTGGCGTGCCTGGGCGCCAGTGGCGTCGCCGCCGAGGGAAGAGCGTCCGTTGCGGCCGGCGCGGCGGAGGCGCCGGCGGCGAACGGCAGCAGCAGGACGAACGGCCAGGTGCGGCGCAGCGGCATCGGTGTCTCCCCGTCGAGATCGCCGGGCGTGCCGGCGCCGCAGTGTAGCGTCAGCCCGGCAGGATGCGGTCGGCCACTTCGTAGTGGCGCACCAGCGGTTCCATCTCCAGCAGGTAATCCTCGTCCTCGGGGTAGTACACCGAGCGCTCGGGGTTCTCGCCGGCGAACGCGCGCACGGCGGCCATCGAGTCCCACAGGGAAATCAGCACGATCTCGCAGTGCTCGCCCTGCTGCCGGCGCAGCACGGTGACGCCGCGGTTGCCGGGAGTCTTGGCGTAGTCCTTCAGGCCGGTCTCGTTGAGGTAGGCAATGTAGGCATCGGCCTTGTCCGCCTGGGTGATACCGCGCCAGATGCGAGCGATCATGGAGTTCTCCGAGCCAGAGGCGGACCGCACGCATCTTCGCACGCGGCGCGTTCGTGGAAGGTTATCCGCGCCGGGCTCCGGCGCGGGCGCGACAGGCGGCACGGGCTGCGCGATGATGTGTCCGGCGAGCCGGTGTGGTTTCCCTTTCCCTGAGGGTCGAGCCATGCGATTGAGCGTGATCGTTCCGACCTGCAACCGGGCCGAGCTGGCCCTGCGCGCGATCGACAGCGCGCTCGCGGCAGGCGCCGCCGAGGTCGTAGTGGTCGACGACGCTTCGGTCGATCGCACCTGGGAACGGCTTGCCGAACGCTACCGCGCCGAGCCGCGCGTACGCGCGATCCGGCTGGACGAAAACGCCGGACCGTCCAGTGCGCGCAATCGCGGCCTCGCCGCCGCGGACGGCGATGTCGTGCTGTTCCTCGATTCCGACGACACGCTGGCGCCGGACGCGCTGGCGCTGGTGACGGCGGCGTTCGAGGCCGTGCCGGCGCTGCAGTTCGTGACGCTGGAGGGCGAGTCGCGCGCCGTCGACGGCAGCCGCGTCGAGCACGGCATCGTGCGCGGCGCCTGTCCGGGCTGGAGCGGTCCGGGCTTCCACGCCGAACGCTTCGTCGAAGTGCCGCTGGCGTCGCCGCGCGGTGCGCTCACGCTCAGCGTGGGCGACTGCCTGCCGGCGATCGCCTACGGCGACCTGTTCTATCTCTCGGGCCTGATCGTGCGCCGCGAGGCGGCGCAGGCGGCCGGCCCGTTCGAGCCGCGCTTTCGCTACCTGGAGGACTGGGACTTCACCGCGCGGCTGTGCCTGCAGGGCATCGGCGGCCATCTCGACGCCTGCGGCTTCCGCCGCGAGACGGCACGCGCCGACCAGCTGAGCCGGGTCGACAGCCAGGAGCGGCGCGCGGTCATGCACCAGCGCGTGCTGCGCGGCCTGCGCGCGGCCTGCGGCTCGCGGCGCAAGCGATTGGCGATGCTGCGCGGTGCGCAGGCCGAGGCCGACTACTGGCTGGCGCGCTGTCTGGACCGGCGTGCGCATCCGCGGTTCGCGCGCGGCTATTTCCTGCGCTCGCTGCGCGCGCGGCACAAGATGCACAAGTGCCTGGTCTGGCTGCTGCTCGGCCTGCCGCTGGTCCGGCGCCTGGCCGGTGCGCGCGAGGCGCAGCATCGCGACGGTTCCGGCGTCGCGCTGCGCGCGCGCTAGCGCGCAGCGTCCGGCGGCGCGAGCACCACGATGCGCACGTCGGCGCGTTCGCTGGGCAGTTCGCGCGCGATGCCGCGCTCGTGCCGCTCGGCGTCGAGCGCGGCCTGCAGGTGCTGTTCGAACGCGCGGCGCGGCGCCTCGTTGCGGTAGTGCGCCAGGCAGAGCGCGAGCGCCACGCTGGCGGCGGCGCCGGCCAGCGCGAAACGCAGCGCCGGCCGCGACGGCCGCGTGCGGCGCGTCTCCACGCTGCGCATCAGGCGCACCAGGCCGCCGGGTGGCGGATCGAGTTGGCCTCGCCAGGATGGGGTCGCCGTCATGTCGATTCTCCTTCGGGTTCCTTCAGGGCCAGACGCAATCGCGCCAGCGCGTGGTGCCGGCGCGAGGCGACCGTGCCGGGGGGGATGCCGAGCACCTCGGCGATCTGCGCACCGCCCAGGCCGCCGAACTCGGCCAGCAGCAGCACCTCGCGCAGCGCCGGCGACAGCCGTTCCAGCGCCGTGCGCAGGCGGCGCAGTTCCAGTCCGCGCACGGCCTCGGCGAGCGGATCGTCGGCGGACGGCGCCAGCGGATCCAGCTCGCCGCGTCGCCACAGTCCGCGCCAGCGCAGGCGGTTGCGCGCCAGATTCAGCGCGGTCGTCCAGACCAGCGCATCGACGCGCGCGGCGTCGATCCGCGCACGCCGGTCCCATACGCGCAGGAATGCGTCGTGGATCAGGTCCTGGCAGTCCTGCGTCTGCCACAGCCAGCGATAGAGCACGTTGTAGAGCGGTTTTTCCAGCCGCTGGTAACAG
Organism: Dokdonella ginsengisoli; assembly: GCF_042652785.1. NCBI lineage: Bacteria > Pseudomonadati > Pseudomonadota > Gammaproteobacteria > Lysobacterales > Rhodanobacteraceae > Dokdonella > Dokdonella ginsengisoli. Next base: position 405,909 of record NZ_JBHSHD010000008.1, on the reverse strand, counting down.
GCGTACAGCTCTCCCTCGCCGAGCGCCATGCCGCGTCCTACAGCGTCGCCACGGCGTCGACGCGCACCAGATACAGCCGCGTGACCGGCACCGACGCGGTGCCGTCGCTGTCGGGCACCGGGTTCTGCGTGACGACCAGGGTCTGGCCGGGCAGCACGGCCGTGGTCGTGTTGGCGCCGGTGCTGATGTAGTTCACGTTGGTGAGGCCGTTCATCGTCTGCACGACCGGCACCTGCTCCTTGAAGTCGAGGTTGAGCATCAGGCTCGGCGAACCGTTCTTCAGCATATACGTCAGCTGGCGGATCGGCGCTGCCGCCACGCGCTGCGTGCCGGAGCCGGTCCAGCTGCGCTCGACGTTCTCGCCGAGACTGGACACGCCGCTGACGTGGTCGCGCAGCTCGAAGTGGACGATGCCCATCTGCTTGCGCGCCTCGTCCAGCGCCGGCATCAGCGCGACCAGGGCCGGATCGTCGGCGCCGTTCTCGGGCACCGCGTCCACGCTCCAGAACGACAGCCGCAACGGGCCGTCGACCTTGGCCGGGGTCGGGTTCGCGCGCGCGGCCTGCTCCTTCGCCAGCGTGCGCAGGCTGGCCTCGATGCTGCCGTGCAGGCTCGCCGGGGCGAGTACGACCAGGCGGCCGGGCGACGGACTGGACGCCTTGCCCAGGGCCGTCTTCTCGTCCGAGGCGAACACGCTGTTGAGGGTGCGGCTCAGCGTCTCGGTCTGATCCGGCGGCACGTCGTACACGCGCATCTCCAGCTTCGGCACGTTCGCCGGGCCGGCATCGCCGCCGCAGCCGGTGAGCAGGCCGGCGGCGAGGAACAGGGCCAGGAAATATCGATTCATCGCTACGCTCCTTCCGATGGGAACCATCGCCGGCAGATACACGCCAGCGCGCGGATTCTTCAATCGGAGTTTTCCCCAGGCGCTTCACGACCGGCGAAATCCGCGTTGGCGCAGGCGAGCCGGGCGGTCTATCCTGCGGTCGAGGCCGCGCCGGGCACCTGCCGCCCGCCCCCTGAAGCGCGGCATGCGGGAGACAAAGCACTATGTTGTGGATCGGATGGGTAGTCGCCGTGCTCGCCGTCGGCGTCGCGCTCGGCCTGCACCGGACCCTGCGCACCGAACGCGCGCACGGCGTGCAGCTGCTGTACGCGAAGATCGACGCCGAGAACCAGCGCAACGGCCTGCAGGCCGAGCTGGCGCAGCTGGCCGAGCTGGCCCGCCAGGACGCGCTGACCGGCAGCGAACGCCTGCGCGGCCTGCTCGACGCGCTGCGCGGCGACCTCGAAAGCGCCGGCGGCGACATCGCCGCCTATCGCGAGCACGTGCGTCGCTTCGACGCCGCCGTGCAGTACTGCCTGCAGCCGGTCGAGCTGATCTTCGGCGCCGACAAGGCCAGCCTGGACGAACTCGTGCGCCACGTCGAAGGCGCGCGCCGCGGCCTGTTCGAGGCGCGCGCGGCGATGGACCAGCATCCGATCCACCGCGGCAACGACCCGCTCGGCGGTGTCGGCGCCGACCTGCTCGCGCTGCAGGACGCCGCGCGCGGTCCGCAGCAGGCCGAACTGCCCCTGGCGGCGAGCGCGGCGGCCTAGCCGATGCCGCTCGCGCTGGTCGCCGGCGCCAGCGGCGCGGTCGGCCGCTTCCTGCTGCCGCGCCTGCTCGACGCGGGCTACGAGGTCGTCGCGCTGAGTCGCGTACCGCGCGCGGACACCCAGCCGCGCCTGCGCTGGGTGATCGGCGACCTCGACCGCGAAGTGCCGGCGCCATCGGCACCGGACGCGATCTTCAGCCTCGGCCCGCTCGACGGCTTCGCGCGCTGGTTCGCGCGCGCCGCGCTCGACGGGCGGCCGCGCGTGGTCGCGCTCGGCTCGATGAGCATCGACAGCAAGCGCGACTCCAGCGATGCCGGCGAGCGCGCCGTGGTCGAACGGCTGCACGCCGCCGAGCAGGAACTGGCCGCCGCCGCCGTGCGCCGCGGCAGCGCCTGGACCGTGCTGCGGCCGACCCTGATCTACGGCGCCGGCGTCGACCGCAGCCTGACGCCGATCGCGCGCTTCGCGATGCGCTGGCGCGTGTTCCCGCGCCTGCCCGGCGCGCGCGGCCTGCGCCAGCCGGTGCACGCGGACGACCTCGCCGCGGCCTGCCTGGCGGTGCTCGGGCATCCCGCCAGCCACAGCCGCATCTACGCGCTCGGCGGTGGCGAACGGCTCGGCTTCGACGCCATGCTCGAACGCGTGCGCGCCTCGCTGCCGGTGTCCTGCCTGCCGCTGCCGTTGCCGATCGCGGCGGCGCGCACGATGGCGCGGCTCGGCTGGGCGCCGGCGGCGGCGGTGGAGCGGCTGGAGCGCGACCTCGTCGCCGACGACGCCGCCGCGCGCGCGGACTTCGGCTGGGCGCCGCGCGGCTTCGTCGTCGCGGCGGACACGTGGCGGGCGCCGTGACGCATCCGCCGCGGTTCAGCGCCGATTCCCGCGCCGCCGGCTATGCCTGCGCGTCCGACCGTCGAGGATCACCGATGCGCTCGCTGCCGTGGCTGCTCGTCTTCTGCCTCTGCTCCGCCGCCGTGCGGGCGCAGGATCTGGCTGGCACCTGCCGCGCCAGCAGCAGCTACGACCTGACCGTGCAGCGCGACCGGCTCGTGTTCGATCGCGCCGCACCCGCGCCGCGCCGCATCGAGCTGCGGAACGGGCGGGTCGACGTGGACGGTGCTTCGCTGCGCGCGAACGCCGAGCAGATCGACCGCCTGGCCTTGTTCGAACACGACCTGCGCGCGCTGGTGCCGAAGGCGAAGGCGGTGGCACGCGACGGCGTCGACCTCGCCGTGCAGGCGCTGCGCGCGGAAGCCGCCGGCCTGCACCTCGGCGCGGACACGCGCCAGCGCCTGGATGCGGTGCTCGCCGCGCGCGCCGCCGAACTCAGGCAGCGCATCGACGCCAGCGACAGCACGCGCGACTGGCAGGGCGAGGCGTTCGAGCGCTGGAGCGAGAACGTCGCCGCCGAGCTGGTGCCGCTCGTGGCCGCCGATCTCGGCACGCAGGCGCTTTCCGCCGCGGCGGCCGGCGACCTCGACGCCGCGGCCGCGCTGCGCGATCGTGCGGCCGGCGTCGCCGGCGACCTGCGCCCGCGCCTGGAGCGGCGCATGCAGGCGCTGCGACCGCGCATCCAGGCGCTGTGTCCGTCGGTGCGCCATCTGTACGAACTGCAGCGCGGCGTGCGCGGCGCGAACGGGCGCCCGCTCGACCTGATCGAGATCGAAGCGGCGCGCTGAGCCTCGTCCGCCGTGCCCCTGCGCGCGATTTTCGCCGCAGTGCAGCGTTGCCAACGCTCGTTTGACCGACCTAAGATGCCGCGACTTTCCAGGTCCGCCATCCAGAGGGGCACCCCATGCAAGCCCGATTGATCACGACTGCCGTCGTCGCTGCGTTGTCGTTCGCTTCGCTCGCACCGCGCGAGGTCCGCGCCTACGACTACTACGCGCCGGTGCAGTTCCACACGGTCGCCAGCTTCGACCCGAGCAAGGGTGTGGTCCCGTTCCCGAACAACCTGCTGCTGAGCGGCACGACGGATCTCACGCTGAACATCCCGGTCGCCGATCCGACCGCGCCCAGCGCGGGCCCGACCCTGGCGATGAACGCGCTCGACGGCTTCAGCACGACCGCGCCGTGGTCGACCAGCTTCTCCACGCCGATCGATCCGGCCTCGCTGGTCGGCGGTTCCAGCGTGCGCGTGTTCCAGGTCCGGCTCAGCGGCCCCGGCGGCGGCGTCGTCGGCGTCGAGCGCGAGCTGTCGTCGCCGGCCGATTTCGTCGTCGCGCCGGCTCCGTCGGACACCACCGGGCGCACCGTCGCGATCGTGCCGACCAGGCCGCTGCAGCAGATGACCTCGTACATGGCCGTGCTGACCAACGGCATCAAGGATTCCGGCGGCAACAACGTGCGCGGCTCGCTGGTGTACCAGCTGGCCAAGCGCGCCAGCCCGCTGTGCGCCAACAACACCTCGCTGGTCGCGGCGCTGCCGGCCGCCACCGCCTGCGCGCTGGAGCCGCTGCGCCTGCTGGTCAACACGCAGGAAGCCGCCGCCGCCACCGCCGGCGTCGATCCGGGCGGCATCGCGCTGTCGTGGGTCATGACGACGCAGAACATCACCGCGCCGCTGCTGGCGCGCCAGAGCGTGATCGAGCAGTCGCCGCCGGCGAAGACGACGATCGCGCCGACCGGCAAGACGCTCGGCGACCTCGGTCTCGGCCTGCCGCCGGTGGCCGACATCTACATCGGCACGATCGACCTGCCGTACTACCTCGATGCGCCGAGCGAGAGCGCGCCGGCCGCGCCGCTGAGCGGCAGCTGGCAGGCCGCACCGGGCGCCTACGTGCCGCCGTTCGACCAGGCCGGGCTCGATCCGACCTCGACCAACGTGACGGTCGCCAACCCGCTCGCCGTGGCGAAGTCGACGCAGACCACGCCGCTGCTGCTGACCGTGCCGAACGAGGCTTCCGGCAAGACCAAGCCGGCCGCCGGCTGGCCGCTGGTGATCTTCCAGCACGGCATCACGCGCAACCGCACCGACATGTTCGCGATCGCCGGCACGCTGGCGGCGCAGGGCTTCGCGGTCGTCGCGATCGACCTGCCGCTGCACGGCATCACCGACGAGAACAACCCGTTCTACATCGGCAACACGCCGTTCGCCGCGCTGGGCGCGCACGAGCGCACCTTCGATCTCGACCTGGTCGACAACGCGACCGGTGCGCCGGGTCCGGACGGCGTCGTCGACAGCTCCGGCACGCACTACATCAACCTGACCAGCCTGCTGACCTCGCGCGACAACGTGCGTGAAGGCGTGGTCGACCTGCTCGAGCTGTCGCACGCGGTGCAGAGCATGCACTACTCGCCGGGCACGGACTTCGACACGGCCAAGGTGCGCTTCGTCGGCCAGTCGCTGGGCAGCATCGTCGGCCTGACCTTCCTCGCCATCGATCCGAGCGTGAAGGCCGGCGTGCTCAGCGTGCCGGGCGGCGGCATCGCGCGCCTGCTCGACGCCTCGCCGACGTTCGGCCCGCGCATCCACGCCGGTCTCGCCGCCGCGGGCATCGAGCAGGGCACGCCGCTGTACGACACCTTCATGGCCGCGACGCAGACCGTGATCGACTCCGGCGATCCGATCAACTTCGCCGGCAACAACACGCTGCTGCTGACGCAGTACAACGAAGACAACACCGTGGCCCAATACGGCAAGAGCCTGCTGGTGCAGGAAGTGGTCGGCGGCGGCGACGTGCTGCCGGACCAGGTCATCCCGAACCGCGTGCAGGGCGCGCCGCTGTCGGGCACCGAGCCGCTGATCGCCGCGTTGCAGCTGTTCCCGATCTCCGAATCGGTGCAGCTGTCGACCAACGGCGTGCAGGGGGCGGTGCGCTTCCTCGAGGGCGAGCACGGCTCGCTGCTGGATCCGACCGATTTCCCGGCGGCGACGCAGGAAATGCAGGGCGAGATGGCCAGCTTCATCGTCACCGGCGGCAATGCGGTGCAGGTGAGCAACCCGTCGATCCTCTGGAAGCCGTAAATCCGGCTCCGCCGGCACGGCGCCTGCCGTGCCGATCTGTCGATCCGCGCGCCGTTCGTCACGAACGGCGCGTTTTTTTTGCGGTTCAGCGCCGTTGCGGCATGCTCGCGGCCTGCCTTGCCGTGGAGAGTCCCCCATGCGTCGCCTCTGCCTCGCGCTGCTCGTCGGCGCTTCGTCCGCCGCCTTCGCCGCGGAGAAGGAAACCGCCTTCGTCGCCGAGCTGCCGTTCCGCGACTGCGAAGGATTGATCTGCATCGACGTCGCGCTCGACGGCAACCGGCCGCGCAGCCTGATGCTGGACACCGGCAACGCGAATTCGACCCTGCTCAGCGAGGTCGCGCGCGAGCTGAACTGGACGCTGCAGCCGGTGCAGCGCGGCACCGACGCGGTGTCGGGCATCTACAGCGGCGGCGAGCATCGCGTCGCGCTCGGCGCGCTGCAGGCGCAGGGCAGCTTCTTCGTGTTCGACCGCGCCCTGCTCGGCGAGCACCGCCCGCCGGTCGACGGCTCGATCGCGGTCGATTTCTTCAAGGACCGCGTGCTCGAGATCGACTATCCGCGCCACCGCCTGCGCATCTCCGCCGCGCTCACCGGGCCGGTGCCCGAGCGCGGCGAAGGCGTCGCGTCGCTGCGGCGGACGACGTTCGGCGAGCGCGGCCCGCCGACCCTGGTCGCCTCGGGCTTCACGCTCGACGGCAAGCCGCTGCGCACGCGGATCGACACGGTGTTCACCGGCACGCTGCTGGTCTATGGCACGGCGGCGGAGTCATTCGGCCTCGTCGCGAAGGACGCCAAGTCCGAGTTCTTTCCCTACACCGATTCGGGCGTCGAGCTGCGTGCGCTGCCGATGCCCAGGCTCGCGTTCGGCGGCCGCGCGCTCTCGCCGAAGCGGCTGTACGTCCCGGACGCGAACGCGACGCTGCGGCAGCCGGACGGACTGTTCGACGCCACCGCCGGCAACGCGCTGTTCGCCCGCAGCGTCGTCACGTTCGACTTCCACGCGATGAGCGTGCAGGTGAAACCGGCGAACTAGGCTCCGCCTCGAAACCGGGCCCTCTTCAATACGCCAGGCCCACGCGCCGCATGAACTTGCCCATCAGCCAGGCCGGGCCGATCAGCAGGTACTGCAGATCGGTGAAGAACGACGGCCGCCGTCCTTCGATCAGGTGGCCGATGAACTGGCCGATCCAGGCGGCGACGAACACGCCGATCGCCAGCCACAGCAGGTCGCCGGGGCCGAGGCTGCGGTAGAGCGCCTCGGTGAGCAGGGCGAGCAGCACGAACAGCACGATCATCGCCGCGCCGAGCGGGCGCGACAGGCGCCAGTAGAACGCGAGCACGCCGACCATCACCAGGGCGCTCCACAGGCCCGCACGGCCGATCGAGGCCGGCACCGGGACCAGCCACAGGAAGGCGATCGCCGCCCACAGGATCGCCGGCACGCAGATCCAGTGGATCAGCCGGTTGGTCGGGTTCTGGTGGTCGGAGCTGTAGCTGTCGAACCAGTCGTTGACGCTGCGCATGAGGGCGGTCCTCGAACGGAACTCACGGGATGTGGAGAAAGCGCATTCCTGCACATTGGAACCGTACGGGCCCGCATGGCCCGCACCGGCCGAATCTAGAACGACTGCGCGCGCCGCGAAAGGAGCGCCGCAGCACGCCACCCGCGCGACGGACTCAGTGCGCCGCGCTGCGCGAGAACAGCTGGATCACGAGGACGCCGGCGACGATCAGCGCGATGCCGGCGATCGCGCCCGCATCCAGCGCCTGCCGGTAGAACACCCAGCCGATCAGGGCGATCAGCGCCACGCCGACGCCGGACCAGATCGCGTAGGCGACCCCGACGGGCAGCGTGCGCAGCACCAGCGAGAGGAAGTAGAACGCGGTGCCGTAGCCGGCGACGACCAGCAGCGACGGCAGCGGCCGGGTGAACCCTTCGGCCGCCTTCAGGGCCGAGGTCGCGACGACTTCGGCGAGGATCGCGACGGCGAGGTAGAGATAGCCCATCGCGACGGCGGCTTCAGTCGATCGTGATGCCGGCGAGCCGGCGCAGCGCCTCGGCGTACTTGGCCGCGGTGCCCTCGATGACCGCGCGCGGCAGGATCGGGCCGGGCGCCTGCTTGTTCCAGTCCAGCGTTTCCAGGTAGTCGCGCACGAACTGCTTGTCGTAGCTCGGCGGGCTGGTGCCGGCGCGGTATTCCTCGGCCGGCCAGAAGCGCGAGGAGTCGGGCGTCAGCATCTCGTCCATCACGTACAGCCGCCCGTCGGCGTCGGTGCCGAATTCGAGCTTGGTGTCGGCGACGAGGATGCCGCGCTCGGCGGCGTACTCGGCGGCGTGGCGGTAGATCGCCAGGGTCGCCACGCGCACCTGCTCGGCCAGATCGGCGCCGATGGTCGCCACGACCTGGTCGAAGCCGATGTTCTCGTCGTGCGTGCCGAGGGCGGCCTTGGTCGACGGCGTGAAGATCGGCTCTGGCAGCTTTTCCGCCTGGCGCAGCCCGGCCGGCAGGCGGATGCCGCAGACCGTGCCGCCGGCCTGGTAGTCCTTCCAGCCCGAGCCGATCAGGTAGCCGCGCGCGATCGCTTCGACCGGCACCGGCTTCAGGCGCCGCGTGACCACGCTGCGCTTCTCGTACAGCGCCAGGTCGACGCCGGCCGGCAGCGCCTCCGCGACGGACTTGCCGGTCAGGTGGTTGGGCATCAGCGCGGCGGTGCGGCCGAACCAGAAGTTGGAGATCTGCGTGAGCATCTCGCCCTTGCCCGGGATCGGGTCCGGCAGGACCACGTCGAACGCCGACAGCCGGTCGCTGGCGACGATCAGCAGCTCGTCGGCGCCGAGCGCGTAGACGTCGCGCACCTTGCCGCGGTGGAGCAGGGTCAGGCCGGGCAGGGTCGAATGCGAAAGGACGGTCGGCACGAAGGATTCCGGATCGAAGCGCGGCCTGCGATTGTAGCGGCGCGGCGGTGAAAATTTTTGCCCGGCCGGCGTGCCTGAACGGCGCCGCGGACCGCTCTTGCTAGAATCCGCGCCCTTTCCCGCTGGGCTCGCGATGTCGTCCGCACGATCCGCCAACATTGCCCTGCGCGACCGGGGGCCGGTCCGATGAGCATCGTCGGCAAGCTCGTCGGCGCGCTGCTCGGCCTGCTCCTGTTCCGCAACTGGATGGGCGTGCTGATCGGCGTCACGCTCGGCCATTTCTACGACAACGCCGTCGTCCGCCTGCGCCCGCCGTCGATGGGACGCGGCTTCATCGAGCCGCTGTTCGCCTTCGCCGGCGCGCTGTCCAAGTCCGACGGCCGTGTGTCCGAATCGGAGATCGCCGCGACCGAGGCGTTGATCGCGCGCCTGCGGCTGGACGGCGACCAGCGCCGCGCGGCGATCGAGCGCTTCACCGCCGGCAAGCAGGCCGGCTTCGACGCCGGTCCTGCGATCGCCGATCTCAAGGCCTGGTGTCACGGCCGCCGCGATCTCGCCTTCATCGTGCTCGACTTGCTGCTCGACCTGGTCCACGCCGAAGGTGCGCCGACCCAGGCCAAGCTCGCCCTGGTGCGCAGGCTGTGCGCGTCGCTCGGCGTCGGCGAGCACGAACTGGCCGCGCTGGCGGCGATGAAGGGCTACGCGCACGCGACGGCGGGCGCGCGCGGCCAGGGCCCGCGCGGACCGTCGGCGCGGCGTCCGTCCGAGGTCGATCCGTACGCCGTGCTCGGTATCGGGCGCGCGGCGAGCGAGCGCGAGATCAAGCAGGCCTACCGCCGCCTGATGAGCCAGCACCATCCCGACAAGCTCGGCGACGTGCCCGACGAACTGAAGCGCCGCGCCGAGGACCGCGCGCGGGAGATCAACGCGGCCTACGAGCGCATCAAGGGCGAGCGTGGGCTGAAGTGAGCCGCGGGCGGGCAGCGACGACATGCCGCGGCGCTCGCGGCTATGCTTGCCGCTAGGGTACTTTCGACTTTCCAGCGGAGGCCGCCATGGCCAAGCAATCCCCCGTCATCGCCCCCTCGATTCTCTCGGCGGACTTCGCCCGCCTCGGCGCGGAAGTCGATGACGTGCTCGCCGCCGGCGCGCAGTGGGTGCACTTCGACGTGATGGACAACCATTACGTGCCGAACCTGACGATCGGTCCGCTGGTGTGCGAGGCACTGCGCAAGCACGGCGTGACGGCGCCGATCGACGTGCACCTGATGGTCAAGCCGGTCGACCGCATCGTGCCGGACTTCGCCAAGGCGGGCGCGACGAACATCAGCTTCCATCCGGAGGCCAGCGAGCACGTCGACCGCACGATCCAGCTGATCAAGAGTTCCGGCTGCACCGCCGGCCTGGTGTTCAACCCCGCCACGCCGCTGTCCTATCTGGACTACGTGATGGACAAGATCGACCTGGTGCTGCTGATGAGCGTGAACCCCGGCTTCGGCGGACAGAGCTTCATCCCGTCCGCGCTGGACAAGCTGCGCGAGGTGCGCGAGCGCATCGACCGCAGCGGCCGCGCGATCCGGCTGGAGATCGACGGCGGCGTCAAGCCGGACAACATCGGCGAGATCGCGCGCGCCGGCGCCGACACCTTCGTCGCCGGATCGGCGATCTTCAACGAGAAGGACTACGGCGCGGTGGTGGCGAAGATGATGGCGGCGATCGCCGCCTGAAAAATCGCTGCCTGAGAAAAAAAGGCCGCGCCGGGCCCCGGAGGGGTGGGGAGAGGGACGGTCCCGGCGCGGGTGCAGCAAGCGGTGCAGTGCGGCGGTCAGATGACCAGCCACTCCGGATCGTCGAGGTCGTCGTCCGGCGTGCGCCGGTTCGCGGGGGCGCCCGCCAGCGCCGACGGGGCGACCTGAGCCTCGCCGCCGAGCCAGAACGAGTCGCCCAGATCGTCGAAGGCCGGATCGCGGCGGAACGGCGAACGCGGCTTCGCCGAGCGGAGGATGTCCAATACACGGGCATTCATAGCGCAATCCTTCAGTGGAGGGAGGCGAGCAGGCCGAGCAGCAGGGCGGCGAGGGCGAACACGACGCGCATCGGCTCGCGCGTGTGCAGTTCGGCGTTCGGATCGGGGCGATCGGGGTTCATGGCGGACCTCCTGGTGTGGTGCGATTGCATTTCAGCGCGCGGCGATGGCCGCCGCGCGCGGGTGCCGGGGCGGTTCGGCGACCGTTGATGGCAAATCGGAGGCATCCTCCTCGGCGACCGCGCTGACGACGTAGCGCAGCGGCCCTCCCGGGACGATCGCGTCGAACGGGTAGCAGGTGACCAGCACGAGGCCGTCGGCCCCGGCCGGCGTCGAGGCCGCGCCGTCGCGCGAATCGACGACCGCCGCGTCGCTGACGCGGTAGCGGCGCGAACCGCGCACGCCGTCGAGCGCGATGCGGTCGCCGGGCGCCAGTTCGCGCAGGAACGAGAAATGCGTGTCGCGATGCGCGCTGATCAGCACCACGCCGTGCTCGCCGGGACGCGCGCTGCCCGGCGCCCAACCCGGACCGAACGCGAGCGTGCGGCCGGAATCGCCGGCGAGCACGATGCGATCCACACCCAGCCGCGCCACGCGCAGGCGTGCGACCGGCGTCGTGTCGGCCCACGGCCACGGCCGCGGCTGGCCGCCGTCATGCTGCGCCTGCCGCCAGGCGCGTTCGAGCAACACCTGCGCGAGCTGCGCCTTGGCGTGAAGCCAGCCGGCATGCGCCAGCGGCAGCGCGGCCAGCGCCGCCAGCGCGAGGGCGAGCCGGCGCCGCGGCATGTTCACGCGACCTCGGTGCCGAAGCGCCGGCGCGAGGCGTGCGAGCCGACGCAAACCCTGGACGAGTCCGTCATCCCCGCGAAAGCGGCAATGGCGGCAGGCGAGGTCTTGCGGGAATGGCCGAAGGCGAGCATGCCGGCGAGCGCCAGCAGCACCAGGCCGAGCAGCGCCTCCAGCGTCGCCGGCGTCGCGGTGGCGGCGAAGCCGACGCTGCCTTCCGGCGCGCCGTTGGCGATGCGCACCGCCTTCACATCGGCGTCGGCCGGCGCCGAGGGCGTGCGTTCGATCGCGACCAGGCTGGTGTATGGCGTGACGATGTGATGTTCCAGCGCCAGCTGCACGATCGCCGCGCGCGTCGCGTCGGCGTCGGCGCCGCGTTCGAGCCGGTGCTGCAGGTCGTCCGACTTGCGCTGCGCCCACAGGCGCGCGATGCCGGCGGACGGCGTCGCGCGATCCAGGCGCAGGGCGGCGCTCCACGGCGCGTCGGCGCTCGCGCCGGCGATCTTCAATTCGCCGCGCAGCTCGTCGACGCGCGCGACGACCAGCAGCGGCTCGCCGGCGTACAGGTCCGGCAGGCGCTGCGGGTAGCTTTCCGCCGCGCCCGGCCATTCCAGCGCCAGATCGCGCAGCGCCGGCTGGTCGAGCCGGGCGAACAGCTCGCGCATGCGCTCGCCGACCTCCTCCAGGCGGCGCACCACCACCGAACTGCCGCGTCCCAGCGTCGCCGCGCGTTCGATGAAATGCGCGTTCGGCGCGCTGCCGATGCCGATCGTGAACAGGCGCGAGGCGCCCAGTCCGTCCTCGATCGAGGCGTACAGGCCGCCGGCGTCGTCGACCGCGCCGTCGGTGGCGAACACGACCTGGCGTACGTAGCCGGCGCGGCCGGAATCGGCCAGCGCACGGCGCAGCGCGGGAATCATCTCGGTGCCGCCGTCGGCGCGCAGCGCGGCGACCCATTCGCGGGCCAGGCGCACGTCGTCGGGGGTCGCCGCGACCGGCGCGTCGAACAGCGGCTCGACCACCGAATTGAACTGGATCACGTTGAAGCGGTCGCCCGGGCGCAGCGACTGCAAGGCCAGATCGAGCGCCGCCTTGGCCTGTCCGAGCGAGGCGCCTTCCATCGATCCGGAGGTGTCGATCACCAGGATCAGCTCGCGCGGCAGCGGATTGGGCAACTGCGCCGGCGGCAGCAGCATGGCCAGCGCGTAGGTGTGGCCGTTCCAGCGCTCCAGCAGCACGCTCGAGGTCGGCGCGGCGCCGAGCGCCGGGGTCCACTCGAGCACGAAGTCGCGGTCGGCCGGCACCGCGCCGTCGGCGAATTCGACGTGGCGCTGCGTGCCCGAACCGGTGATCTTCGTCGCGTGCGTCGGGCTGTCGATGCGCGCCAGCGCGACGCCGGCGTCGAGCGCGACGTTCAGGCGCACCGTCGGCGCCTGCGCCGCGTGCGCGTCGTCGGCATTGGCGCGGCCCTGCGGTGCGTCGGAGTTGGCGGCGGCGGGCTCGAAGCGCGGCGTGTAGGTCAGCGGCAGGGTCAGCGCGAAGCGGCCGTCGTGCCAGGCGACCGGCTGCCACCAGCGCAGGTCGACCTCGATCGTCTCGCCGGGGCCGACGTTGGCGACCGTGGTGCGGAACAGCTGCGCGCGGGAAGTCTCCACCAGGCTCGCGCGGCGGCCGCTCGCGGCGGCCTCGACGAACTCGCTGCGCGCCTGTTCCTTCTCGCGGATCTCGCCGACGACGGTGCGGCCGCCGACGTGCAGCTGCAGATCGTGCACGGCGGCGCCTTCGGGCAGCGGCAGCAGGTAGGTCGCGTCGATCCAGCCGTCGCCGTGATGGGTGAAGCGCTGGCGGATGCGCGCCTCGGCGACCAGGCCGCCGATCGAGTAGTCGACCTCGCTGGACAGCGCGACCAGCTCGAACTCGCGGCCCTGCGCGTCGCGCGCGCTGACCCCGCCGAAGCCGTCGCCGGCCGCGGCGCAAAAGGCCGGCAACAACAGCAGTACCGTCGACATCACCAGGGTCTTGCGCATCGCGTCGCCTCCTCGGCCGGGGTTCGGGCGCATTGCAGGACGTCGCGGCGCTGCGGCGGTGACGCGTGGCGGGCGCGACGGCGACGGTTTGTGGCGAACTCGTGGCAAACGCGCCGGTGCCGTTGCGCGCGCCGGCGAGCGCTGCGTAAGCTGGCCGCCACTTCCCGGAGCCGCCCATGCCACGTCACATCGCCATCGTCGAAGACGAACCCCTGATCCGCGCGAACTATTCCGAGGCACTGGCGCGGCTGGGCTACGAGGTGCGCGGCTACGGCTCGCGCGGCGAGGCCGAGCTCGCGTTCGCGCAGCGCCTGCCGGAGCTGGTCATCATCGACGTCGGCCTGGGCGACGAGCCGGAGGGCGGCTTCGAGCTGTGCCGCAGCCTGCGCGCGAAGTCGGCGACCTTGCCGATCCTGTTCCTGACCGCGCGCGACTCGGACTTCGACGTGATCTCCGGCCTGCGCCTGGGCGCCGACGACTACCTCGCCAAGGACATCTCGCTGCACCAGCTCGCCGCGCGCATCAACGCGCTGTTCCGCCGCATGGAGGCGCTGAAGAAGCCCGCCGCTGCCGACAGCGTGGCGGTGCAGGGGCCGCTGAAGCTGGAGACCGAGCGCATGCGCGTGACCTGGAACGACGTCGACGTGCCGCTGACCGTGACCGAGTTCTGGATGGTGCACACGCTGGTGCGCTTCCCCGGCCACGTTAAGAGCCGCGACCAGCTGATGCGCGACGCCCAGGTCGTCGTCGACGACGCGACGATCACCTCGCACATCAAGCGCATCCGCAAGAAGTTCCTCGCCATCGACCCCGCCTTCGACGCGATCGACACGGTGCACGGGGCGGGGTATCGGTGGAAGAGCTGAGATTGGGGATTGGGGATTGGGAAAGAGCGAGGCCGCGTTCGCGTGATCTTCGCGATCTCCGATCGACGTAACAGGACTTCATACCGCGGGTTTTTCCCAATCCCGTTTCCCCAATCCCCAATCCCGGCCCCCCATGTCCCTCCGCCTGAAACTCCTGCTCGTCGCGCTGTCGACGCTGGCCCTGCCCTGGGCCGGCTGGCAGTTCGTCAAGCAGACCGAGGCGCTGCTGCGGCAGGGGCAGGAGCAGGCGTTGCTGGCGTCGGCCGGCATGCTGGCGAAGGCGCTGGAGGCGCGTCGCGTCGAGCCGCCCGCGGCGGGGCCGGTGCTGTACGTGCAGCGCGCGGACGAGCCGATCGCCGTCGACGGTTACGCCGACGACTGGGCGGCGCTGCGGCCGTACGCGCAGGCGCTCGGTCCGCCCGGCGACGCGCAGAAGCTGCGCGCGCTGCTGGCGCGGCAGGGCAGCGACCTGTACCTGCTGGTGGAAGTGCGCGACGCGACGCGCGCACGCGCCGACGCGCGCGATCCGCGCGTGTCGATCAGCGACTACGTCGACCTGACGCTGACGCAGGAAGGCCGCACGCGCCGCTACCGGCTCGCCAGCGCCGCGCCCGGAGGGTTTACTTCTGCGCTCGTTCCTGAGCGCGAAGAGTCAAAAAGCGGCCATCCATGGCCGCACTCTTCAACAGAAGCCGACGGCCAGTTGCCTGAATTCCTGTCGGGCGTCTGGCAGGAGGACGGCTCCGGCTACCGCATCGAGCTGCGCCTGCCGCACGGCGTGCAGCCGCAGCGCATGGGACTGGCCGTGCACGACTCGGCCGTCGCCGATGCGGTCGCGTCGGAGCCGCGCGCGCTGCTCGGCTACGACGAGGACGCCGCGCGCGCGCTGCGTCCGCTGGTGCCCGAGCACGCGCGCGCGCGCCTGGTCGCCGCCGACGGCTGGCTGCTCGCCGATGCCGGCCGGGTCGATGCGCCGGCCGCGCCGCGCACGGACGAAGCCGGCTGGTTCGCCGGCCTGATCTACCGCGGCCTGATCGCGCCGCCGCCGGGCGGGTCGGCCGAGCTCGGCGGCGACGCGCCGCGCCTCGACGCGCCGGAAGTCTGGCAGGCGCTTTCCGGCGTGCCGGCGACCAGCTGGCGCAGCGCCTATTCCGGCGTCGTCGTGCTGACCGCGGCGGTGCCGCTGGGCGGCGCCGGCGGCACGCGCGGCGCGCTGGTGCTGGAACAGGCCAGCCGCGCACTGCCGCTGCTGGCCAACCGCGCCCTGGTCGGCCTCGCCGTGGCGACTCTCGCCGCATTGGCGATCGCCGGCGCGATCCTGCTGGTGTTCGGCGCCTCGCTGTCGTTCCGCATCCGCCGCCTGCGCAACGCGGCCGAACGCGCGGTGCGCACCTCCGGACATCTGGACGGCCCGATGCCGCTGGCCGATTCCCCGGACGAACTGGGCGATCTCGCACGCAGCTTCCGCAAGCTGCTCGACGAGGTCGGCGCCTACACCGACTACCTGCGTACGCTGGCCTCCAAGCTCTCGCACGAGCTGAACACGCCGCTGGCGATCGTGAAGTCCTCGCTGGACAACCTCGAGCACCAGGCGCTGCCGGACGAGGCGCGTTCGTATCTGTCGCGAGCCCGCGACGGCGCCGACCGCCTCGGCGCGATCGTGCGCGCGATGAGCGAGGCGAACCGCATCGAGCGCGCGATCGCCGGCGCCGAGGCGGAGGATTTCGACCTGCGCGCGCTGGTCGCCGGCTGCGCCGAGAGCTATCGCGCGCTGGCCGCGCCGCGCACGCTGCGTCTGGATCTGCCCGATGCGCCGGTGCCGTTCCACGGCGCGCCGGAGCTGGTCGCGCAGGCGCTGGACAAGCTGTTCGACAACGCCTGCTCGTTCGCACCGGCCGACGGCTGGATCGCCCTGTCGCTGGCGCGCGGGGAGGGCGGCGGCGCGACGATCCGCGTCGCCAACGCGGGCCCGCTGCTGCCGGCGGCGATGCAGGAGCGCCTGTTCGATTCGCTGGTGTCGGTGCGCGAACGCGGCGCGCGCGCCGGCGAGACGCCGCACCTGGGACTGGGCCTGTACGTCGTGCGCCTGGTGACGGAGCTGCATCGAGGTACCGCGGCGGCCGGCAATCTCGCCGACGGCAGCGGCGTGCAGTTCAGCCTGGTCATGCAGGGCATGCCGCGGCGGCGGCTGTCGGAAGGAGGGAGCGATGCTTGAACGACGGTGCCTGGCGTGCGCGCTGGCCGTGGCGGCGAATGCCGCCGGCGCGGCGGTGGAGAACGTGACGAGCGGGCCGGAGACGGACTATCAGGCCTCGGTGATCCGCTCCGCCGACGACGACGCGCGCATCGTCGTGTTCGAGCGGCTGGCCGCCGGCACCTTGTCCGGCGACCTGTGGCTGACGCGCTCGAGCGATGACGGCGCGAGCTGGAGCGCGCCGGCGCCGATCGTCGCCAGCGCGGCGAACGAGCGCCATCCGGCGCTGCTGCAGCTCGGGCCGGGCGACTACGCGCTGTTCTACCTCAAGGGCACCGGCAGCACGTCGAGCTACCGCATCTGGCGCGCGACCAGCGGCGACGGCATCGCCTTCGCCGAGCAGGCGCAGGTCGACCTCGGCTGGGCCGGCGGCGGCGAGGTCAACCCGCACGTGATCCGGCACGCGGACGGCCGCCTGACGATGAGCTACCAGCGCCTGGGCGGCGCGGTGTACGTGGCGCAGTCGGAGGACGGCGGCGCGACCTGGGACACGCAGCGCACGCCGATCGCGACCTCCGGCCAGCTGCCGCGCATCGCCTATCGCGAGAGCGACGGGCTCTACCTGGCGAGCTACCAGGTCGGCAACAGCGCGTTGAGCCTGTACGTGCGCACCACCACCGACGTGCGCGACTGGAGCGCGGCGGCGCAGGATTTCGCCGTCACCGGCAACCACCACGATTCGCTGCCGGTGGTGATGCCCGACGGCGCCTTCGCGCTGTTCTGGATCCGTGCCGCCGGCAGCGGCTTCGATCTCGTCGTGCGGCGGTCGGTCGACGGCGTGAACTGGGGCGAGACGATCGCGATCACCGACACGCCCGACCAGGACGACGTCGAGCCGCATCCGCTGGTCGGCGCCTCGGCGACCTCGGTGGAGCTGTACTGGGGACGCGACGATCCGGCCGGCAGCCTCAGCCACGACATCGTGCGCGAGGCGAACGTGGTGATCGCGCCGGACGACACGGTCTTCGCCGACGGTTTCGACGGCGGCTGAGCGGCGCTGCGCCGCGCCGATGGGCGCGTGCGTGGCGTGTCTATAGGCGTGCCTATAATTGGGCGGTGATCGAACTCCAGGGCGTCTACAAGGACTACGCCGGCGCTGCGCCGGTACGCGCGCTGCACCCCGTCGACCTGTCCATCGGGCGCGGCGAGGTGTTCGGCGTGATCGGCCATTCCGGCGCCGGCAAGTCGACCCTGCTGCGCACGCTGAACCTGCTCGAGCGCCCGAGCGGCGGCCGCCTGCTGATCGAGGGGCGCGACGTGACGTCCGCCGACGGCGACGACCTGCGCGCGCTGCGCCGGCGCATCGGCATGATCTTCCAGCACTTCAACCTGCTGTCGTCCAAGACGGTCGCGCAGAACGTCGCTTTTCCGCTGAAGCTGGCCGGCACGCCGCGCGCGGACCTCGAGCGCCGCGTGCACGAACTGCTCGGCCGCGTCGGACTGCAGGCGCACGCGGACAAGTATCCCGCGCAGCTTTCCGGCGGCCAGAAGCAGCGCGTGGGCATCGCGCGCGCGCTGGCCAACCGGCCCGACGTGCTGCTGTGCGACGAGGCGACCAGCGCGCTCGACCCGGAAACGACCGCGTCCGTGCTGCAGCTGCTCGGCGAGCTCAATCGCGAGCTGGGCCTGACCATCGTGCTGATCACGCACGAGATGGAAGTGATCCGCCGCGTGTGCGACCGCGTCGCCGTGCTCGACGCCGGCTGGCTGGTCGAGAGCGGCACCGTCGCCGACGTGTTCCTGCATCCGCAGCACGCCACCACGCGCCGCTTCGTGCTCGAAGCCGAGCACGTCGACGAACGCGAGCTGCGCGCCGACCTCGCGCGCGCCAGCGGGCGCGTCGTGCGCCTGACCTTCCGCGGCGAGGCCACGTACGCACCGCTGCTCGGCCGCGTCGCGCGCGCCACCGGGGTGGACTACAACATCCTCGCCGGCCGCATCGACCGCATCAAGGACACGCCGTACGGCCAGCTCACCATCGCGCTCAGCGGCGGCGACATCGCGCAGGCGGTACGCGCCTTCGCCGAGGCCGGCGTGCGGGTGGAGGACGTGACGTGACGGAAGGCTGGTTCGCCAACGTCGACTGGGCCGACATCGGGCAGGCCAGCCTCGACACGCTGACGATGCTCGGCGGCTCGCTGCTGGCGAGCATCGTGCTCGGCCTGCCGTTCGGCGTGCTGCTGTTCCTGACCAGCAAGCGCCAGCTGCTCGAACAGCCGGTCGTCTACGCGATCGTGTCCTTCGTCGTGAACGTGCTGCGCTCGGTGCCGTTCATCATCCTGCTGATCGTGATGATCCCGTTCACCGTCGTGCTCGTCGGCACCTCGCTCGGCGTCGCCGGCGCGATCCCGCCGCTGGTCGTCGGCACCGCGCCGTTCTTCGCGCGCCTGGTCGAGAACGCGCTGCGCGAGGTCGACCGCGGCATCGTCGAAGCCTGCCAGGCGATGGGCGCGACGACGCGGCAGATCGTGTTCGGCGCCCTGCTGCCGGAAGCGATGCCGGGACTCATCGCCGGCGCCACGGTCACCGCGATCGCGCTGGTGTCCTACACGGCGATGGCCGGCGTGATCGGCGCCGGCGGCCTCGGCGACCTCGCCGTGCGCTTCGGCTACCAGCGCTTCCAGACCGACGTCATGGTCGTCACCGTCCTGCTGCTGCTGGTGCTGGTCCAGCTGCTGCAGATGCTCGGCGACTGGCTGGTCGCGCGGGTCCGCCGACGCTGAACGGCGTCATGACGTCTGGTTATGAGGTTTCATCCGCGTCGCATGCCGCGGTCACGCCGCGGCGGGCAGAATGGCCGGCCTCACTTTGCGGAATGCCGACATGAAACGCCTGCTCGCTCTCGCCGCCGCCCTCGCGGCGGTCCTCGTCCCGCCGCTCGCATTCGCCGCCGAGACCCTCACCGTCGCCGCCACCGCGGTGCCGCACGCGGAGATCCTGGAAGTCGTCAAGCCGGTGCTGGCGGCCGAAGGCGTCGATCTGAAGGTGCGCGTGTTCACCGACTACGTGCAGCCGAACGTGCAGGTGGTGGAGAAGCGCATCGACGCCAACTATTTCCAGACCCAGCAGTACCTGGACGAATTCAACCGCAACCGCGGCACGCACCTGGTCGCCGTGGAGAACGTGCACGTCGAGCCGCTCGGCCTCTACTCGCGCAAGGTCAAGACGCTGGCCGAACTCGCCGACGGCGCCAAAGTGGCGCTGCCGAACGATCCGAGCAATACCGGCCGCGCGCTGCTGCTGCTGCAGAAGGCCGGCCTGATCACGCTGAAGGATCCGGCCAATCCGGTCTCGACCCTGAAGGACATTGCGACCAATCCGAAGCAGCTGAAATTCCGCGAACTCGAAGCGGCGACGCTGCCGCGCGTGCTCGGCCAGGTCGACGCGGCGGTGATCAACACGAACTACGCGCTCGACGCCAAGCTCGATCCGTCGAAGGACGCGCTGGCGATCGAGGATTCGCACACGCCGTACGTCAACGTGCTGGTCGCGCGCGAGGACAACCAGGATTCGCCCTCGCTGAAGAAGCTCGCCGCGGCGCTGCACGGCGCGGCGGTGAAGGAGTTCATCAAGAACAAGTACCGCGGGGCGGTGGTGCCGGCGTTTTGACGTTTCGATAAGAAAAGCTTCTCTCTGCGAGAAACCGGCTTTGAATTCGTAGCAGGGCGATAGGTACTCGCTCGGCTCGTAGCTGTTACCTCTCCCGCTTGCGGGAGAGGTCGCGCCGAAGGCGCGGGTGAGGTCGAGGCTGCCTCCAGCGGCCGAGGCTGAGGCATGGATGCCGATGGGCGAGCGCACCAAGGACGGTTGCTCGACTGTGCGATGCCTACCTCTGATTGCCCTCACCCCGGCCCTCTCCCGCGAGCGGGAGAGGGGGAACAGCAGGCGCGATCCCAGCATCGAGCGCGCGACCGTTCCTCCCTGCTATCGTCGCCGCCCGTCTTTTTCTTCCGGCATCCCGACGTGATCAGCCAGCACGACTTCGACGCCCTCGCGCGGCAGGGCTACAACCGCATCCCGGTCGCACGCGAGGTGCTGTCCGACCTCGACACGCCGCTGTCGGTGTACCTCAAGCTCGCCGACGGGCCGTACGCCTACCTGTTCGAGTCGGTCGAGGGCGGCGAGAACTGGGGCCGGCATTCGATCATCGGCCTGCCGTGCCGGCGCGTGTACGCGCTGCGCGGACGCACGCTGACGGTCGAGGACCTCGGCGAAGTCGTACAGACGCGCGAGGTCGCCGATCCGCTGGCCGAGATCGAAGCGATCCGCGCCACGTTCAAGGTCGCCCAGCTCGACGGCCTGCCGGCGTTCACCGGCGGCCTGGTCGGGCACTTCGGCTTCGAGACGATCGGCTGGATCGAGCCGCGCCTCGCGCGCGCGGACAAGCCCGACCTGCTCGGCACGCCGGACGCGCTGCTGATGCTCAGCGAGGAAGTCGCCGTATTCGACAACCTCAAGGGCCGGCTGTACCTGATCGTGCACGCCGATCCGTCGCAGCCGCAGGCCTACGCGCGCGCGCGCCGGCGCCTGGACGAACTGGCGTTCCGCCTGCGCCATTCCGGCTCCGGCTATCCCGACGTGC
The DNA here is from genome assembly GCF_042652785.1 of Dokdonella ginsengisoli. Classification (NCBI taxonomy): domain Bacteria; kingdom Pseudomonadati; phylum Pseudomonadota; class Gammaproteobacteria; order Lysobacterales; family Rhodanobacteraceae; genus Dokdonella; species Dokdonella ginsengisoli. The sequence continues at coordinate 384,888 of NZ_JBHSHD010000008.1, read as the reverse complement.
TCGACCCGAAGGCGCTGGCCGAAGGCGATTTCGAATCCAGCTTCACGCGCGAGCAGTACGAGGCGATGGTCGAGAAGGCCAAGGAATACATCCGCGCCGGCGACATCTTCCAGGTGGTGCCGTCGCAGCGGCTGTCGGTGCCGTTCCGCGCGCGGCCGGTCGACGTCTACCGCGCACTGCGCGCGCTCAATCCGTCGCCGTACATGTATTTCCTCGACCTGGGCGGCACGCAGATCGTCGGTTCCTCGCCGGAGATCCTGGTGCGGCTGAAGCAGGGCAAGGTCGTCGTGCGGCCGATCGCCGGCACGCGCCCGCGCGGCGCGACGCCGGAGGAAGACCTCGCGCTCGAGCGCGAGCTGCTCGCCGACGCGAAGGAGCGCGCCGAGCATCTGATGCTGATCGACCTCGGCCGCAACGACGTCGGCCGCGTCAGCAAGACCGGCACGGTCGCGCTGACCGAGAGCTTCGTCATCGAGCGCTATTCGCACGTGATGCACATCGTCAGCCAGGTTGAGGGCGAGCTGCGCGAGGGGCTGTCGTACATGGACGTGCTGAAGGCGACCTTCCCGGCCGGCACCGTCAGCGGCGCGCCGAAGATCCGCGCCATCGAGATCATCCAGGAACTCGAGCCGCACAAGCGCAACATCTACGCCGGCGCGATCGGCTACGTCGGCTGGAACGGCGACGCCGACACCGCCATCGCGATCCGCACCGCGGTGATCCAGGACGGCCGCCTCTACGTGCAGGCCGGCGGCGGCGTGGTGTTCGACTCCGACCCGACCAAGGAATGGGAGGAGACGATGAACAAGGGCAGGGCGCTGTTCCGCGCGGTGGCGCAGGCCGCAGGCGGACTGTGAGCGGCGCGCACGTCGGCGCCGGCACGCGGGGCGCGGTCGGCCAAGCTCGTGAGAAAAAAGCGGTTTTCTCGCGAAGACGCAGAGGGCGCAGAGAAAAGCGGAATGCGTCCAAGCGGTTTCTTTCTTTTCAGCTTTCTCTGCGTCCTCTGCATCTGTGCGAGAGAATTTCTTGAAGCTTCAGCGGAGAGCCTGTCCGGCGCCAGGTGCGCCACCTTGCGACCGGACGATCGGCTGCTAGACTCCCCGCCCAAGGAGATGGCATACCTCCGGCCCGCTTCGTGCGGGCGAACCGCCTGACGGCTGATGATGCCTGCCGGCCCGGAACGGGCGCGTGCAGGTATCGCCGTGTTTCTCCCGCGACGCTTCCTTCCCGCGCTCCCCGAACTTCAGGAGTGCAGGAACGTGAATGGTGTGTCAGCCCTGGTCATCTTCATCGGCGCCGGCGTGGGCGCCCTGCTGCGCTGGGTCCTCAGCCTCGCGCTCAATCCCGTCTTTCCCACCGTGCCGCTCGGCACGCTGGCCGCCAACGTCGTCGGCGGTTTCCTCATGGGCGTGGCGATGGGCGTCTTCGCGGCGGCGGAGACCTTGCCTCCGGCGGTCCGCCTCGCCGCCACGACCGGCTTCCTCGGCGGGCTGACGACGTTCTCCACCTTCTCCGCCGAAACCGTCACCCTGCTGCTGCGCAAGGAACTGGCCTGGTCGTGCGCCCTCGTCGGCGCGCACGTGGGCGGCTCCCTGCTGGCCACGCTCTGCGGCATCGGCGTGACGCGTCTGATCCTCCAATCCAGCCACTGAACCGGGAGGTTGCCGTGAACGGCGTTCATTTGCGTTTCTATACCGTCGAAAGTCGTCGCATCCATCACCAGCCGGCGTACGACTGGCTGCTCGGGCAGGCGAAGGAGATGGGTATTCCCGGCGGCTCCGCGTTCCGCGCGATGGCCGGCTACGGGCGCCACGGCCGCATGCACGAGGCGCACTTCTTCGAGCTGGCCGAGGAGCCGGTGCTGGTCGAGTTCGTGCTCAGCGAGCAGCAGGCCGACGAGTTCCTGGCCTTGCTGGAAAAGGAGCGCGTGCAGCTGTTCCACGCCCGGCTGCCGGCCAGCTTCGGCTGGGTCGGCGGCGCGCAAACCTAGCCGGCGTCTGCGGCGGGCGGGCTTGATCCGCGCCGTCCAACTGCGTCACGCTTTTGCCTTGCGCGCACCGACCCGCCCTCCGAAACGCTACGAAGCCCTCGCCGACGAGATCGCCGCCTCGATCCGCGCCGGCACGCTGCGGCCCGGCGACCGGTTGCCGTCGGTGCGGCAGGCGGCGGCGAGCTGGCAGGTCAACGCCTCGACGGTGTTCCAGGCCTACTACCGTCTCGAGGCGCGCGGGCTGGTGCGCGCGCAGGCGAGGTCGGGCTACTACGTCGCCGCCGCGGCGGCGCTGGCCGAGCCGGAGGACACCTCCGAGCCGGATACCGATTCGATCGCCGTCGACGTCGGCGAGCGCGTGTTCGCGATCCTCAAGGCGACGATGCGGCGCGACGTGGTGCCGCTTGGCTCGGCGTTCCCCAGTCCGCTGCTGTTTCCGCTGGCGCGGCTGGCCAAGACGATGGCGGCGACCGTGCAGAAGCTCGATCCGCGCGCCAGCGTCGATCACCTGCACCAGGGCAGCGCGGCGCTGCGGCGGCAGATCGCGCTGCGCTACCTGATCGACGGCCTGCACGTCGACGCCGACGACTTGGTGGTGACCAACGGCGCGATGGAGGCGTTGCACCTGTGCCTGGCGGCGGTGACGCGGCCGGGCGATTCGGTGGTGGTGGAATCGCCGACGTTCTACGCCGCGCTGCAGGCGCTGGAGCAGCGTGGCCTGCGCGCGATCGAGGTGGCCACGCATCCGCGCGAGGGCATCGAGCTGGCCGCGCTGGCCGAGGTGCTCGAGCGGCAGCGGCCGTCGGCGTGCTGGCTGATGACCAATTTCCAGAATCCGCTCGGCAGCCTGATGCCAGAGGCGAAGAAGCGCGAGCTGGTCGCCCTGCTGGCGCGCCACGGCACCCCGCTGATCGAGGACGACGTCTACGGCGAGCTCTATTTCGGCGCGCGCCGGCCGGCGCCGGCGAAGGCCTACGATCGCGACGGGCTGGTCATGCACTGCTCCTCGTTCTCCAAGTGCCTGGCGCCGGGCTACCGCATCGGCTGGGTCGCGCCGGGGCGCCACCTGCAGACCGTGGCGCGGCTGAAGCTGTCGACCACGCTGACCGCCTCGACCCCTGCCGAGGCGGCCATCGCGGCCTACCTGCAGCAGGGCGGCTACGACCGCCACCTGCGCAAGCTGCGGCAGAGCCTGGCCGCGCAGCAGGACGCCATGCTCGCCGCGATCGCGCGCCACTTCCCGCCGGCGACGCGGGCCACGCGCCCGGACGGCGGCTACTTCCTGTGGCTGGAGCTGCCGCCGGGCGTCGAGGCGATGGATCTGCACCGGCGCGCCGCGGCGCAGGCGATCAGTGTCGCGCCGGGGCCGATCTTCTCCTCGCGCGCGCGCTTCGAGCGCGGCCTGCGCCTGAACTACGGCCACCCCTGGGACGAGGCGATGGAGGCCGCCGTGGCGGCGCTGGGGCGGCTGGCGAGCGGCTGAGTGCGACAATTCGCGCGGCCTGATCTGGTCGTTTCGGCGCCAACTGATCGGTCCGCCGGGCCGATGCGGCCCTATCTTTGGCATCGTCCAACAAAACGGGTGCACGCCAATGATGGCCGGCAAGATCCTGATCGTCGTCTCGCTCGCGGCGATTCTCTACAACCTCGGAGCGGGCCTGTACTACATGATGGTCGACAGCGGCTCGACCGGACGCACCGTCAATGCGCTGACCTGGCGCATCGGACTGTCGGTCGGCCTGATCCTGCTCGTGATCTTCGGCATCGCAATGGGCTGGATCCAGCCGCACGGCATCGCTCCCTGATCTTCACCGGGTGTCCTTCGGAAAACGCATGCAACGACTGCTGGCCCTCGTCCTGCTCGTCTGCGCGACCGTCGCGTCGGCCGCCGACGGCGTCGGCGAACGCCTGGCCGCGTGCGCGGCCTGCCACGGCAAGAACGGCGAAGGCGTGCAGGGCGCCGAATACTATCCGCACCTCGCCGGCAAGCCGGCCGGCTATCTGTTCGAGCAGCTGAAGGGCTTCCGCGACGGCCGCCGCGTCAACGCGCAGATGAGCTGGCTGGTGCAGTTTGCCGACGACGCCTGGCTGCGCGAGATCGCCGCCTACTACGCGCAGATGCCGCCGCGCTCGCATGCCGCCGACACCGGCGCGGAGCAGCTCACGCCGGAACGCCGCGCGCGCGCCGAGCGTCTCGTGCGCGAGGGCGATCCCGCGCGCAACGTGCCGGCGTGCAGCGCCTGCCACGGCGCGCAGCTGACCGGGCTCGAACCGGGCATCCCGGCCACGGTCGGCCTGCCGGTGGACTACATCGTCGCGCAGTTCGGCCACTGGCGTGACGGCGTGCGCCGCGCGGCGGAACCCGACTGCATGCGCGAGGTCGCGCGCGCGATCGCTCCGGAAGACATCCGCGCGATCGCGGTCTATCTGTCGCAGCAGCCGAACGTGGAAGGCGCGCGCCCGGCGCCCGCGGGCAGCTTCCAGCCGCCGGCCTCATGCGGCGCGCTGAAGGCGGAGGACGCGCGATGAGGCTGCGCCGCGTCCTCGCCGTCGTCGCGCTCGTGCTGCTGCCGTTTGTGCTCGCCGCCGCGGCGATCCTCGGCGTGCTGTTCGCACGCCAGGGCGGCTTCGAGCCGTATCGCGTGCCGCACGGCGCCGGTCGCACCGTTCCTTCCGATGCGGCGACCCTGGCGCGCGGCGAATACCTCGCCCGCCTGGGCAACTGCACGGCCTGTCACACCGTGCGCGGCGGCGCGCCGCTGGCCGGCGGCCGTGCGTTCGCGACCGGCATCGGCACGATCTACAGCACCAACCTGACGCCCGATCCGCAGCACGGCATCGGCGACTGGTCCGCCGAGGAGTTCGCCCACGTGATGCGCCACGGCGTCTCGCGCCGCGGCGTGCTCTACCCGGTGTTTCCGTACGCGCATTTCGCCAACGTCGCCGACCAGGACCTCGACGCCCTCTACGCCTGGCTGCGCGCGCAGCCGGCCAGCGACTTCGTGCCGCCGCCGAACCGGATGGAACCGCCGGCAGATTCGCGCCTGGCCCTGATCGGCTGGCGCATGCTGTACTTCCGCCCCGACGAAGCCGCCGCAAAGCCCGACGACCGCGGCCGCTACCTCGTCGACGGCCTCGGCCACTGTGCGATGTGCCACAGCACGCGCGGCGAGCGCGGTTCGCTGCCGCCGGAAGGCTACATGGCCGGCGGCAGCATTCCCGGCATCGGCTGGTACGCACCGCCGCTGGACTCCGTCCAGCTGCAGCGCTACTCGGACGAACAGCTCGCCGACTACCTGCGCAACGGCAGCTCCGAGCACGGCAGCGCCTACGGCCCGATGGCGGAAGTGGTGTATTCGAGCCTGCGCTGGCTGACGCCGGACGACGCGCTGGCGATGGCGCGCCATCTCAAGCGCAGCGCACCGCGCCTCGCGCGCGCCGAGGTTCCCGTTGCCCAGGCCGCCGCCGAGGGCAAGGGCGCGGACGTCTATGCGCGCGCCTGCGCCGACTGCCACGGCAAGAACGGCGAGGGCGAGCCGGGGGCCTATCCCGCGTTGCGCGATGCCGTTGCGGTCACCGCGCCCGATCCGATCAATGCGGTGCGCATGGTGCTCTACGGCGGCATGCCGGTGACCACCGCCGGCAATCCGCAGCCGCATTCGATGCCGCCGTTCGTGCAGCAGCTCGATTCGGGCGAGATCGCCGCGGTCGTCAATCACATCCGCCGCAGCTGGGGCGGTCGCGACTCGCGCCTGACCGCCGAGGACGTCGACGCGATGCACGGCATCGTCATCGACTGAAGGGATTCTTTCCCTTCTCCCTCGGGAGAAGGTGGTGCGAAGCGCCGGATGAGGGAGGTGTGGGATGCCGTCTCGATGCTTCCCTCACCCGAAACGCTGCGCGTTTCGTGCCTCTCCCGCGAGCGGGAGAGGCGAAAGTGTGATCTCTTCTCCCTCGGGAGAAGCGAGCGTGCGGCAGCGGCTTTCCCTTCTCCCCTCGGGAGAAGGTGGCGCGAAGCGCCGGATGAGGGAGGTGTGGGACGTCGTCTCGATGCCTCCCTCACCCGAAACGCTGCGCATTTCGTGCCTCTCCCGCGAGCGGGAGAGGCGAAAGTGTGATCTCTTCTCCTTCGGGAGAAGCGAACGTGCGGCAGCGGCTTTCCCTTCTCCCCTCGGGAGAAGGTGGCGCGAAGCGCCGGATGAGGGAGGTGTGGGACGTCGTCTCGATGCCTCCCTCACCCGAAACGCTGCGCGTTTCGTGCCTCTCCCGCGAGCGGGAGAGGCGAGGGCGCGACAACCGGCTTTCCCTTCTCCTTCGGGAGCAGCGAACGACGAGCCCGCTCCGTTGCATCGAGGCGACTTCCATTTCGGACGATCCCCATGAACGCGTTCTTCGAGACCGGCCTTTCCTTCATCCTGTTCCTGCCGACGTTCGCCATCGTCGGCGCGCTGTACTGTGCCTATCCGCGCACGCCGCGCGGTGCGCTGCGCTGGCTGGCGGATCTGGCCGTGCTCGCCGTCGCCGCGGCACTGAGCATCCTGGCGATGCGCCACGGCTTCCACGCCAGCGCGGCGAGCGGCGGCACGCTGTGGAAGCAGGTGGTGGCGACGCTGCTCGCCTACGGCGCCTTCCTCGGCGTGCTCTGCGTCGCGCTGCCGCTGCGCTCGCTCTGGTTCCGCCGCGTGCGCTGAGAGCGCCACGCGCCGCGCTCCCTCCGCGGCGCGGGTTTTTCCTGTCGCTTCGATGTGTTAAACATCGGGTCCATCGCACTGCGATGGTCGTCTTGGTCGCAGGAACCCGCGTGCCTCACCACACTCCGCTCATCGCGACGCTCGTCTCCGCGTTCGTGCTCGCCTTCGTCGCCGGCATGCTGGCGCAGCGCCTGCGCCTGTCGCCGATCGTCGGCTATCTGCTCGCGGGCGTGGTGATCGGGCCGTTCACGCCCGGCATCGTCGCCGACCAGGCGATCGCACCGGAGCTGTCCGAGCTCGGCGTGATCTTGCTGATGTTCGGCGTCGGTCTGCATTTCTCGCTCGGCGACCTGCTCGAGGTGAAGGCGATCGCGATTCCCGGCGCGATCGCGCAGATCGCGTTCGCGACCGGGCTCGGCCTGCTGCTCGCCTGGGGGCTGGACTGGTCGTTCGGCGCGGGCCTGGTGTTCGGGCTGGCGCTGTCGGTCGCCAGCACCGTCGTGCTGCTGCGCGCGCTGGAGGAACGGCGCCTGCTGGAAACCAGCCGCGGCCGCATCGCGGTCGGCTGGCTGATCGTCGAGGATCTGGCGATGGTGCTGGCCCTGGTGCTGCTGCCGGCGCTGTCGGGCCTGCTCGGCGGCCGCGTCGAGGGCGGCGGCGGCAATCTGTTCGCGACGCTCGGCCTCACGCTCGGCAAGGTCACCGCGTTCGTCGCGATCATGCTGATCGTCGGCCGGCGCGTGATTCCGTGGCTGCTCGAACGCACCGCCGGCGTCGGCTCGCGGGAACTGTTCACGCTGGCCGTGCTGGCGATCGCGCTCGGCGTCGCCTACGCCTCGGCCGTGCTGTTCGGCGTCTCGTTCGCGCTCGGCGCGTTCTTCGCCGGCATGGTGCTGAACGAATCCAAGCTCAGCCATCAGGCGGCGAACGATTCGCTGCCGTTCCGCGACGCGTTCGCGGTGCTGTTCTTCGTCTCGGTCGGCATGCTGTTCGATCCGGCGATCCTGCTGCGCGAACCGCTGCCGGTGCTCGGCGTGTTCCTGATTATCACGGTCGGCAAGTCGCTCGCCGCGCTCGTCATCGTGCGCGCATTCGGCCGTCCGCTCGAAGTCGGCGTGACGATCGCGGTCAGCCTCGCGCAGATCGGCGAGTTCTCCTTCATCCTCGCCGGGCTCGGCGTCGACCTCGGCCTGCTGCCGAAGGACGGCCGCGACCTGATCCTGGCCGGCTCGATCCTGTCGATCTGCGCCAACCCGCTGCTGTTCGTCGCGCTCGACCGCTGGCAGGCCAAGCGCGAAGCGGAGGCCGCGGCGAACGCGCCGGAGCCGGACGAGCCGATCGGGCCGCCGGTGCCGGAGGCCGGACACATCGTGCTGGTCGGCTTCGGCCGCGTCGGCGCCCTCGTCGGCCGCGACCTGCAGGCGAGCGGTCATACGCTGGCCCTGATCGAGACCAATCGCGACCACCTCGAGCAGGCGCGCGCGCTCGGCATCGCCGGCGTCCCCGGCAACGCGGCAGCCGAGGAGACGCTGGTTGCGGTCAACGCGGCGACCGCGACCGCGCTGCTGATCGCGATTCCCAACACGCTCGAGGCCGGCCAGATCATCCGCCACGCGCGCGCGCAGAATCCGTCGATCGCCGTGCTCGCGCGCGCGCATTCCGACGACGAGGTGGCCTACCTGCTCGGCTGCGGCGCCGACGCGGCGATCATGGGCGAGCGCGAGATCGCGCGCAGCATGTGCGAATCGGTGGGCGGACTCGAGCGCTATTTCGCGCGCCGGCGGGATCCGGATTTCGCCGGGCCCGCCTCGGCGGCGTGAGCGCCGGCCCGGCGCGGACGCGTCGGGCGGATCGCGTCGCGCCGGCTCATGCCGGCCGGTTCGTTGGAAAATGCCCGCAAGTCCGTATCATCCGCCTCGCGCAGGGCAGGCACGTGGATGGTGTCGCCCATTCGTCCTCACGCGGAGAGCCTGGCTCGTGCTCCTGATGATCGACAACTACGACAGCTTCACCTGGAACCTCGTGCAGTACTTCGGCGAGCTGGGTGAGGACGTGCAGGTGATCCGCAACGACGCGATGACGCTCGAGGCGGTGCGCAGGCTCGGTGCGCAGGCGATCGTGATCTCGCCCGGGCCGGGCACGCCGGACGAAGCCGGCGTCTCGCTGGAGGTCATCGAACGGCTCGGCGGCGGCGTGCCGGTGCTCGGCGTGTGCCTGGGGCACCAGGCGATCGGTCAGGTGTTCGGCGGCAAGGTCGTGCGTGCGCGCGAGATCATGCACGGCAAGACTTCGCCGATTCATCACGACGGCCGCGGCGTGTTCCGCGGCCTGCCCAATCCGTTCGAGGCGACGCGCTACCACTCGCTGGTGGTCGAGAAGTCGTCCGTGCCGGACTGCCTGGAAGTGTCGGCCTGGACACTCGCGGCCGACGGCTCGATCGACGAGATCATGGGGTTGCGGCACCGGACGTTGCCGATCGAGGGCGTGCAGTTCCACCCGGAATCGATCCTGACCCAGCACGGCCACGCGATGCTGCGCAATTTCCTCGAACAGGGCTTGCCGAAGGCGGCGTGAGCCGCGGCCGCAGGAGGAGGCATCGCATGAACCGCCGAATGCTTTTCCTGCCGCCGATCGCCGTCCTCGCCGCCTGCGCGGCGTCGCCGCCGCGCGATTCCGGCTTCGAGCTGGTCGGCGAATCCGCGCTGTTCCTGCCCGGCGTGGTGTCGTCGCCGTATTCGGAAATCCGCCCCGCGCCGAGCCCGGACGGTCGCACCATCCTCTGGGGCAGCACCAATCGGCCCGGCGGCGCCGGCGGCTGGGACATCTGGATGAGCCGCCGCGACGGCGAACGCTGGAGCGAGCCGGTCGCGGCCGCCTTCGACACGCCGTCGAACGAATTCGATCCGGCGTTCTCGCCCGACGGGCGCACGGTCTACTTCTTCTCGAACCGGCCCGGCGGCTACGGCGGCGACGACCTGTGGCAGGTCGCGTTCGACCCCGCCAGCGCGGCCTTCGGCACGCCGGTCAATCTCGGCGCGGCGGTGAATTCGGCCGGCGACGAATGGGCGCCGGCGCCGTCGCCGGACGGCCGCACGCTGCTGTTTGCGACGAACGGGCGCGGCGGCGCGAGCCGCCACGACCTGTTCGTCAGCGCCTGGCGGGACGGCGCGTGGCAGACGGCCGTGCCCGTGGCCGGCGAGGTCAACGGCGCCGGCGACGATTTCGACGCGGCCTGGCTCGACGGCGGCCGCGTACTGGTGTTCGCCCGCTCCGACGACGTCGATCATGCGCCGATCGCGCTCTGGTCGGCCGTGCGCGAAGGCGACCGCTACGTGCGCGCGACGCGCCTGGACGCGCGGGTCAACGTCGACGGCGGCTGGATCCTCGGCCCGGCGGCCGATCCCTCGCGCCCGGGCGTCCTGCTGTTCTCCGGCGAGCGCCCCGGCGGACCGGGGCGCGCCGACATCCATCTCATCCACTACCGCACGCGCTAGACGCGCCGCGGCTGCGAGTCCACCCATGCCCATCACCCCGCAGGAAGCGCTGCAGCGCACGATCGAACACCGCGAGATCTTCCACGACGAAATGGTCGATCTGATGCGCCAGATCATGCGCGGCGAAGTGTCGCCGACCCTGACCGCGGCGATCCTGACCGGCCTGCGCGTGAAGAAGGAAACCATCGGCGAGATCACCGGCGCCGCGCGCGTGATGCGCGAACTGGCCGAGAAGGTGCCGTGGCCGGAGGCGGACGCTGATGCTTCGGCGAAGACGCACCTGGTGGACATCGTCGGCACCGGCGGCGACGGCGCGCACAGCTTCAACATCTCGACCGCGTCGACCTTCGTCGTCGCCGCGGCCGGCGCGCGCGTGGCCAAGCACGGCAACCGCAGCGTGTCGTCCAAGTCCGGCAGCGCCGACGTTCTGGAAGCGCTCGGCGTGGCGATCTCGCTGGCGCCGGGCGACGTCGCGCGCTGCCTGGAGGAGACCGGCATCGGCTTCATGTTCGCGCCGAACCACCATCCGGCGATGAAGGTGGTCGCGCCGGTGCGGCGCGAGCTGGGCGTGCGCACGATCTTCAACATCCTCGGGCCGTTGACTAATCCCGCCGACGCGCCGAACGTGCTGATGGGCGTGTTCCATCCCGATCTGGTCGGCATCCAGGTGCGCGCGTTGCAGCGGCTCGGCGCGCGGCACGCGCTGGTCGTGTGGGGGCGCGACGGCATGGACGAGATTTCGCTCGGCGCGGCGACGATGGTCGGCGAGCTGCGCGACGGCGAGGTGCGCGAGTACGAGATCGAGCCGGAGGATTTCGGCCTGGTGATGGCCTCGAGCCGCAATCTGCGCGTGGCCGACGTCGCCGAGTCGAAGGCGCTGCTGATCGAGGCGCTGGGCAACACGCCCGGCGTTGCGCGCGACATCGTCTTGTTGAACTCCGGCGCGGCGCTGTACGCGGCCGATGTGGCAGCATCGATCGGCGAGGGCATCGCCCTGGCGCGCGAGGCGATTGCCGGCGGCGCGGCGATCGCGAAAATGGAAGAATTCGTCGAAGTGACGCAGCGGCTTGCGCGGGCAAGCGAAGGTGGAACGCAATGAGCGACATCTTGAAACGCATCCTCGCGCGCAAGGTCGAGGAAATCGCCGAGCGTGCAGCGCGCGTGCCGCTGCACGAGCTGTCCGCTCGCGTCGCCGATCTCGCGCCGACGCGCGGCTTCGTCGCCGCGCTGGAAGCGAAGATCGACGAGGGCGAGCCGGCGGTGATCGCCGAGATCAAGAAGGCCAGTCCTTCCAAGGGCGTGATCCGCGCGGACTTCGATCCGGCCGCGATTGCCGGAAGCTATGCCGCCGCCGGCGCGGCCTGCCTGTCGGTACTGACCGACAAGGATTTCTTCCAGGGCAGCGAGGCTTATCTCGAGCAGGCGCGCACGGCCTGCGACCTGCCGGTGCTGCGCAAGGACTTCACCATCGACCCGTACCAGGTGTACGAGGCGCGTGCGATCGGCGCGGACTGCATCCTGCTGATCGTCGCCGCGCTCGGCGATCCGGCCCTGCTCGAGCTGGCGCTGCTGGCGGCCGAGCTGGACCTCGACGTGCTGGTCGAAGTGCACGACGAGATCGAGCTGGAGCGCGCGCTCGGCATTCCGGCGCCGCTGATCGGCGTCAACAACCGCAACCTGCGCACGTTCGAGACCTCGCTCGACACCACGCTGACCCTGCGCGACCGGGTCGACGCCGGCCGGCTGCTGGTCACCGAAAGCGGCATCCACACGCGCGCCGACGTGGAGAAGATGCAGGCCGCCGGCATCGACGCGTTCCTGGTCGGCGAGGCGTTCATGCGCGCGCCCGATCCCGGCGCGGAGCTCGCGCGCCTGTTCCGCGAGGAAGGCTGAGCGCGGCGCGCGTTCGCCGCAGGCCGTCTCCCGGGGCATGACCGATCCGACCGTCGCCGGCGCGCCGCCGCGCGTCGTGCTGTTCGATTTCGACGGCGTGATCGTGCGCGGCGACTCGTTCGCGCGCTTCGTGCGCGAGCGCTACGTGCGCGCCTGGTGGCGCGCCGTCGCGCTGCTGCCGGCCGCGCCGTTCCTGCTCGCGATGGCGGCGACGCGCGGCGGCCGCCGCCGCGTCCTGCGCGCGGTGGTCGGCTGGGCCTTCGCCGGTATCGGCGAGGACCGCTACCGCGTGCTGGCGCAGGCGTTCGGCCGGACCTTCGCGCGTGATGCACGCAACGTCGTGCGCGCGGCCTGCTCCGCGCTGAATGCGCATCGTCACGCCGGCGACCGCGTGCTCGTCGTCACCGGCTGCGAGCAGACGCTGGCGCGCGCGATCCTCGACGAACTCGGCTTTGCCGGCGTCGAAGTGCTCGGCTCGACCTTCGTGCGGGGGCGGCTGGGCATGCGCCTGGCGCAGCACAACATCCATTTGCGCAAGGCGCACCGTCTCGCCGTGCACGGCATCCGGCCGCCGTGGGAGCGCGTGTACAGTGATTCGCACCACGACCTGCCGATCCTCGCCGCCGCGCGCGAAGCCGTTCTGGTCAACCCGGACCGCACGACGCTGGCGCGCGTGTCGGCGCGGCTCGGCCGCCGGCTTTCCGTCGTCCAGTGGTAGCGCGGCGGCTTGCGTCGCGCCGCCGCCGAGGTTAGCGTAAGCATTTTCGTAAGTGCTTACCTATGAACTTCCTGCACAGCCAGAACGAACTCGCGCTCGGCAGCCGCTTCAAGGCGATCAGCGAGAGCCTGTACGCGGTCGCGAACGCGACCTATCGCGCCAGCGGCGTGAATCTCGACGCACACTGGTTCCCGGTGCTGCGCTACCTGCAGGTGAAGGGGCCGGCCGGCGTGACCGAGATCGCGGCGGCGATCGGGCAGACGCATCCGGCGGTCAGCCAGCTGGCGACGAAGCTGCGCGCGGCGGGCTGGATAACGCGGCGCACCGATCGTGCCGATGCGCGCCGCAGCATGCTCGAACTCAGTGCGAAGGCGGAAGCCGAGCTCGACCGTCTCGGCCCGGTCTGGTGCGCGATCCGGCGCGGCGCGCAGGCGGCGGGGCGGCGCGCTTCCGGCGGCCTGCTCGACGCGCTGGCCGGCTTCGAGACCGACCTCGCCAGCGGCCGCGTCGAGGCGGAGATCCTGGTGCAGCGCGACCGCCTGTTGGCCGCGCAGATCCGCGTGCTGCCGTACCGGCCCGAATGGGCGCCGCATTTCGAGCGCATCAACCTCGAATGGCTGGAGCGCTGGTTCGCGGTCGAGGCGGTGGATCGCGAGATGCTGGCGCGGCCGCAGCAGCACGTGCTCGACCCGGGCGGTGCGATCGTGTTCGCCGAGCTGGACGGCGAGATCGTCGGCACCTGCGCGCTGCTGAAGGAGGCGCCCGGCGTCTACGAGCTGTCGAAGATGGCGGTGGAGAGCGGTTTTCGTGGCTACGGCGCCGGGCGCAAGCTGCTCGATGCCGCGCTCGCCGAATACCGGCGCCGGCGCGGCACGACCTTGTTCCTGGAATCCAATTCGCGCCTCAAGCCGGCGCTCGCGCTGTACGAAAGCGCCGGCTTCGCGCACCGGCCGGCGCCGCGGCCGGGCAGCCATTACCGTCGCGCGGACGTCTACATGGTCTACGAGCCGGAGCGTCGCGCCGCGCGCAAACGATAGTCTGCGTATCGGCAGGCGCGTGAAAAACTCATGGATCCGGCGAGTGTCCGTCTCGGCGGGCGCAGGACGGGCGGTCGGGTCGCCGCTGCAAGGGATGCCCGCGTTCGCGGGCATGACGTCGATGAGGTCGTGCGGGCTCCTGCCCTTGCGTGCCGGCTAGTGCGAGCCGAGCACGACGATGGTCTTGCCGGACACGCTGATCATGCCCTGCTCCTCGAGCTGCTTGAGCACGCGCCCGACCATCTCGCGCGAGCAGCCGACGATGCGGCTGATTTCCTGGCGCGAGATGCGGATCTGCTTGCCGTTCGGATGCGTCATCGCGTCCGGCTCGTCGGTCAGGTCGATCAGCGTCTTGGCGACGCGGCCGGTCACGTCCATGAAGGCGAGCCGGCTGACCTTGCGCGAGGTGTGCAGCAGACGGTTGGTCAGCTGCGAACCGATCGCGAACAGGATCTTCGGACACTCGTCGCGCAGCGGACCTTCGAACAGGCTGAACATGCGCTCGTAGCCGATCTCGGCCAGTTCGCACGGCGTGCGGGTGCGCACCATGACCTCGCGGCGCGGCGTCTCGACGAACAGGCCCATCTCGCCGATGAACTCGCCTCGATTGAGGTAGGCGAGGATCAGTTCGCGGCCTTCCTCGTCCTCCGACGAGACGGTCAGGGAACCGTCTATGACGTAGTAGAGGATGTTGGCCGAATCGCCAGGCCGGATGATCGCGGTCTTGCTGGCATAGCGTCGGCGATGGCAGGCGGCGAGGAAACGCTCGATCGCGTTGCGATCCGGGGTCAGCATGGGAGGCGCCTGCACCCGGTTGATCTCGCGCTGCAAGGTATAACGAAAATCAGCGATCTTGCCCTGTGCTTCCACCAATGTCCCCTTAGCGCCCCTCCGCGATCTGCACCGCGTCACTCCGGAACGCGGGAAGTCCCGACGTTTGCGAGGCCCGGCGTGAGTGGACGTCCCTGCATCTTATTGCATATTCGCGGACGCGTCGCACCTCGGGGGGCGAATCAATCGACGTTGTGTGCACGCAGACACATTTCCCCGCCGGCCGCCGCGGCCGCTGTAAGGAAACTGAAAGCAAGCGCCGCCAGCATCGGTTTCTTCGCGCGGCCGCTTGGCCCATAATCCGCGCCCTCCGAGCCGCCGCCCGTCCTTCAGGTAAACCGCCGTGGTCAAGCCCATTCCGCGCCTGCAGCTGCAGGGTTTCAACAATCTCACGAAGGCGCTCAGCTTCAACATCTACGACATCTGTTACGCAGTGTCGGAGGAGCAGCGCCAGCGCTACATCGAATACATCGACGAGCAGTACGACGCCGATCGCCTGACCCAGATCCTGTCCGACGTGGCCGAGATCATCGGCGCGAACATCCTCAACATCGCGCGCCAGGACTACGATCCGCAGGGCGCCTCGGTGACGATCCTGATCTCCGAGCATCCGATCGTGGACAAGCTCGGCAAGGACATGATCTCCGACGCGGTGGTCGCGCACCTGGACAAGAGCCACATCACGGTGCACACCTATCCGGAGACGCACCCGCACAACGGCATCGCCACGTTCCGCGCCGACATCGACGTGGCCACCTGCGGCGTGATCTCGCCGCTGCGCGCGCTGAACTATCTGATCGACAGCTTCGAATCGGACATCGTCACGATGGACTACCGCGTGCGCGGCTTCACGCGCGACGTGAAGGGGCGCAAGCACTACATCGACCACAAGATCAACTCGATCCAGGACTATCTGGCCAAGCACATCCGCCAGAAGTACGAGATGTTCGACGTCAACGTCTATCAGGAAAACATCTTCCACACGAAGATGCACGTGAAGGACTTCGACCTCGACACCTACCTGTTCGAGGCGCAGGCCGACGACCTGTCGTTCAAGGAGCGCCAGCGCATCGAGCAGCTGCTCAAGCGCGAGATCGAGGAGCTGTTCCACGGGCGCAATCTGATGTGACGCGAGGGCCGAGGGCGCAGGGCTGAAGGCTGAAAGCCGCAACGTGCATGCTTCGCTTCTCCAGCCCTCAGCCCTCAGCCCTCAGCCCTTACACGCGATACGCCACCGTCTTCATGACATTGGACGCGAAACGCATCAGCGTCGGAATCGGTTGCGGCAGGAGGCGGGCGCCGGCGGCGAGCGCGTTGTCCGCATGCCGCGCCTCGTCGTCCTTCATGCGCCGCACGATCGCGCGGCTGCGCTCGTCGCCCGGCGGCAGGGTTTCCAGGTGTTCGCCCAGGTGCGCCTCGACCTGCCGCTCGGTCTCGACGACGAAGCCCAGGCTGAGGCGGTCGCCGACCAGGCCGGCCACCGCGCCGATCGCGTAGGCGCCGGCGTACCACAGCGGGTTGAGCAAGCTCGGCCGGCTGTCGAGTTCTTCCAGGCGCTCGCCGCACCAGGCCAGATGGTCGGTTTCCTCGGCCGCCGCGGCGAGCATCTGCACGCGCATCGAATCCTCGCGCGCGACGGCGGCCTGGCCGAAGTACAGCGCCTGCGCGCAGACCTCGCCAACGTGGTTCACGCGCATCAGGCCGGCGGCGTGGCGCCGTGCCGCGTCGTCCAGTTCGCCGTCCGGCGTATCGCCGGCCGGGGACGGCTGGGACGCCGCGGGAGTGGCGACGAAGATGGTTTCCAGGGCGCGCTCGACTTCGATGAGGACGCGGTCGAGCGGGGACAGGAGGCGTGAGGTCATGACGCCTGATTGTCCAGCTGTTCGGCCAGCAGCACCAGCGGATGCCGTACCCGGGTCGGTGCGGCGCGTTCGCGCAGGCCGATGCCCAGATGCATGCGGCAGCCGATGTTGGTGGTCAGGATGAGGTCCGGACGCAGCGCGGCGGCCTGATCGAGCTTTTCCTCGCGCAGGCGGTCGGCGATGTCCGGAAATTCGAGGAAATAGCTGCCCGCGGCGCCGCAGCAGCGCGGCTGTTCCGGCAGCGGCAACACGGCGAGGTCCGGGATCCGCGCCAGCACGGCGCGGATCGCCGCGGTCTCGCCGACGACGTTGACCTGGCTGCACGGCAGGTGCAGCGCGGCGCGCGCGGCCAGCGGGCGGAAGCGCAGGGCCGCGAAGCCGGCGTCGGCGGCGAGGAAGGCGTGGATGTCGCGTACAGGCATCGGCCCCGCCTCGCCCAGGACCTGATCGCGCAGGTCGGCGTAGCAGCCGCTGGCGCTGACCAGCACGACCTCGGCGCCGCTGCGCTGCAGCTCCACACGCAATGCCGCCGCCTGCGCGGCCGCGCCTTCGAGGTCGCCGGCGTGGCGCTGCAGCGCGCCGCAGCAGGCGTCGGAGGAGGTCGCCACGACCTCGTAGCCCAGCGCTTCGAGCAGGACGTGCGCAGCGGCGAACGTATCGCGGTCGTGGACGCTGGCGACGCAGCCGCGGAACAGCGCGACGCGACCGCGAGTCGCCGGCCCGGGACGTGCGGAACCGAGCCTCGGGCGCGGCGGCGGGGCCGGCTGCGCCTGCGCCAGCCGCCGCAGCGGCGATGCCTTCGGAAGCAGCCGCGCCAGCCGCGGAAGCCAGCGGTCCGTGCGCAGCGCGGCGCCGAGGCGGGCGAGCCGGGTCGCGAGACGCGGATCCTGCAGCCAGCGCCGGATCCGGCCGGGCGCCGGCCGCCGGTCGCGCAGGGCGGCGCGGGTGTCGACGAGAATCCGGTCGTATTGCACCTGCGAGGGGCAGACCTTCTGGCACGACAGGCAGCCCAGGCAGTGGTCGAGATGGGCCAAGGCGAGCGGGCCGGGGTCCAGCGTGCCCAGGGCCAGGCCGCGCGCCAGGGCGATGCGGCCGCGCGGCGATTCGGCCTCGGTCGCCTCGACCCGGTAGGTCGGGCAATGCGGCAGGCACAGGCCGCACATCACGCACTGGTCGGTCAGGGCGAGCAGGCGCGAGTCGAGGGCGGAGGGAAGCGTGGGAGCGCCGGGCATGGGTTTCATGCTAGCATCGCCTGCTTCACCGGACGGGTGCGCGGGGTTGCCAGACCGGCACTCTTCCGCTATTCTCCCGCGCCCTCATTTCGCCGGGCCCGCTTGCGCAGGGGCCGAACCAGAGTCTTCCGGATATGAAAACGATCAGCGCCAATGCTGAAACCGTCAAGCGTGATTGGTACGTCGTCGACGCCACCGACAAGACGCTCGGCCGCCTGTGCACCGAACTCGCGCACCGCCTGCGCGGCAAGCACAAGACGGTCTATACGCCGCACGTGGACACCGGCGACTACCTCGTCGTGATCAACGCCGAAAAGGTCGCGGTCACCGGCAAGAAGCTCGACGACAAGAACTACCATCGTTTCACCGGCCACATCGGCAACCTCAAGACGACCTCGCTGAAGGACATGCTGGCCAAGCATCCCGAGCGTGTCATCGAGATCGGCGTCAAGGGCATGCTGCCGAAGAATCCGCTCGGTCGCGCGATGTACCGCAAGCTCAAGGTCTACGCCGGCGCCAACCATCCGCATGCGGCGCAGCAGCCGCAAGTCCTGAACATCGACGCGTAAGAGAGCCCGGGCGATCCCGCACGGACTTTCCATCATCAAGCAGATCAAGCACATGGCCATTCAACAGAACTACGGTACGGGTCGTCGCAAGTCCTCCGCTGCGCGCGTGTTCCTGCGCAAGGGCAGCGGCAGCATCGTCGTCAACGGCAAGCCGCTGGACGAGTTCTTCGGTCGCGAGACCTCGCGCATGATCGTGCGCCAGCCGCTCGAGCTGACCCAGAACCAGGACAAGTTCGACGTGCTGGTCACGGTCGAGGGTGGTGGCATGACCGGCCAGGCCGGTGCGATCCGCCTCGGTATCGCGCGTGCGCTGGTCGAGTACGACGAGACCCTCAAGTCGCCGCTGCGCCGTGCCGGGTTCATGACCCGTGACGCGCGCGAGGTCGAGCGCAAGAAGGTCGGTCTGCACAAGGCGCGTCGCGCCACGCAGTACTCCAAGCGCTAAACTGTCAGCCACAGCCCCGTCGCCAAGCGGTAAGGCACCTGACTCTGACTCAGGCATTCGGTGGTTCGAATCCATCCGGGGCTGCCAAACATGGTCCGGCGCATCGATTGCCGAGCGCCCGGAAAGAAAAACGAAAGCCCGCCTCTCGGCGGGCTTTTGCTTTTTGCGGGAATCGCTGCGCGAACGTGTAGCGGCGCGTCAGTGTCGCCGTCGGCCCCTGCGGCTGCCGGCGGCGAGGCCGAGCAGGGCGGTCAGCATTGCGGCGGCCCAGGCGGAAAAAGCCGGCACCGGCTTGGGCGGAGCGGCCACGGCCGGCTGCCATTCGTAGGCGCCGATGTCGGCGGCTGCGCCGTAGATGCGCGCGAACGGACCTCCGCGCTGGTCGGAGGCGAGTCCGCCGGGATTGCTGCCGGCGTCGACGGCGGGGCTGTCGGGGTGCAAGGCGTGCGTGCGCGTCACGCCGCCGTTCGAGGCCAGCGGGCCGAGCTGCGGATCGGTGTCGAGCGTATCGGGGGGCAGGGTCAGCAGGGCACCATGGCTTCCGATCAGGCTGTTAGCGCCCTCGATCGTCGTCGCCATGGCCGGCGAGGAGGGGTTCGCCCCGTTGCCGATGTCGTGTCCGGTATCGCCGTTCGTCTGGCCGTCGACCACGTTGCCGAAGACGATGCTGCTGCGGAAATAGGAGCCCGGCGCATTGATCCAGACGCCGCCAGCGTCGAGGCCGGCGTGATTGAAGGCGATCGTGCTGTTGTCCAGCTGCAGCGTCGAGGGCCAGCGCATGAATAGGCCGCCTCCCAATTCGGCTTGGGCTTGGTTACTCGAAATCGTGCTGTTGGATACGACGAGATTGACGAAGGAGGCGACACCGCCACCGCGACCTTGACTGAAATTCGAGTCGATGGTCGAGTTGTAGATGGTGCCGCCGATGATCGCCATCAGGCCGCCGCCGATTCCGTAAGGGTCGAACGGCGGGGTGGTCTGATAGTCGGCGCGATTGCCGGTGATCGTGCTGTCGGCGATGGAGACGACGTAGGCGTAGGCGCCGCCGCCGAACGCGGCGGTGGTCGCCTGATCGAGCCGACCGGCGGCGAGATTGCCGCTGATCGTGCTGTTCTTCATCAGCAGGGCGTACGAGAACGTGCCGCCACCGTAGGAGCCGACGCCGACCGCACGGCAGTCGCGCACCACGGCATGATCCAGGCTCAGATAGCTGCGTGCGGCGATGCAGCCGCCGAAGGCCACGTCGTGACCGGTGGCACGGTAGTAGCCGCCGCTGACCGTCAGCTGCTCCAGCGTCAGCGTGCCGAATCCGTAGTGGATGAACAGACGGTCGCGGTCGCCGCCGTCGATGATCGTACGCGCCGGACCGTCGCCCCTCAGCGTGAGATTGTCGACCTCGATCGGGATCGCACCGGTTTCGAGCGTGATGCGGCCGCACCGCAGCTGGCTGAGATCGACCGTGTCCGACTCGCCGGCTGCGACGATCGTGGCGCGCAGCGAGCCCGGGCCGTCGTCGCTGCAGTTGGTGACGATACGCGTGGCCGCGCTCGGCGTGGCCGGTACCGGGCGGCGACCCGGTTCGGACAATGAGCCGAACAGCGGCCACACCGGTTCGCTGCGCAGTCGCGCCCAGGGCTGGTCGGCGGCCACGGCTGCCGGCGCGGCCGCCGCCGTGAACGAGAGGCCGGCCAGTGCAGCAGCCAGTCGTCGGCGCCGGTACGGCGCGAGGCACGGCAGAAAATTGTTCATGCGGCGGTTCCCTGGGGCAGACTGCAACGGGGCAATACTTTCAGGAACGCAGATTCGACGCCGAAACGGACAGAGGCCGGTCCGCGACGGAACGGATCAGCGCATTTCCTCGGAACCGATCAGCACGATGTCGGCCGGACGCTGCGCGAACAGCCCGACAGTGACGACGCCGGCGATCTGGTTCAGTTCGCGCTCCATCTCGGCCGGCCGTTCGATGCGCCAGCCGTGCACGTCGAGGATCCAGCAGCCGTTGTCGGTGACGACGCCGTCGCGCCAGACCGGATTGCCGCCGCGCTTGACGATTTCCCGCGCGACGTAGCTGCGCGCCATCGGCACGACCTCGACCGGCAGCGGGAAGCGGCCGAGCGCGTCGACGCGCTTGGCGGCGTCGATGATGCAGACGAACGTCTTCGCCGCCGCGGCGATGATCTTCTCGCGCGTCAGCGCGCCGCCGCCGCCCTTGATCAGGCAACGCTGCGCGTCACATTCGTCGGCGCCGTCGACGTAGAGGGGAATGTCGCCGGTCGAGTTGAGATCGAGCACCGGTACGCCGCGTTCCTTCAGCAGTCGCGTCGACTGCTCGGAGCTGGACACCGCGCCCTCGATGAGATGCTTGCGTTCGGCCAGCGCGTCGATGAAATGGGCGACGGTCGAGCCGGTGCCGACACCGACGACCATGCCGTCCTCGACGTAGCGCATCGCGGCACGGCCGGCCAGGCGTTTTTCCTCGTCCTTCGACATCGGATCTTCCTCGGATGATGGTCTGGGAAACGGTATCGGATCGCCGGCACCAGGCCGCAAGGGCGGTGCAGCGGTGCGCGCGGCTCATTCGAGCGCGAGGATGTGGCTCCACTGCGCCTTGGTCACCGGCAGCACCGACAGGCGGTTGCCGCGCTGGAGCAGGGCGAAGCCTTCGAGCCTGGCCTGCTGCTTGAGTTCGTCGAGGCCGATCGTGCGGCCGAGCTTGCGCTTGAAGGCGACGTCGACCAGCATCCAGCGCGGATTCTCCGGCGTGCTCTTCTCGTCGTAATAGTCACTCTTGCGGTCGAACTGGGTCGGGTCCGGATAGGCGTCGGACGCGACCTCGGCGATGCCGACGACGCCGGGCTCGGGGCAGCTGGAGTGGTAGAACAGCACGCCGTCGCCGACGTGCATGCCGTCGCGCATGAAGTTGCGCGCCTGGTAGTTGCGCACGCCCGTCCAGGGTTCGGTCTTCGCGCGCGCCAGATCGTCGATCGAGAACGCGTCGGGCTCGGATTTCATCAGCCAGTAATGCATGGGTCCGCCGCGATAGCCGCCGGGAAGCGGACTTTAGCAGCCGGACCTCGTCGCGATCACGCCAGCGGCGGCGTCAGGTCGACCAGTTCACGTTCGGTCGCGACGTAGTCCAGGCTCACGTCCCACGGCATCGCGTCGATCGCCTCGACCTCCTGCATCGCGTAGCCGACACCGACCAGCACCGGCTTGCCGACGTCGCTGCGCTCGCGCAGGAATTCGAAGCTGCGGTCGTAGTAGCCGCCGCCGAAACCGAGCCGATGGCCGCGCCGATCGAAACCGAGCAGGGGCAGCAGCACGACATCGATCTGCGATGGCGACAGCAGGTCGGCTTCGACCGCGACCGGTTCGGGGATGCCGTAGCGATTGGGCACGATCTCCACGCCAGGTCGCCACGGCGCGAAGCGCAGGCGCCGATCCGCACCGGCGACGGGCAGATGGTAGATCTGGTCGCGCGCACGCAGCCCCGGCATCACCCCGAGCAGCGGCAGCTCGCCGCCGATCGCCCAGTAGCCGGCGACGCGCCGGTCGGTGAGGAACTCGGGAATCCGCTCCAGCTGCGCGACCAGCCCGTTCGCCGCTGCAATGCGCTCGCTCGCCGACAACGCCTCGCGCTGCGATCGCAGTTCCTTGCGCAACGCGGCGCGCGGATCGGCAGACGCTGGAGAAGGGGAGGGATCGGTCATGCGTTCGACCTCGATCTTCTGCCGTCAGACCAACTCGCGACGACATTCATCGAGGGCAGCTATCTGTTGAGAAGTGCGGCCATGGATGGCCGCTGGTGGATCATACGAAGAATCGCGCTGCACGAATGCACAAGGCTTTCGCAGCAGCGATCAAGGACGATCGCAGAAATCCATGAAAAGTGCGGCCATGGATGGCCGCTCTGGACGCTCCGAAGCCGGGAACCCGCCAGAGCGCGATTCGCAAACATCGAAGTAGCGTTCAAGGACGAACGCAAAAAAAGATGTCCTCCGCCTGAGCCGGTGCGCATCGAACGACCTTGATCCCTGGGATCAGGTGGGAGGGCTTGCGTGACCTTAAGGCTTTCCGCTCGAGAGCGGACATGCACACGGGTCTTCGCTTCGCCGTCCCGGGGTCGTCTATAGGAACAAGGCAATATGTAAGAGTGCGCTGCCGGGCACCGCAGAGGACACCCGCGGCTATTGTATGGAGCCGGGCAGCGCGCGTTCAAGCTTCGCGTGCAGGGCTTGCAACTTCTCCGCCAATTGCGCGGACTCGGACGATTCGCGCTGGCGCGCGCCGAGCAGCTCGTGGCTGATGTTCAGCGCGGCGAGGATCGCGATGCGATCGAGCGTGGCCGTGCGCGCGTTGTTGCGCATCTCGCGCATCTTGCCGTCGAGATAGCGCGCCGCGGCGAGCAGGCCCTCGCGTTCTTCCGGCGTGCAGGCGATCAGGAATTCGCGATCGAGGATGCTGACCGAGACCGGTTGGCTGGCGCTCATCGCGATGGCCCTGCGTGGCGGATCATGCGTGATTGTGTTCCAGCGACTTGAGGCGCACGATCATCGCCTCGACGCGTGCCCGCGCCTGCTCGTTGCGGGCGATCAGCTGGGCGCGCTCGAGACTGAGCTGCTCCTGGCTGTGGCGCAGGCTGCGGTTTTCCTCCTGCAGCGTGCGGCACAGGTCGAGCAGCCGATCGACTCGGTCCCCCAGTGTCAGCAGGCTTTCCAGGTGCGCGGACATGCGGCGAATATAGCATCGGGATTCGTCGCTGCGTGAGACGCTCCGCAGGGCGCGCGGAAACGGCCGGGACGGGCTTTCCGGGCGGGTCTCAGGCCTGGCCGAGGGCCACGCGGCGCCGCTGCGCGCGGTCGATCAGGAAGTTCAGGCACTGCTGCGGCGGCAGCGGCGGCGCCAGCCAGTGGCCCTGCACTTCGTCGCAGTCCTGTTCGCGCAGGTATTCGACCTGCTCGGCGATCTCCACGCCTTCCGCCACGACGTTCAGACCGAGCGAATGCGCCATCGCGATTACCGTCGCGGTGATCGCCTCGTCGTCGGGATCGGTGGTGATGTCGCCGACGAACTCCTTGTCGATCTTCAGCGCGTCGATCGGCAGGCGCTTGAGATAGCTCAGAGAGGAATAGCCGGTGCCGAAGTCGTCGATGGCCAGGGTCAGGCCGATGGCCTTGAGCCGGCGCAGCGTGGTGATCGACTGCTCGGCGTTGGCCATGACCATGCTCTCGGTCAGTTCCAGTTCGAGCTGGTTCGGCGCGATGTCGTGCTCGGCGAGCACGTCGCACAGGCGCTGGATCAGGTCACCGCGCAGCAGCTGCGCGACCGAGACGTTGACCGACATCGTGATGTCGCCGACGCCGACCTCGCGCCAGCGCGCGAGCTGCGCGCAGGCCTGCGCAACGACCCAGTCGCCGATCTCGAGGATCAGCCCGGTCTCCTCGGCGAGCGGAATGAACACGCCGGGCGAGACGTCGCCGAGCTCGCTGCTGCGCCAGCGCAGCAGCGCCTCGACGCCGGTGACGCGCTCGTCGAGCAGGGACAGCTTGGGCTGGTAGACCAGCGACAGCTCGTCGCGCTCGAGCGCCTTGCCGAGCGCGGCGACCATCGTCGCGCGCAGGCGCGCGGCCGCGTCCATCGCCTCGGTGTAGACCATGTACGTCTTGCGGCCGCGTTCCTTGGCCTGGTACATCGCCGTGTCGGCGAACTTGAGCAGGTCGCTGGGCACCTGGCCGTGGTCGGGGTACAGGCTGACGCCGATCGACGGCGAGATCACCACTTCCTGCCCGCTGTCCAGTTCCAGCGGCTGCTCGAAGGCGGCGATGATCTTCTCGGCCACGCGCTCGGCCTCGGCGCTGCTGAGGATGTCCTCGATCACCACCGTGAATTCGTCGCCGCCGATGCGCGCCACCGAATCGCCCTCGCGCACGACCTGGCGCAGCCGGTTTCCGGCCGCCTTCAGCATGCGGTCGCCGGCGGCGTGCCCCATCGAATCGTTGACGTGCTTGAAGCGGTCGAGGTCGAGGAACAGCACGCCGATCCTGCGCCCGGCGCGGCGTGCGCGGACGATCGCGTGCCCGATGCGCTCGCTGAGCAGGGTGCGGTTCGGCAGGCCGGTCAACGCGTCGTAGTTGGCCAGGTAGCGCAGCTCCTGTTCGGCGCGCTTGCGGTCGGTGATGTCGGAGATCACGCTGACGAAGTGCGTGCGCTGGCCGCCGGCGTCGCGCACCTCGGCGATCTCGATCCAACTGAGGAACTCGTCGCCGTCCTTGCGTCGCTGCCACAGTTCGCCGCGCCAGTGGCCGGCGCGCACGACCGCTTCGCGCATCGCGGCGTAGTGCTCGGCGGAATGCTGCGAGCAGTTCAGCAGGGCGGTCGGCTGCCCGGCCACTTCTTCCTCGCGCCAGCCGGTGATCCGCGTGAACGCCGGGTTCACGTTGACGAAGAGGAACTGCGGATCGGTCACCGCGACGGCCTCGGCCATGCTGCGGATGACTTCCTCGGCGATGCGCCGCTGGCGCTCGGCCGCGCGCGTGGCGGTGATGTCGCGCGCGGTGCCGCACATGCGCGTCGGCTGGCCGTCCTCGTCGCGCTCGACGATCTTGCCGCGGGCGATCACCCAGACCCAGTCGCCGTGGGGATTGCGCTGGCGGTGCTCGGACTCGAGCGTGTCGGTCTTGCGGTTGATGTGGTCCTCGAGCCGGCGTTCGACCGCCGGCAGGTCGTCGGGGTGGATGTTCGCGCGGAACCACTCGTAGGCGTAGACGCGCGAGTCCTTCGGCCCGCGCTCGAGCGGATTGGCCGAGCCGGTCACCGTGAACAGTCCGCGCGGGATGTCCCAGTCCCAGAACGCGTCGCCCGAGCCCCACAGCGCCAGGCGCAGGCGGTCCTCGCGTTCGCGCAGTCCCTGGTGGTAGCGCTCCTGCTCGACGCGCCCGCGCCGCCACGCGTGCCAGCCGAGCAGCGCCGCCAGCATCGTGGCGAGCAGATAGAACGTCTTCGCCGGGAGGCTCTGCCACCACGGCGGCGCCACGCGCAGTTCGAGCGTGGCCGCCTGCTCGTTCCAGTAGCCGTCGTGGTTGCTGGCGCGCACCTTGAAGCGATAGGTGCCGGCGTCGAGATTGGTGTAGGTCGTCTCGTGGCGCGTGCCGGCGTCGATCCAGCGCTCGTCGAAGCCCTCCAGCCGGTAGGCGAAGCGGTTGCGCTCCGGGGCAGTGAAATCGAGCGCCGCGAACTCGATGTGCACGACGCGATCGGACACCGCCATGCGGATCGGCGTACCCGGCCGCGGCGCCTGCGGCGCGGCGCTGCCGGTGCGCACGCTGGTGAAGACCACCGGCGCGGCGTAACGGCTGCCGGAAATCGTCTGCGGCAGGAACAGGTTGAAGCCGTTGACGCCGCCGAAGGCGAGGCGGCCGTCGGGCAGCGCGGCGACTGCGCCGCCGTTGAATTCCATGTCCTGCAGGCCGTCGGCCAGCGTGAACGTGCGGAACGTGCCGCTCGGCCGGTCGAACGAGGCGATGCCGCGGTTGGTGCTCAGCCACAGCCGGCCCATCGCATCGCTGCCGATCGCGTAGACCGAGCGGTTCGGCAGGCCGTCGCGCGTCAGCCAGCGCGTGAAGCGCGCCGTCTGCGCGTCGAGCGCGTCGAGGCGGTTGAGGCCCGACTGCGTGCCGATCCAGAGCACGCCGTCGGCGCTCTCGTGGATCGAGCGGACCAGGTTGCCGGCCAGCGAGTGCGCGTCGCCGGGTTCGTTGCGGAACAGGCGCACCTCGCGCGAGGCTGGATCGAGCAGGTTCAGCCCGGCGGTGGTGCCGACCCAGAGGCGGCCGTCGCGCTGTTCGTGCAGCGCCAGCACGCGGTCGCTGCCCAGTCCGCCGCCGGCGCGGGCGGCGCCGGTCTCGCGGTACGTCTGCCACGTGCCGTCGGCCGGGTCGTAGCGCAGCAGGCCGCCGCCGAGCGTGCCGATCCACAGCCGGCCGTCGCGCGCCCGCAGCAGGCTGCGCACGGCCGTCTTCGGAACGCCCGCCGCACCGGACGGATCGGACGGCAGGAAATCGAGCGTGCGGCGCGCCGGATCGAACAGCGCCACGCCGACGTCGGTGCCGACCCACAGTCGTCCGCCGCCGGCGTCGGCGAAGGCGAGCACGACGGCCGGGCGGCCGCCGTCCGCGGCGCGCGCGGCGAGCAGGTCGCCGTAGTCGTCGAAGCGGTTCGCGGCGACGTCGTAGCGCTTGAGTCCTTCATCGCCGGTGCCGAGCCAAAGGCCGCCGTCCGAATCCGGATACAGGGCGCGCACGTAATTGGAGGCGGTCGGCTTGCGTCCCGGCGAGCGGTCCAGGACGTGCTGGAACGCGGTGCCGGCCGGATCGGTGCGGGTCAGGCCGCGCTCCACGGTGCCGATCCAGACCAGGCCGGAGCGGTCCACGGTGAGGCCGGTGATCACCGCGTCGGGCAGGCCGCCGGCGAGGCCGTCGCGCGCGGACAGCCACTGCGTGTGGCCGGAGGCCGGATCGAACAGCGCGATGCCTTCGTGCGGCACTGCCAGCCACAGGCGGCCGCGTGCGTCCTCGATCAGGGAGGTGACCGGCCGTTCGCCCTGTTCCGGCCAGATGCGTTCGGCACCGCTGCCGTCGGCGGCGATCCGGTAGACGCCGCGCGGCGTCGCCGCGAGCAGGTCGTGCGCGTGGTCGACCAGAAGGTCGCTGGCCGCTTCGATCGACGTGGCGACCGCTTCGGGCGCCTGCGCCTGCGGCGCCAGCCGCAGCAGGCCGGTCGAGGTGGCGAGCCAGAGGTTGCCGTCGTCGGTGCGCCGCATCCGGCGCGGCAGCGAAGGCTTGCCGCCGGCTTCGAGCCGCCAGGCGCGCAACAGGCGTGCGCTGTCCGGCTCGACCAGCAGCAGCGCGGCATCGCCGGCGATCCACAGACCTTGCGCGTCGACCTGCAGCGCGCGCACGTTCGACCAGCCGGGCGGCAGCTCCTGCGTGCGGGTGATCGCGACGCGATGGAAGTGTCCGTCGGCGGCGTCGCGGCGGATCAGGTCGCCGTGCGTTCCAACCCACAGGTTGCCGCCGGCGTCCTCGGCCAGCGCGGTGATGCTGTCCTCGGGCGGGCCGTCGGGATCGTCGCCGGAATGCTCGAAGGTCTCCAGCGCGTAGCCGTCGTAACGCTGCAGGCCGCCGATCGTGCCGATCCACAGGAATCCGGTGCGGTCCTGCAGCACCGCGGTCACGGTGTTCTGGACCAGCCCGTCCTCGGTGGCCAGGGTCTGGAAATAGAACTCGCGCCGCAGCGCTTCACCGCCGGCCAGGGCCGGCAGCGCGACGAAGGCGAACGCCAGCCAGCGCCAACACCGGAGCGAGCGACGGGATGGCGGCGACGAGCCCCTCATGCGCGGGTATTTCAGGTTGCGAGTGTCCGGAGTGTAGGCAAACGCGGGCGGCGACGCCACGCGTGCGGTTACACTGACCGCGACGACGACCGCCGATCCGATGGATCCGACCAGCCTGACCCACGCCGAATTGACCGACGCGCTGCGCGCCTTGCGCCTGGGCGTCGACGCCAGCGACCTGCACGGCTCGCTCAGCGGCTACCTCTGCGCCGGCGGCGAAGCCGGCAGCGACGACTGGACCGAAGCGCTGCAGCTGGGCTTCGACGAACCCGAGCTCGCGCGCAACCGCACGCTCGAGCGGCTCTACCGCGAATGCCGCGCGCAGTTCGCCGAGCAGCCGGCCAGCGTCGATCCGCTGCTGCCGGCCACCGCGGCCGGACTGCCGCGCCGCGCCGACGCGCTGATCGAATGGTGCCGCGGCTTCCTCGGCGGCGTCGGCCTGTCCGGCGCGACGTCGCGGACGGACCTGTCCGCCGACGCGCGCGAGATCCTCGCCGACCTGGGCATGATCGCCGCGTCCAGCCTCCAGTACGCCGATGCGCGCGACGACGAGCGCGCGCTCGACGAGGTGCTGGTGTTCGTCCGCGCCGGTGCCGCCATGCTGCACCGCGAGCTGAGCCAGCGCGCCCGAGCGCGCGCCCTGCATTGAACCGGGAACCGTCGGATCGATGATCGAGCAGAAGGAATACAAGCGCCGCCGCCGCCAGCTGATGCGCATGGCCGGCGCGGACGCGATCGCGATCGTCGCCGCCGCGCCCGAGCGCGTGCGCAACAACGACGCGCACTATCCGTACCGCCAGGACAGCGACTTCCACTACCTCACCGGCTTCGGCGAGCCCGAGGCGGTGCTCGCGCTGGTGCCCGGCCGCGCGCACGGCGAGGCGATCCTGTTCTGCCGCGAGCGCGACCGCGAGCGCGAGCGCTGGGACGGCCCGCGCGCCGGCACCGAAGGCGCGGTGTCGCGCTACGGTTTCGACGACGCGTTTCCGATCGACGACATCGACGACATCCTGCCCGGCCTGATCGAGGGACGCCGGCGCGTCTACTACCACTTCGGCCGCGACACCGAGTTCGACCTGAAGCTGATCGGCTGGGTCAATCGCGTGCGCGCGCTGGTGCGCCAGGGCGCCAAGCCGCCGCACGAGTTCGTCGCGCTGTCGCACCTGCTGCACGACCTGCGCCTGTACAAGTCGCGCGCGGAACTGGCCCTAATGCGGCGTTCGGCGAAGATCGCCGCGGCCGCGCACGTGCGCGCGATGCAGGCGACGCGGCCGGGCATGAACGAGCACGAGGTCGAGGCCGAGCTGCTGCACGCGTTCCGCAAGCAGGGCGCGGTGCCGAGCTACGAGCCGATCGTCGGCGGCGGCGCCAATGCCTGCGTGCTGCACTACCGCGCGAACGACGCGCCGCTGCGCGGCGGCGACCTGCTGCTGATCGACGCCGGCGCCGAATACCAGTGCTACGCCTCCGACATCACGCGCACGTTCCCGGTCAACGGGCGCTTCGGCGCGGAGCAGCGGGCGCTGTACGACGTCGTGCTCGCCGCGCAACTCGCGGCGATCGACGAAGTGCGCGCCGGCCGGCCGTTCGACGCCTACCACGAAGCGGCGGTGCGCACGATCACGCGCGGGCTGCTCCGGCTCGGCCTGCTCGGCGGCACGCTGGAGCGGAACCTGCGCGAGCATTCCTACCGCAAGTTCTACATGCACAAGACCGGGCACTGGCTCGGCCTGGACGTGCACGACGTCGGCGACTACCGCGTCGACGGCGAGTTCCGCGTGCTCGAACCGGGCATGGTGGTCACCGTCGAGCCGGGCCTGTACGTCGCGCCCGACGCGAAGGGCGTGCCGGCGAAGTTCCGCGGCATCGGCATCCGCATCGAGGACGACGTCGTCGTCACCCGGGGCGAACCGGAGGTGATGTCGGCCGACGTGCCGAAGGACGCGGACGCCATCGAAACGCTGATGGCGGCGGCCGGATGAGCCGGCGCGGCCGGATCGTCGCTGCGCTACTGGCGCTGGCGCTGGTGCCAGGGCTGAGGGCCGAGGGCCGAGGGCTGGATGGAGCGCTCGCGGCGGCGGAAGGCAATTCCGGTCCGGCCGGCACAGCCCCCGCTATCCAGCCCTCAGCCCTGAGCCCTCAGCCCTCCACACTCAGCCCCCAGCCCTCCACACTCGACTACGGCCTGTTCGGTCCGCTGCACCTGAGCCGGCCGCCGGGCGCGATCGCGCACACCGCGCTGCTGGTGTCCGATCGCGACGGCTGGAGCGCGCGGCAGGACGGACTGGCCGACGCGCTCGCGCGGCAGGGCGTGCTGGTGGTCGGCATCGACCTGCCGGCGTACCTGAAACGCATGCAGGCGATCGCCTCGGACAAGTGCTCGTATCCGTCGGCGCACTTCGAGGAGGTCGCGCACTGGATCGAGCGCCACGAGGGACTGTCCGAGTACGCCGTGCCGCTGGTGGTCGGCGACGGCACCGGCGCGACGTTCGCCTACGCGATGACCGCGCAGGCGCCGGCCGGCACCTTCGAGGGACTGATCACGCTCGGCTGGGATGCCTCGCTGCGTTTTTCCAAGGTCTTGTGTGCCGGCGACGCCGGCGCGATGACGGTCGCCGACGGCGACGGCTTCCGCGTCGAGCCGGTGGCGAAGTTTCCGCTGCCGTGGCGGCCGCAGCCGTTCGCGCGCGGCGCGCGCGTCGACGGCATCGGCACGGCGCTCGCATCGGCCTGGCGCTTCGTCGGCCAGCTGTGGCCGGTGCTGGCCGAACCGGCTGCGCAGGCCGGACTCGCGCGCGCCTACGCACGCATGCAGGCGGGCGCGGCCTCGGGAGCGCTGCCCGACGACGTGGCCGACCTGCCGCTGATCGAGATCGAACCGACCGCGCCGGCCGCGGGACCGGTCGACGTCGCCGTCATGCTGACCGGCGACGGCGGCTGGGCCGGGCTCGACCGCGGCGTCGCCGACGCCCTCGCCGCGAAGGGCATGCGCGTGGTCGGCTTCTCGACGCTGAAGTTCTTCTGGCAGAAGCGCACGCCCGAAGCGACCGCGCAGGCGCTGGCGCGGGTCATCGCGCACTACGGCAAGAGCGATGCGCAGGCGCGCTTCCTGCTGATCGGCTACTCGTTCGGCGCGAGCCTGGTGCCGGTCGTGCTCAACCGCCTGCCCGACGAGCTGCGCCGGCGCGTGCGCGGCGGCGCGATGATCTCGCCGGACGACGAAGCCGTGTTCGAGATCCACGTCGGCGACTGGTTCGGATCGACGCACCACGACGAGGCGCTGCCGATCGCGCCGGAGATCGCGGCGTCGAAGGTGCCCCTGCTGTGCGTGCACGGCGCCGACGAGGACGACAGCCCCTGCCGCAAGGCGCAGCCGGCGATGCGCGCGGCGAGCCTTCCCGGCGGCCATCACTACGACGGCGACTACGACGCGCTCGGCGCGCTGCTCGTGCGCGAACTCTCCGCCGCGTCGCCGTGACGCAACCGCGCGCGACGGCGCGCGTGACCGGTGATTCAACACGGCGGCGTGTCGATGCGAAGTGAAAAAATCCCCTTGTGGACCTGTAAGAACGTGCAGGTCTCCGCCGCCTCCGCCGCAGCCTAAGCTGCCCGCATCGTCGGCGACGAAGGGGGGCGTCCGTACGAGGCAAGACGCGAGGCGGCGCGCACGGCGCCGTGCTTTCTGGCCTGTTGCGGATGCCGATCGAGAGCGCTCCGCGACCCGTCTGCGCAGCCCCTCCCGATTCCCTTCGTCTCCGCTTGCACACGCAACGAGAGGCGAACCATGAAAACCGATCTTCCGCATTCCTTTCTTCCGCAGCGCGCGCGTCCGAACCGTACGAGCCGGCGTGGTCTTCCTGCGTTCGTCGCCGCCGCACTCGCCGGCGCCTGCCTGCTCGCCGCCGCTCCGGCCGGAGCCGTGGA
Organism: Dokdonella ginsengisoli; assembly: GCF_042652785.1. Lineage (NCBI taxonomy): Bacteria > Pseudomonadati > Pseudomonadota > Gammaproteobacteria > Lysobacterales > Rhodanobacteraceae > Dokdonella > Dokdonella ginsengisoli. Next base: position 352,811 of record NZ_JBHSHD010000008.1, on the reverse strand, counting down.
CGTGCCGATCCCGAACGGCGATTTCTCCTCCGCCACCAACGTCGGCACGATCGGCGGCGGCCTGATCGGCGGCAGCGGCAGCGACGTCGCGATCGGCAGCAGCGGCCCGTGGACCGGCTCCTACTACGGTGCACTCGGCCTGCTGGCGCCGCCGGAACTGTCCATCGCCCAGGGCGAGGGCGCCACGATCGGTGGCCTGCTCGGCATCAACGTGCTCGGCCTGATCAACAACGGCGGCTTCTTCAGCCAGACCCTGCCGGTCGGCTACGAGGTCGGCAAGCGCTACACGATCCGCGCACGCGTCAGCGTCGCCGGCGTGCTCGATCTGGGCGTGCTCGGCAGCGGCAACGTCGGCCTCGCGCTGCGCGCCAACGGCACCACCCTGGCCTCGACCAAGACCGCCCCGCCGCAGCTGATCACGCTCGGCACCATCGGCGTCAACGAATACGAGGTGACGCTGCGCCACGACGTGATCGCGCCGGTCGACGGCAACATCGACGTCCAGCTGCTCGGCACGCCGTCGGGCCTGCTCACCGCCAGCCTGCTCGCCGCGGCGACGTACACGCACGTCTGGCTGGATGCCGGCGCGATCAATCCGGTGGCCGGCTCCGTCGTCGCCGTCGACGGCGCGACGCAGAGCGCAACGGTCGGTCAGCCGTTCCCGCAGCCGCTGACGGTCAAGGTGACCGACGCCGACGGCGACCCGGTACCGAACGTGGCCGTGCAGTTCGACGCGCCCGCCAGCGGCGCCGGCGCCGTCCTGTCGGCCAGCACCGTGCTGACCGGAGCGAACGGCGTCGCCTCGGCCACGGCGACCGCGAACACGGTGTCCGGCGGCTACACGATCAGCGTCAGCGTGACCGGCGTCGACACGCCGGCGACGTTCTCGCTGATCAACACCGCCGCGGAGCCGGTGGCGATCGACGCGGTCGGCCCGCAGGATGCGCAGAGCACCGACGTGGCGACGATGTTCGCCGAACCGCTGGTGGCCAAGGTCAGCGACGAGTTCGGCAATCCGGTCGAGGGCGCCGCGGTGACGTTCGCGACGCCGTCGGCGGGGGCGTCCGCGACCTTGTCGGCGAGCGAGGCGACGACCGATGCGAACGGCTTGGTCTCGGTCACCGCGATGGCCAACGCACTGCCGGGCAGCTACGTGGCCACGGCCAGTCTTGCCGGCGTCGCCGAGCCGATCGAGTTCGACCTGACCAACACCCTGCCGGGCGGCACCACGATCGACCAGGGCGGCGGCGGCCGGCAGACGGGCGAGGTCAACAGCGCCTTCCGCTGCGCGCTCGAAGTGGCGGTGGCGCGACCGGACGGCTCGCCCTATAGCGGCCTGCAGGTGCGCTTCGAGGCGCCGGCCACGGGCGCGTCGTCGACCCTGTCCGACGGCACCCACACCGGCACGTCGCTGACCGTGGTGACCGCGCCGGACGGCAAGGCGCGCGTGCAGGCGATCGCCAACGAGATCGAGGGCGACTACGAGGTGATCGCCGAACTGGTCGGCGCCGACGGCCTGCCGCCGGTCACGTTCGCGCTGCGCAACGTCGGTTCGCTGATCCACGCCGACGGCTTCGATTCGCCCTGCACGCCGTTCCAGTGACGTCGTGAAGGTCACCGCGCGACGTGCTCTCGTCGCGCAGTGATCGCGGTATCGAAATGCCCTTTCGATTTGTGCTTTGATTGTGCGGCCCGCACATCGGACTCCCGATGCGCGGGCCGACGCATTTCGGGGTGCAGGGGGTGTCAGATGGGCGGACGGATCGTGACGGCTCTCGCGCTGGCGCTGGTCGCCGCGGCCGCGGGTGCGGCGACGCTGGAAGAAGACGAGGCACGCATCGAGGCGCTGATCCGCGCCGAGCGCGCCGGGCTGGCCGGCAAGCCGGCCGCGCCGCCGCCGCCGGCGGTTCCGGCCGAGCCGCAGGCACCGGCCGCGGTGCCGGTGGTCGCCTCGGTCGTCGCGCCGCCGCCGACTCCGCACGACGAGTGGCTGGCAGCGCCGGCACGCGAGGCCGGCATGCCGTTCGCCGAACTCGCGCACAACATCGGCCGGCGCGTGGCGATCACCACGGCCGGCGAGCGCGTGCATCGCGGCGTGGTCGGGTCGGCCGACGCGCGGCAGGTGACCTTGCGCGTGAAGCGGCCCGGCGGCAACGCGACCTACACGCTGACGCGCAACCAGGTCCTGCGCGTCGACCTGCGCTAGACGCCCGATGATCTCGCGCCGAACCGCCTCGCGCCGACCGGCGCCGATCCTTCGTCCCCGCCGCTGCGGATCCGTCGCGGCGATCGCTGCCGCGTGCGGACTGCGCTGCACGGCCGGCACCGCGTTTCGAGGTTCCCGATGACGTCGCTGCTGCTGCTCTCCCTGGGCGGGCTGATCTACCTGTTCGCCGTCACGCGCGTCTGGCAGGCGAGCAAGGGGCTGGCGATCGGCATGCTGCTGCTGTCGCCGATCGGCCTGTACGTGCTGGTGCGCTACTGGAACGACAAGGACCTCGGCGTGCGCGTGCCGCTGATCGCGGCGATCGCGCTGTTCGGCGTGTCGTGGGCCTTGTTCGCACGCGACCTGCAGGAGCTGCAGCGCTACGCCGACGCCACCGCGGCGGTCGAAGGCGCGACGTCGCCGACGCCGGCCCGGACGCGCGGCGGCGACGCGCTCGACGACAAGCTGCGCCTGTCGATCGCGCTGGCCAAGCTGCAGCCGCGCGGCGGGCGCGTCGAGATCGCGCCGGCGGCGGCCGCGCTGGAGGTGCCGGCGCATTTCCGCTTCATCGACCGCGACAGCCTGCAGGCGCTGTACGAGGAAGTCGGCGGCGGCCTCAATCCGTCGAGTGTCGGATGGCTGGTGCACGAGAGCGTCGAGCTCGGCGCCGACGACGCCTGGTTCGTCGAGATCGAATGGCTCGGCGACGGCTACGTGCGCGAGAACGGCTTCGCCGCCCGCACGCGCGACCAGATGTTCGTCGACGCGCAGGACGCGCTGGCCCGGCTGTCGGAACGGCAGGGCGAGGGCGAGCCGGATTTCCGTCTCGTGCGCTACGTCGAGGTGCCCTCGTTCGACGTCGGCCGCGACAGTGCGACCTGGGTCGAGGAACTGGCCTACGAGGGCGACGAGGCGCACCGCCTCGACTGCTACGCGGCCAAGCTCGGCCGCCGCGGCATGCTGCTGTTCTCGGTCCTGGAGGTCGGCACGAAGCGGCAGGAGCTGTGCCTGCGCAGCGTGCGCCTGGCTGCCGGCCGCATCACCTTCGACCAGGGCCAGGCCTACGCCGACTACTCGCGCCTGTTCGACCGCAAGGCCAAGTACGATCTCGCCGCCGTCGTCAGCGGCGCGGCGGCGCTGCAGGAACCCTGAGCGACGCCGCTTCCAGGCAGTGCCGCGCAAGGCGATTTCCCGCACGGACGCCCAGGCACGGAATCAGGAATTTCCTTCCCGGCGTCTGCGCGTCCGTGCGAGAACCGGTTCTTCGTCGGTCGCGATCGCGGCGAGCGATACGGGCGATATCGATTCGAGCGGCTATCTTCCGCCGAACAGGAAGCGCCGGTAGCCGCCGGCGACCAGGGCGGCGATGTCGATCAGCAGGCCCGGCACCCACAGGCCGCGCGGGTAGGCCAGGTACGAGCCGGTCCACTGCGGCCCGAACTTCTCCTTGTAGCGGCGCAGACCCTGGTAGTTGTAGAAGCGTCCGCCGTACTGGAACGCCAGCGCGGCGAGTCGCTCGTTGATGCGCGCGTAGGGGTTGTCGCCCACCGCCGACAGCGGCGCCATGCCGAGGCTGAAGCTCTCGTAGCCGCGCTCCTTCGCCCACTGCATGACGCGGGCGAACAGGAAGTCCATCGTGCCGCGCGGCGCGCCATCGACGTGGCGCATCAGGTCCACGCTGGCGGTGCCGTTCGGGCCGTACGGCGGCAGCACGTTGGCGAAGGCGAGCAGCTCGCCGTCGCGGCGGACCAGGGCGAGCGGGCTCCAGGCGAAGTAGTCCGCGTCGAAGCGGCCGAGCGAGAAGCTCTTCTCGTGCGCGCCCTTGTCGGCCAGCCACGCGTCGGAGACGCGTTCGAGCTCGCTCATCAGCACGGTGTCGAACGGCGGATCGATCAGCTCGAAGGTCAGGCGTTCCTTGACCGAGCGGTTCACCGCCTGGCGCAGGTCCTCCCAGCGCTTGCCGGCCAGCGTGAATTCCTCCAGCCGGATGATGGCCAGCTCGCCGAGCTTGAACAGGTCGAAACCGAGGTCGTGGTACAGCGAAAGATCCGGCTCGAGGACCTCGTAGAACAGCGGCACGCGGTCCTGCGCGTCGGCGAACTGGCGGAAGTCGAGGATCGCACGCTTGATCGCGGCCTCCGGCCCGCACGGCGAGCCGAGCGCGACGAGGCGGTCGCGCACCGCGCCGTAGGCGACCACGGCGCGGCCCTTGCCGGGTCCGTGGTCGCCGGACCAGAACAGGTGCTTGTCGCCCATGAAGCTCAGGTGCGCGAACTCGCCGCCGCCGTGTTCGAGGTAGACCTCGCGCGCGCGTTCCAGCTCGGCGCGCTCGGGCGGCTTGAGCGGCGGCCGGCGCACCGAGAACGACTGCCAGATGAGATAGATCGCCAGGCCCAGCGCAGCGGCGAACAGGCCGCGCGCGAGCTTGGAGGAATGCTCGCCGATGCCGAAGTACCACAGGTCGAAGCTGTCGTCGCCGAGCACCGCGAGCATGCCGATGGCGAAGAAGGCGAGCACCACCACCAGCAGGCCGGCGAGCCAGGTGAAGGTGGTCAGCGAGGTCAGGCTCATGGCGCGCTGCGTGAACTCGCGCTTGCGCGCGCGCAGCAGCATCGCGATCGCGAGCAGGAACGCCGCCTCGCCGAAATGCAGGCCCTTGGTGATCGCCAGCGCGGCGGCGGCCACCAGGGTGATCGAGGCGAGCCGGTAGGCCACGCGCAGGCGGCCGTCGATGCCGCGGCCGAGGCCGAGCAGGAGCACGCCGGTGAGGATCGACAGCCAGTAGGAACTTTCCACCGCGGCGAGCGGCAGCACCTCGCGCACCACCTCGATGTGCTCGTGCACGCTGGGGATCGCGGCCGAGGCGAGCAGCACCAGGCCGGCGAAGAACGTCAGCACCGCCAGCACGCGGATGCCGAAGCCGGCGAGCAGGCTGGCCGGAAGACCGAGCAGGCCGAACAGCGGATGCGCGCGCAGCCGCCCGCTCGCGCGCGCGACCACCGGCAGGCGTTCGGCCAGCATGCCCGAGCCCAGGTACAGGCCGGCCAGCAGCGGCACCAGGTAGTAGGCGATGCGGAACAGGAACAGCGCCGACAGGACCGCGGCGCTCTCGTAGCCGTCGCTGGTCAGCGCCAGCAGCATCAGTCCGTCGAAGACGCCGAAGCCGCCGGGAATCAGGCTGAGCAGGCCCAGCGTCTGCGCCGCGGCGAAGCTGCCGAGCATCGGTCCCGGCTTGACGTGCACGCCGGTCACGTACAGGCAGGCGTACAGCACGGCGGCGGCGAGCAGCCAGTCGACGAACGACAGCAGCGCCAGGGTCAGCTTGAGCCGCAGCGGCGGCAGCGAGGTGCCCTGCGGCAGCCAGCGCATCAGGCGGCGGCGCGAGGTCAGCACGAAGAACGCCGGCAGGTACAGCGCCGCGGCGACCAGGATCGCCACCGCCAGCCAGCGCGTCGTCGCGCTCGGCGTGATCGGCGTCGAGCCGAGCGCCAGGGTGGCGACGATCAGCACCGACAGGCCCAGCGGCAGCGACAGCACCTGCAGCCCGATAAGCGCGGCGCTCGACGGCAGCGCGAGGCGGTGCGTCGACAGGCCGAGCAGGCGCACGCCCGAGCCGACCGCGCCGGACAGGTTCAGCGTGTTCGACAGCGCGTTCGCCACGAAGGCCAGGCGCAGCATCTCGCGCGCCGGTATCGGCAGGCCGAGCCAGCGCGCGATGGCGACGTCGATGAGTCCGGTGAAGGCGACCGCGAACAGCGCCAGCGCGGCGACGCCGAGCCCGGACAGGGTCGGCACCTCGAGCAGGGTGCGCTGCATCTCCTGCAGGTTGAACTCGCTGATGCCCAGCACCAGCAGCCAGCCGACCAGCGCGAGGAAGGCGATCGGCACCAGCCAGCGCAGGCGCGCGCGCCAGCCGTGCTTGGCGGCCGGCGCCGGATCGGGAGGGGTTTCGTCGCTCATTCGCGGGCGATCTTCCGTGACAGGCGGCGAAGTGTAGCGGCTTCGGAAAACGGTGTTCCGCCGGGTGCCGGTCGCCCTGCGAGGCGGCGCACCCGACGGCGCCGTCCGTCAGCGTCGCGCGGCGGCGTCGAGCAGTTCCTGCACGCTTTGCCGGTACTGCGGCATCCAGCGCGCCGGCACGCCGAAGCCGTGGCCGACCTTGGGCAGCATCACCGCTGCGGTGTCGGATTGGTCGGCGGCGAATTCCGGTGCGAACTTCGGATCGCAGACCTGGTCGCTCTCGCCCTGCACGATGCGCCAGCGCGCGTCCACCGCGTGCTTGTCGAACACCCAGCTCGGCGGCTGCTTCTGCCAGTGCGCGGTGAGGCCGCCGCGGCCGGGGCAGAACGACTTGCGGATCAGCAGGTCGGGGCAGAAGCCGATGCTGACGCCGCCGCCGAAGCGCGCGCCCGCATCGGCGGCGAGCGCGGCGTAGACCAGGGTCGCGCCGGAGGAATAGCCGAGCAGGACCGGCCGCGTGTCGAGCGGCAGGTTCAGGCGGCGCACGAGCTGGTCGGCCAGCCGGGCGAGCAGGCCGTCGGCGTCGCTGCAGGCCGCGGCGTCGCCGTCCAGGCCCTTCAGGAACTGCGGCGTGGAGAAGCCGGCGACCCAGTAGCCGAGCGCGGCGGCCTCGTGCGCCATGTCGGTGACGCCGCGGCTCCAGCCGCCGTCACCGGAGGCGAACAGCGCCAGCCCGCGCGCGGTGCCGGACGGACGGTACAGCGCCACTTCGCCGAAGCCGGCGACGTCGAGCCAGCGCTCGACCCGCGGATCGGGCGGCGGCGCGCGGCGCGCGGATCGGGACGCTGCCGGGGCATGACGCGCGTCCGCGCGCGGGGCGGCGGCGAGCGCGGCCGGAAGCAGGCACAGCGTCAGGAAGGCGACGACCACGCGGGCAGCAAGGCAGTGCGGCACGCGACCGCTCCGGCAGGAAGGCGCCGATACGCTAGCGCACGATCCGCGCGCCGTCACGAGGCCCGCACGCGGCGGCGCGCCGGACGCTATTGCTGCTCCTTCTCGCGCGCCTCGTCATCGGCGTGCAGCTCGAACCACATCGCGTTGAGGATCGCGAACGACAGCGCGAGGCCGAGGCCGAGGATCCAGCTGAAGTACCACATGTGTGCAAACCTCCGGTTTGCGGGAATCGGGCATGGAGAATCGGGAATCGGAAAGAAAGCACTCCGCATCAATTCGGAATGCTTTTTCGATTCTCCATTCCCGATTCCCCACTCCCGGCTTCTTCAATACATCCCATGCGACTGCCGGATGTGCTCCAGCGTCACGCGCCCGCGCAGCACGCGATAGACCCAGGCCGTGTAGGCGAGGATCAGCGGCAGGAAGATCGCGGTCGCCAGCAGCATCAGGCCGAGCGTGGTCCTGCTGCTGGAGGCGTCGTACACGGTCAGGCTGCTGCGCGGATCCAGGCTCGACGGCAGCAGGAACGGAAACAACGCGCAGCCGGCCGAAAGGATCGTGCCGGCGAGCGCGAGCGAACTGGCGACGAAGGCCGTCGCGTGGGCGCGTCGCGTCGCCAGCAGCGGCACGGCGAGCGCGGCGAGGATCGCCAGCGCGGCGGCGCCCCACGCCGGCGCCGCCAGCGGCCCGTCGAACCAGCTCGAGGTCAGGCCGGCGTCCTTGGCGAGCGGGTTGGAGGGGCCGTTGACCACGGCGTCCGGACCGAGCGTGTAGCCGGGCACGCCGAACACGAGCCAGACGCCCGCCGCCGCGTACAGCAGCACGAACGCCGGGGCGATCCAGCGCAGCACGCGCTCGGCGCGGCGCGCGATCGACTCGTCCGCCTTCACCGCCGCCCACGTCGCGCCGTGCATCAGCAGCATCGCCACGCAGACCAGGCCGACCAGCAGCGGGAACGGACGCAGCAGGCCGAGCAGGCCGCCTTCGTAGCTCATGCGCAGCGTCTGGTCGTAGCGGAACGGCACGCCGAGGAACAGGTTGCCGAAGGCGACCCCGAAGATCAGCGGCGGAACCAGCCCGGCGACGGTCAGGATCCAGTCCCAGCTTTCGCGCCAGCGCGGATCGCCGATCTTGTTGCGGAAGTTGAAGCCGACCGGCCGCACGATGAAGGCCAGCAGCACCACCAGCATGGCGAAATAGAAGCCCGAGAACGCGGCCGCGTACAGCAGCGGCCAGGCCGCGAACACGGCGCCGGCGCCGAGGATCAGCCAGACCTGGTTGCCTTCCCAGGTCGGCTCGATCGTTTCGAGCAGGGCGCGGCGCTCGTCGTCCTCGCGCGCGAGGACGCGCAGCAGCGCGGCGACGCCGAGATCGAAGCCGTCCATGATCGCGAAGCCGATCAGCAGGATGCCGAGCAGCAGCCACCAGATCAGGCGCAGGGTTTCGTATTCGAACACGGCCTCACCTCCGCTCAGTGGTACGCCGCCGCGGAAGCCGGCGGCCACATGCCCAGTCCGTCCGGTCCCTTGCGCGCGTACTTCAGCATCAGCATCGCGTCGAGCACCGCCAGCGCGGTGTAGAACGCGACGAAGCCGACCAGGCTGGTGGCGACCTGCGCCACCGACACCGACGACACGCCCAGCGCGGTCGGCAGCACGCCTTCGATCGCCCACGGCTGGCGGCCGTATTCGGCGACGATCCAGCCGAGCTCGGCGGCCAGCCACGGCAGCGGCAGGCTCCACAATGCGGCCTTGAGGTACCAGCGGTGGCGGTCGAGTTCGCGCCGCGCCGACAGCCAGAACGAGTACGCGAACAGGGCGATGAACCAGAATCCGCAGGCGACCATGATGCGGAACGACCAGAACAGCACCGGTACGTTCGGGATCGTGCTGTCGGCCGCCTTCTGGATGTCGGCGGCGGTCGCCTGCACCGGGTCGTCGAGGAATTTCTTCAGCAGCAGCGCGTAGCCGAGGTCGCCCTTGTGCGCCTCGAACTCGGCGCGCGCCTGCGCGTCGTCGCGGTTCGCGCGCAGCGCCAGCATCGCGCGATAGGCCTTGATGCCGTTGCCGATGCGTCGCTCGGCGTCGAGGACGAGCTGGTCGATGCCCGGCATCACGGTGTCGAGCGAGCGCGTGCCGATGATGCCCATCACCCACGGGACGTGGATCGCGAGGTGCGTCTTCCGCTCGGCCACGTCGGGAAATCCGAACGCGGTGAACGAGGCCGGCGCCGGCTCGGTCTTCCACATCGCCTCGATCGCGGCGAGCTTCATTTTCTGGTTTTCCGACACGGTGTAGCCGGATTCGTCACCGAGCACGACCACGCTGAGCGAGGCGGCCAGGCCGAAGCTCGCGGCGACCGTCATCGAGCGCTTGGCGAACTCGACGTTGCGGCCCCTCAGCAGGTACCAGGCGCTGATCGACAGCACGAACATCGCGCCGATCACGTAGCCGGCGCTGACCGTGTGCACGAACTTGGACTGCGCCACCGGATTGAAGACGACCTCGCTGAAGGAGGTGATCTCCATGCGCATCGTGTCGAGGTTGAACTGGCTGCCGACCGGGTTCTGCATCCACGCGTTGGCGATCAGGATCCACAGCGCCGAAAAGTTCGTCGCCAGCGCGAGCACGAAGGTCACCACCAGGTGCTTGACGCGCGAGAGGCGGTCCCAGCCGAAGAAGAACAGGCCGATGAAGGTCGCCTCGAGGAAGAACGCCATCAGGCCCTCGATCGCCAGCGGCGTGCCGAAGATGTCGCCGACGTAGTGCGAGTAGTACGCCCAGTTGGTGCCGAACTGGAATTCCATGGTCACGCCGGTGGCGACGCCCATGGCGAAGTTGATGCCGAACAGCACGCCCCAGAACTGCGTCATGCGCTTCCAGATCTCGCGCCCGGTCATCACGTAGACCGCTTCCATGATCGCCAGCATCCAGGCCAGGCCCATGGTCAGCGGCACGAACAGGAAGTGGTACAGGGCGGTCAGCGCGAACTGCAGGCGCGACAGCGCGACGACGGACTCATCGATCATGCGTGGCCTCGGCGGGAGCGGTGAGCAGGTGGTCCTCGACCGCCGCCGGCGCGGTGTCCGCGCGCGGCACCGGCCGGATGCAGAAGAACCAGAGCAGGGTCAGCGCGAGCAGCTTGAGCACGATGATCGCGGCGAACTCCAGACCGAAGCGCCGTCCGCCGCGGCCGCGGAACCAGGAGGGATCGGAGGAGCGCGACGAGGTGCTCACAATGTCACAAAGGTACCCCGAAGCGGACCGGTTGTCGTGTGACGCGGTGTCGCAATGCAAAAAAAGACGCGCGGCGAGGCCGCGCGTCGGGGTCGCCGCCGCGGGGAGGCGGCGGCGCAAGCGGGGCGGCCGTCAGCCGCCGTCGAAGCCGTCGGCGAAGATGCGGTCGGTGTCCGGATTGCCGAGCGTGCCGTCGAGTTCGAGGTTCTGCGCACGGATCGTCGTCGCGCCGTCAGCGCCGTCCTGCCAGGCGTACACCGCGCCGCCGCCGGCGCCGATCGTGCCGACGGTGCGGCCGGTGTAGCGCAGCGTCTTGATCGCCACGCTCTGCGCGTCCCAGGCGTAGCCGCCGTCGGCGTCGATGCGCGCCACGGTGACCGGCTGGTCGGCGGCCGGGATCGCGCCGGTGGTCCAGCCGCCGAGGAAGCCGCCCGGCGCCGGCAGCGCGGTCAGCTGCGAGATCGCGTGCGTGCCGTCGGTGGCGATGGTCATCGGCACCAGCTCCTTGCCGCTGTCGCCCCACTGGCGCTGGCCGCTCGCGTCGATGCGCTGGGCGTAGACGCCGTCGTAGATCTGCATGTCCTCGCGCTGGGCGGTGTCGACCCAGATCGCGTAGATGTCGCCGGTGCTGCGGTCGAATGCGGCGGCGGTGCCGACGTGGTCGTTGACGGTGTCGGTCGTGGCCAGCACGCCGTTCGGGTCGAGCATCGGCGCGCCGCTTGCGTCCAGCCGCTGCACGCGCGCGAAGAAGCGCACGCCGACGACGTCGTAGTCGTAGAACACGGCGCCGCCGTCGCCGGCGTCGATGAACCCGGGGAAGTAGCCCAGCTGCAGGCCGCCCTGGCCGAACACGCGTACGCCGCCGCTGCCCCACAGTTCGGCGCCGTCGCCGGCGGCCAGCTTCTGCGCGCGCAGCGTGCGTGCGGGGCCGGCCTGGTTCGACCACGACACGATCACGTTGCCTTCGTCGGACGGCTGGATGTCGGCCAGCAGGGCGAGGCCGTTCGGCGGATTCACCGCCACGCCGCCCTGCGCCCATTGCACGGATCCGTCGGCGGCGAGCTTCTGCACGCGCAGGAAATTCGGATCGACGCTCCAGGCGACCGCGACGGAGCCGTCGCTGGTCGCCGCCAGCTGGGCGGCGTAGGGCTTTTCGGCCGGCGCCGATACGGTGATGCCGTCGGCGCCCCAGTCCAGCGTGCCGTCGGGGGTGACCTTGCTGACCACGATGTGCTCGGCGTCGGAATTGTTCTCGCAGCAGTTGAAGCCGACGTAGGCGTTGCCGTCGGCGTCGACGACCAGGCCGTAGTCGTAGGTGAACTGGTACTGGCGCGTGGCGACGAGGACGCCGTCGTGCGGCCACTGCTCGTTGCCCTGCGCGTCGAGCTTCTGCAGATGCACGCTGAAGCCGTGCGCGATGTCGTCGAACCAGCTGACGTAATAGCCGCCGTCCGGCGCGGCGACGATCTTCGGCTGGGTCTGGTCGGAGTATTCGTCGGCGACGATCAGGTTGTCGCTGGGGTCGGCGGACCACTGCGCACGGCCGCAGGCGGGGCCGAGTGCGACGAGAGCGCCGAACACGGCGGCGGCGGGGCCGGCGTGACGCAACGGGGACGACTTCATGGCGTGATCTCCTGGCTGGGTGGGGTGCCCGAGGGGGCGGATGGATCGCAGAGGATGCGCACGTCCGGCGGCAGTTCGGCCACGAACGAATCGAAGCGCTGGCGGTGCAGGCCGTAGCCGCCGATGTGCCGCGCGTCCGGATCGACCGCCGTCGCGGCGAGCAGGGTCCAGCCGCGCGGCACCTCGACGCCGTGCGTGGCGAGGAAGGCGTCGAGCCGCTGCACGCCGGCCTGCGCGGTCCAGACGATCGCGCGGCGCTCGCCGCCGCTGCCGGCGTGGCCGACGCGCAGGGCGCCGTCGCGGCTGGCAGCGAGGTATTCGGCCGGCGGCTCCGCCGCGTCGGGTGCGGCGTGGCGCGCGCAGTGCGCGACGGGTTCGTCGAGCGCCGCGGCGCCGAGCCGTTGCACGCCGTCGGCGGCGCTCCAGCGGAACGCGGTGCGCGGGCCACCGTCGGCGCCGGCGACGCCGCGCAGTTCGCCGGCGTCGCTGATCGTGCGGCCGACGCTGGGCGCCGCGCCCTCGATCGCGTGGGCGACGTCGTCGGCGTCCCACCAGGTGGCGACCTCGCCGGCGTTGCGGTCCAGCGACGAGCCGGCGACGTAGCGGCCGGACGGCGAGACGCCGTGCACCGAGACGGCGTCCGGCAGCAGTCGCGCGCCGCCGTCCTGCCGCCAGCGGAAGCCGCCGCCGCGGGTGCCGGCCATGCTGCCGGCGGCGCTGCGGCCGTCGTCGGCGATCGCCGTCAGCTGGCTGCCGGGCAGGCCGAGCGCGACGAAGGCCGCCGGCGCCGGCAACGGAGCGAGCAGGGACAGGACGATGGCGAGGCGCCGGAACATGGCACCGACTCTCGGCGCGTTCGGCCGGCGCCGCATGAGCGCCGCCTGGCGTCGTCTTGAAAGCGCGCTGAGCGTTGCCTGACAGCGCGCTGAAAGCCCCGGCTTTCAGCCACTTGCGTCACGCGCCTAGAGCGGCGCGGCGGGGTCGCGCTGGCCGGCGAGCCGGCGCGCCTGCGCGTCGGCGTCGCGCGCCAGGCCGGCGTTGCCGAGCGCGCGGTACAGCACGGCGACCGCGTGCGCGGCGCGATAGTCGCGTCCGGCGTACGGCGCCAGCCGGCCGACCACGGTCGATGCCGGCTCCGGCTGCCGCTGCCGCACGAGATGGTCGGCGTAGGCGATGCCGGCCGCGACGACGGCCTCGGGAACGCCGCGGCGGTCGGCTTCGGCGAAGGCTTCGGCCAGCGCCGGCGTGGCGGCAGGATCGCCGCGCAGGGCCAGCTGCTGCGCGCGGCCGAGCCGCCGCGCCAGATCGAGGTCCAGGCGTGCCTCGCCGTCACCGTCGCGCTCGGCCTGCGCCAGCGCGCGGTCGAGCAGGGCCGGATCGCCGCCGCGCCGCGTCGCCGTCACGGCCAGCTGCACGGCGTCGCCGAGATTCGCGTCCGCCGATGCGGATGCCAGCGCTTCCAGCGTCGCGGTCGCGCGCTGCACGGCGCCGGCGACGTCGCCGCGTTCGAGCAGCAGGTGCGCGCGCAGGAAGCCGAACTCCGCGCCGTTCGCGCCGTCCCGCCCGCTCGCGTCGAGCACCGCCTGCGCCGCGTCCAGCTCGCCGCTGGCGAGCAGGGCGGCCACGCGCACCGCAGCGATGCGGCGCTTGAGCAGCGGATTCTCCAGCTGCGCCGACAGCTCCTGCGCGCGCGCGCTGGCGGCCAGCGCTTCGGCGTTGTCGAGCAGGGCCAGCTGCGCGTTGCTCTTGCCGAGCAGCGCGGCGGCGAGGTGGTCGCGCACGCCGAAGCGCGTGAACACCGCGATCGCGCGGTCGAAGGCCTGCACCGCGTCGCCGTAATGGCCGCGGCCGGCTTCGAGCAGGCCGAGGTTGACGTCGACGGAAGCCGCTTCGGTGCGGTCGCCGGCGCGCTCCAGCTCCACGCGCGCGCGGCCGAAATCCGCCAGCGCCTCGTCGAAGCGGCTGCGCGCCGAATGGGCCACGCCGCGTCCGCTGTAGGCGCTGCCGACGAGATCGGGCGGCGCCTCGCCCGATTCGGCCAGCACCGCGATGGCGTCCATGTAGCGCCGCTGCGCGGTGTCGAAATCGCCTTCGCGCACGGCCACCGCGCCCAGGCCCATCAGCGCCTGCGCGCGCACCGGCGACGACGCCGTCGAGGCCGCCAGCGGTCGGAACGCCTCGCTCGCCTCGCCCAGCCGGCCGGCACGGAAGGCGAGCTGGCCGATGCGCACGGCGACCTCCGGGGCGTGTCGCTGCGTTTCCGGCAGCGCCTCGATCAGCCGCCGCGCGCCGTCGAGATCGCCGGCCAGGATCGCCGCGTCGATGCGCTTGACCTGCACCGCCGCCGGCGAGGTGCCGTCGTCCGCCGCGTTGCGCACCGGCAGGCCGCGGCTGGCGAGGAAGCGGTCGAGCGCGATCGAGGCCGCCTCCAGCGGATTGGCCGCGCGCGCCTCGAAGCTGCGCACGCCGTCGTCATGGTAGACGTCCAGCAGCACGTTCCAGTCGCCGTGTTCGAAGGTCGCTGACGGCGCCAGCACGTAGCCGGCGCCGGTGGCGAGTTCGAGGCGGTGCAGGGCGCCGGCGTCGGTCGGATCGGTGTCCCGGCCGACCAGCAACAGGGTCTGCTCGCTCGGCAGCACCTGCAGGTGCGCACGCTCGCGCAGCTGCGTGGCGATGTAGTCCATCGCGCCGAGCCGCAGCCAGGCGCTCTCGGCGTCGCCGGCGTGGCGCACCGGCAGCACCAGCACGCCGTCGGCGGCGGCTGCCGCCGGAGCGGCAGGCCGGCGCAGCAGCCAGGCGCCGAGCGCGGCGGCCGCCAGCAGCAGGGCCAGTGCGGCGGCAATGCGCAGCAGGCGCGAACGCGACGGTGGCGAACGTGTCGTTGATGCGGCCGCCGCGGGCGCCGTGCACTCCTCGACCGGCAGGATCCAGCGGTAGCCGAAGCGCGGCACCGTGCGGATCGCGCGCTGCTCGTTGCCGGTGTCGCCGACCGCGCGGCGCGCGCGCAGCAGGGTCTGCGCGAGCAGGTCGTCGCTGACGTCGGTGCGCCCCCACACCGCGCTGATCAGCTCGTCGCGTCCGACCGCGCGCTCGCGGTGCTCGATCAGGTAGGCCAGGCAGTCGAACGACTTCGGCGGCAGCGCGATCAGCCGCTCGCCCTGCCACAGCTCGCGCGCGGCGGGAGCGAGGCGGAACGGGCCGAATCGAAGCTCGGGTGCGGTCATCGGCGCAGAGTAGCGCCGCGGCCGCGGCGCGGGTATCGGCGTCGCGCGTGCGCCGCCACGCTACTGGTCGACGTCGTAGTACTCGAAGATCAGGTGGATGCGCGGCGTGGTGCCGCCGTTGCGCACCGCGTGACGGCCGAGGTTGTTGACCTCGTAGGCCTGGCCGACCTCGAAGTGGTAGGTGTCCGGTTCGACGTAGAACGCGACGCCGGGATTGGTCAGGATCGGGATGTGGATCTTGTGCGGCCAGCGCGCGGCGGGATTGGCGTCCACGTGCGGATGGATGATGCCGTTCGGCGGCATCTTCGCCAGCATCACGCGCGGAAACGCGCCGTTGGCGTAGCCGTACGGCCTGGTCGCCTGCGCCAGCAGCGGCTCGATGCGCGATTTCCACTCCGGCCACAGCGGCGTCTCGTAGGACTGGCGCCAGTCCTCGAAGCTGGAGACGAAGCGGAAGATGATGTGCTGGGTCTGGTCGAGCGCGCCGAACTTGTTCGGCTTGGTCGCGTTCTCGCGCGCCCAGATCTCCTCCGGGATCGCCAGGATCTCGTCGCGGACGCCGCCGAGGTCAACCGGACCGAGGAATCTGACGGCTTTGGTCTTGCGCGGATTGGCGTGCATGCGGATCGAATCGGTAGTTGAACAGGGCCAGGTCGTCGCGGTAGAGCTGCGCCACCATGGCGACCAGCTCCTCGTCGTAGTACGCCGCGTACGGGCGATGCGAGGACGCGTTCACCCGCTCCAGCGGCGTGCTCGCCACGCCCAGGCGCGCGCAGATCGTATCGTACGACGCCTGCATCTCCTCGGTGCGGCCGACGTAGTCCATCAGCAGCGTTCCGTTGGCGTCGACCAGGAACTCGCACTGCGGGCGGAACAGGATGTGGTCGAACGGCCGCAGCTCGCGGATCACGTATTTCATGAAGGCGAGCGGCGCGCGCTCGAAATCGCCGGTATCGCGGCTGACGAAGGCGCAGTACGAGACGAAGCGGTCGAACGGATTGCGCACGAAGGCGAACTTGAAATAGCCGGCGAAGGTTTCCTCGCCGAGCACCGGCCGGATCTGCGCGGCGCTGATGTGGCCGTGCGGGACGTTCGCCAGCTCCGGGAACGGAAAGCGCTTGCGCACGAACAGGCCGACCTGCTCGAGATCGTCCGGGCCGAGGATCGTGCGCAGCGCCTGGCGCACGGAATGGGTGCCGGTCTTGGGGATCGCGACGAAGACGAAGCGGTGCCGGTGGGAGATGATCAAGGCGTCGCTTCCCGCGCTCAGGCCAGCGCCGCGAACGCGTCGCGCGTGAGGTTTTCCGGATCGCCCTCGGTGCACACGACGTCGTCCTCGATGCGCACGCCGCCGTAGCGGCGGAACGCGTCGACCCTGGCCCAGTCGACCTCCTTCGCCGCCGGCTGCTCCTTCAGCCTGGCCAGCAGCATGTCGATGAAGTACAGGCCGGGCTCGATCGTGACGACCATGCCGGGCTCGAGCACGCGCGTCATGCGCAGGTACGGATGGCCGGGCGGGCGCGCAATGGTGCCGCCGCTGTCGCTGGCCTGGAAGCCGGCGACGTCGTGCACCTGCAGGCCGATCGGATGGCCCAGGCCGTGCGGGAAGAACGTCGAGGTGACGCCCGCTTCGAGCGCGCTCTCGCCGCTCATGCGGATGAATCCGTGCTCCTTGAGGATGTCGCCGAGCACGCGGTGCGCGTGCAGGTGCAGTTCCGGATAGCTCTGCCCCGCGCGCACGCGGGCGCAGAAGCCCTGCTGCGCGGCGTCGACCGCGTCGACCAGCGCGCGGAACTCGCCGGCGGAGTCGGCCGCGTACGTGCGCGTGATGTCGGAGGCGTAGCCGTGGAAGCTGGCGCCGGCGTCGATCAGGAACGAGTGCGCCTGCGCCGGCGGCGCGTGCGCCAGATCCATGTAGTGCAGCACCGCCGCGTGCTCGTTCAGGCCGATGATGTTGCCGTACGGCAGGTCGTTGTCGGTCTGCCGCGCCGCTTCCATGTAGGCGATGTTGATGTCGAATTCCGAAGCGCCGGCGCGGAACGCGCGCTCGGCGGCGCGATGCGCGCGCGCGCCGATCTTGCTGGCCACGCGCATCATTGCCAGTTCGTACGGCGTCTTGTAGCTGCGCTGGTAGTGCAGGTAGTTCAGCACGTCGGGCGGGTTGTTCGGCGCGAAGCCGTCGAGCGCCGCGTTCGCCTCGCCGAGGATCGCGCAGCGCGCGGCGTCGCCGGGCAGCAGCGCGCGCGCCTCGTCCGCCTCGCGGATGATCGCGATGTCGAAGTGCTCGACCCAGTAGCCGGCGGGCGAATCGGGCACCACGTGCCAGTAGTCGTGCGGCTGCAGGTAGATCAGCTTCGGCTTGCGCCCCGGCGTGTGGACGATCCAGGAATCGGGCGCCTTGGTCGCCGGCAGCCAGTGCTTGAAATGCGGATTGACCGCGAACGGATACGGGCGGTCGTCGAGGAACTGGTTGGCCGGGCGCCCCGCGGCGACGACCAGGTGGTCGAAGCCGCCGCGCAGCAGCGCCTTGTCGGCGCGCGCCTGCAGCGTGCGGAGGTGGTCGGCGAACAGCGGATGCAGATCGGGATGTTGCGTGTCCATGGAAATCCTGGAGGCGGCGATTCCGGCCGGGGCCGGCGGCGCGACGGCGCGGGCGCGCATTGTGCGGCATCGCCCGCGATTCGCGAAGACGGGCGGCCGCGGCCCGTGCCGCCGCCGCGCCTTTTCCGCGCCGCCTTCCAGAACGAACGGCGCCGCCTAGCGCGACGCCGGAAACTCGCGCCGCAGCCACTCGTCGAGCATGCGCTTCTCGTAGCGCAGCGGATCGTCGTTGTCGATCGTGCCGCGGGTGAGATAACCCGGATCGGTCAGCTTGCGCTCGCCTTCGGCGAGCACCTTGCCGCTCGCGTCGGTGAGCTTGAAGCGCAGGTCGATGCGCGGCGGGTAGATGTCCTTGACCACGCGCACGTCGTTCCACTGCGGTCCGCGCCAGGGTTCGTACGAGCCGGCGCGCTTGATGTCGGTGAAGGTCACGGCCAGATGCTCGCCCGGCGGCAGCACGCCGCCAGCGCGGTTGCGCAGATGCCGCGCCAGCAGCGGCAGCCATTCCTCGGGCCGTTGCCGGCCGACGCTCGAGCCGGGGTTCTCGCGCACGTCGGCGAAGGCTTCCGGAGCGGTCCAGTCCACCTGCACGCGCGAATCGGCCGGGTCGCGGGGAACCGAGGCGCAGGCGCAAGCCAGCGAGAAGAACAGCCCGAGGACGAGCCAGCGGGCCGCGATGCCTGGAAGTTTCATGAGCCACCTCGCAGAAGGATGTATGGAGTACGTGCACCGCGCACTTGCCCATGGGACGGCGGCGCGCGAGCGATCGTCGCCGCCGTCCGTGTGCTGCGATGCTACCGCCACCAGCTGCGCTTGGCGCCGGCGAGGATCGTCAGCATCTGCCGCTTCGCCAGCGGCAGGCGCCCGAGCGGACCGAAGCAGGCGTCGCGCAGCGGCGCCAGCCACTGCGCGTCCGACTGGAACAGCGGGGTCAGCCGGCGGCTGAGGAACTGGTAGACCGCCACGTGCCGCGCGCGCCGCCGCAGGTAGTCGTTCCTTGCCGCGGCCGGATCCGCCTGCGCGGTGAGCGCGTCGGCGAGCGCTTGCGCGTCGAGCAGGGCCATGTTGACGCCCTGGCCGAGCTGCGGGCTCATGCCGTGGGCGGCATCGCCGATGTGCACGATCCGCCCGTGCCAAGGATCGCGCAGGACGACGTCGCGGTAGCGCGCGCGGTTGAGCCGGGCCGGATCGGCGAGGGTGTCGGTGCGTTCGGCCAGTTCCGGCCACAGCGCCGCGACGTCGCCGCGCAGGCGCTCCAGCGCCTGGCCGTCGAAGGCGTCGACGGCGGCGCCGGGGAGGCTGTAGTAGAACGTCAGCCAGCGCTGTGCGTCGCCGTCCTCGTGCGCGCCGACCGGAAGCACGCCGATCATCCGGCGCGTGCCGTCGTAGCGCTGGCGCAGCTCGGCCGCATGCGGCCAGCCGTCGGCCGGCAGCAGGCACCACATCGCGCCCCACGCATAAAGGCGGTCGCGCACGCGCGCGCCGCTGTGCGCGCGCAGGGCCGAATGGCTGCCGTCGGCGACCACGATCAGGTCGTACGGGCCGCGCGCGGCGCCGTCGGCGTCGAGCAGATGCCGTTCGTCCTGCGCGATCGCCGTGATGCGCACGCCGGTGCGGATCGCCGCCACCTCGCGGCAGCGTTCGTGCAGCAGCGAGAACAGCGCGTTGCGCGTCATGCCGAGGCCGAACGCGTCCGCGTCGAGATCGGCGTAGCGCATGTCCATCACCGCGCGGCCGGCGGCGTTCTCGCCGTGCAGGCGGCCGATGCGCGCGCCACGCGCCTGCGCCGCGGCGCCAAGGCCGAGCGCGTCGAGCACGCCCAGCCCGGTCGGCTGCAGCAGGAAGCCGGCGCCGACCGGGCGCAGCTGCGGGCTGCGCTCGAAGATCTCGATCGCGTGGCCGCCGCGCGCGAGGAACAGCGCGGCGGCCTGGCCGGCGGTGCCGTAGCCGACGATTCCGATCCTCATGTCCTCATGCGCCGTCTCCTTACCATCGCGCGACTGTAGCGGCGCACCGCGCGAGTCGTCACCGGCGGCGACGCGCCGTGGACCTGGCGCGCCTTCGATGTCACTGTTGCCGTTTTCCACCGGATCGGACCGCGCCACCGCGATGCGGCTGCCCAGGCTTTCTTCCCTCGCCCGACGGCTGGCGTCCGGCTGGATGCTCGCCGCCGGCCTGGCGCAGGCGGCGGTCCCGGAGCCGCGCTGGGTGCAGCAGCACTACGGGTCGGTCGACGGGCTGCCGGTCGACAGCGCCAGTTCCGCGCGCATCGATGTCGACGGATTCCTCTGGCTGGCCACGCACGACGGCCTGGCGCGTTTCGACGGCCGGCGCTTCGACGTGCACGATTCGATGCGCTTTCCGGCGATGTCCGGCAATCGCGTGCAGTCGCTGCACACCGACGCGCGCGGGCGCCTGTTCGCCTACACCGCGCACGGCGACTGGCTGGCCGTGCGTTCCGGCCGCATCGAGCGCGCCGACCTGGGCACGGCGCGGCCGCAGGCGGTGCGCCACGTCGACCCGGACAGCCTGTGCCTGACCACCGGGCAGGCCCTGCACTGCCCCGACGCGACGGGGGCGTTTCCCGTGCGCGTGATTTTCCCGGCCGGTGCGGAACCGGCGCTGGCGCTGCCGGCGCGCGGCGACGCAGCGTGGATGGTCACGATGTCCGGCGAGATCTGGTCCTATCGCGCCGGCACCTGGCAGCGGCTGTGGCAGCCGTCGCTGCGCGACAGCGTGAAGCCGCCGCATCTGGCGCTGGTGGATGCCGACGGCGCGCTGTGGTGCGCGACGCAGGGACGGTTGCTGCGCGTGACGGATACCGGCAGCGTCACGCATTGGCAGGACGACGACGCTCCGAGGGATCTTGCGCAGCTGCGCCGTGACGCCGACGGGGTGTGGATCGGCGCCGCGAACGGGCTCTATCTCGCCGACGCCGGCGGACCGCGGCGGATCTTCGCCACCGGCGAGCGGCTGGCGGGTTCCGGCTACCGCAGCTGGCGCGCCGCGGACGGCGCCGTGTGGATTGCCCGCGACGGCGATCTCTGGCGCTTCGAGCACAGGCCGGACGGCCGCGCGCTCGCGCCACCGGTGCTGAGCAGCAGCGGAGCGATCCTCGACCTGCTGTTCGGCGACGACGGAACGGTCTGGGTCATGACCCTGCGCGACGGCATCCATCGGCTCAATCGCGCGCGCGTGGAGCTGCTGGACGAGGCGATCGGCCTGGACGGCGGCAACATCTACGGCGTCGCGCGCGACGGCGACGGCACGATGTGGCTGGGCAGCCTGGGGCAGGGATTGCGCGCCGTCGACCGCGACGGGCGCGTGCATGCGTACGGCCGCGCCGAAGGCCTTCCCGGCGACAATCCCTGGCTGGTGGCGGCGGCGCCGGACGGCAGCATCTACGCCGGCACCTACGCACCCGGACTGTGGCGCCGCGCCGCGGGCGCGGCGCGCTTCGAGGCGATGGCGCTGCCGGACGAGCTGCTCGGCGAGCAGGTGCTGGCGATCCGCTTCGACGATTCGGGCCGCCTGCTGCTGGGCACGACCGCCGGCGCTTGGCGGCAGCAGCGCGACGCGTGGCAGCGCCTGTGGCCGCAGGCCGCGCAGCGCCTGCGCGTGAACGCGCTGGCCCTGTCCGAGGGCGGCGAGATCTGGTTCGGCGGTACCGGCGGCGTCTGGCGCATGAGTGGCGACGCCGTGCAGCCGGTGGCCGCCGCGCTGCTGTCGCACACCTCGGTGCGGGATCTGTACCGGTCCGGCGACGGCGCGCTGTGGATCAGCACCGAAGGCCGCGGCCTGGTGCGGGTGGCCGCCGACGATGCGGACGGCGCGGGCGCGATCCGCCTGGGGCGGGCCGAAGGATTGCCGTCGAACAGCCCGCACACGGTGCGCGAGGACACGCAGGGGCACCTGTGGGTGAACAGCAACCAGGGCATCTTCCGCATCAGCCGTCCCGACCTGCTCGAGCATCTCGCCGGCACGCGCCCGCGCCTGTCGCCGCTGGTGCTCGGCCTGTCCGACGGTCTTTCCGAACTGGAGGGCAACGGCGGCGTGCAGCCCGCCGCCGGGTTCGACGCGCAGGGCCGGCTGTGGTTTCCGTCGCAGCGCGGCATCGTCCGCTTCGATCCGCTGGCGATGCCGCTGCGGCAGCGCGCGCCGCTGGCGGTGATCGACGGCCTGGAGAGCGACGGCCGCGCGCTGGCCGGCGTCGGCGGCGCGGACCTGCCGATCGGCGTGCGCAACCTGCTCGTGCGCTACGGCGCCGCCGATCTGCACGCCGGCGCGCAGGTGCGCTTCCGCTATCGCCTGCTGCCGCTGGAGCAGGGCTGGACCGAGCTGCCCGATCACCGCGCCGCCGGTTTTTCCGGCCTGGCTCCCGGCCGCTATCGCTTCGAGCTGCTGGCCGGCAACAGCGACGGCATCTGGGCCGACGCGCCGACCGCGTTCGAGTTCCGCATTCCGCCGCGCTGGTACGAGACCGGCGTGTTCCGCTTCCTGCTGCTGGCGGCCGCCGGACTGCTGGTGCTGGCCGCGGTGCGCCTGCGCGTCGGGCGGCTGCGCCGGCGTGCGGTCGAGCTGGACCGGCAGGTGCGCCGGCGCACGGACGAGCTGCGCACCGAAAAGAGCCGTGTGGAAGCGGCCCTGTCGGAGCTGGCGCAGACCCACGCGGAACTGGCGCGCACGCACGGCGAGATCGAACACAGCAACCTGCGCCTGGCCGAGCAGGCGCAGCGGCTGGAGACATTGGACCGGTTCCGCTCGCGCCTGCTCGCCGACGTCAGCCACGAGCTGCGCACGCCGGTGATGCTGGTGTCGCTGCCGCTGCAGGAGCTGCGCGAGCGCGCCGCCGCGCTCGCGCCGGCCGATCGCGGACGGCTGGATCTGTCCTTGCGCCAGCTCGACCGCCTGCGCGGACTGGTCGAGCAGCTGGTCGGCCTGGTGCAGGCCGAATCCGGCCAGATGCGCCTGCGCCTGCGCCGGCTCGACCTGGCCGCGCTGCTGAGCGAGATCGTCGACGGCTACCGGCCGATGGCCGGCCGCGCCGGCGCCGAGCTGGCGCTGGAGGCCGAGGGGGGAGAGCGGACGCTGTTCGGCGATCGCGAATACCTGACCACCGTGTTCGGCAATCTCATCGACAACGCGATCAAGCACGCCCCGCCGGGCAGCCGCGTCACCGTGCGCCTGCACGGCAACGACGAGGACGCCGTGGTCGAGGTGCAGGACCAGGGGCCGGGCTTCGATCCCGCGCTCGCCACGCAGCTGTTCGAGCGCTTCTTCCGCGTCGCCGGCCCGCCGCGGCAGGGACGCGAGGGGCTCGGCATCGGCCTGGCGCTGGCGCGCGAGCTGGTCGAACTGCACGGCGGCCGCATCGCGGCGGCCAGCGCGCGCGGCGCCGGCGCGACGTTCCGCGTCGAGCTGCCGCTGGGCAGCGCGCACGTCGCGCTGGACGATCTGGCCCTGGCGGAGGCGCCGGTCGATGCGCCGCTGCCGGAACCCGGCCCGCGCGCCGACGGCAACGGCCGCGTGCTGCTGGTCGAGGACCATCCCGACCTTGCCGCGTATCTGGCCGAGCGCCTGGGCGAGCGCGTGCCGGTGGTCTGCGCCGGCAGCGCCGAGCAGGCGTGGCGCGCGCTGGCGGAGGACGCCGGCATCCGCCTGGTGGTCAGCGACGTGATGCTGCCCGGCGCCAGCGGCGTGGACCTGTGCCGGCGCCTGACCGAGGTGCCGGCGGCGCAGCGCCGGCCGGTGATCCTGATTTCCGCCAAGGCGGCCGACCGCGACCGCGAGGCCGGCCTGGCCGCCGGTGCGGCGGCCTACCTGGCCAAGCCGTTCGGCTTCGAGGCGCTGCTGGAGGCGATCGAGCGCGCCTGGCCGGCCGCCGCCGCGCGGCTGGCCGTGCCGCCGGCTGATGGCGCGGACGTCGATGCGCTGCTCGGCGTCGCGCTCGGCCGCATCGAGGCGTCCGATTTCTCCGTCGCCGACTGGGCCGCGCGGGCGCATCTGTCCGAGCGCCAGCTGCGCCGCCGCGTGCACGAGCTGACCGGCCAGTCGCCGCAGGCCTGGGTGCGCGAGCAGCGCCTGCTGCGCGTGCGCCACCTGCTGCGCAGCGGCGCGTGCCGCACCCTGGTCGAGGCCGGCGCACGCTGCGGGCTGGACAATCCCGCCTACCTCTACCGCAGCTACCGCGCGCGCTTCGGCGAGCACTGAGGCGTCCGGCAAATCCTTGATCCTGCGCGAATGTCCGCTCCGCACCGGGCAGGATGTCCGCTGCGTGCATGCCGGCGTCCGCTCAGGACATGGGCAGCCGCGCGGCGTTCGCCGACGATCGCGGCAGGCCCGTTGCCGTCCGTTTTTCCTGCGCGCCGCGCTGCGCGGACGGACCGCGCAAGGCCGATCACACGGAGAACGTTCATGAGGAACCTCGCGCGTCGGGGAAGGCACCGGCTGCTGTGGCCGGTGCTGTCGCTGTGCTGCGCCGCCGCTGCGCCCGCGGCGGCGGAAACCCTCCTCGTCACCCACACCGGCGACAGCGGTGCCGGCAGCCTGCGGCAGGCGATGCTCGACGCGATGGCCAGCACGGAAGCGAGCACGATCACGTTCGCGCCGACGGCCGACGGCGTCATCACGCTGGCCTCGCCGCTGCCCGAGCTGCTGGCGTCCGGCGGCGACCTCGCCATCACCGGCAACGGCGCGGCCGCCACGATCATCGACGGCGCCGGAGCGCACCGGCCGTTCTTCGCGCAAAACGCGACCGGCCTGAACTTCGCCCTGCGCCAGCTGACCGTGCGCAACGGGCGGGCCGGCGGCAGCACGCTCAACGGCGGCGCGATCCATTTCTCCGGCGCCTCGCTGAGCGTGGAGGGCGTGGACTTTTCCGGCAACCGCAGCACTTCGGGCAGCGGCGGGGCGATCTACGCGTCCGCGGCGGTCACCTTCGAAAACAGCGTCTTCGCCGCCAACCGGGCGAACATGGGCGGCGCCTTCGAGGTCTGGGACGGGCCGCTGCTGGTGCGCAACACCACGGTCGCCGGCACCGAAGGAAACAACACCGTCATCGTGTTCGGCGGCGGTGCCGCCGCGCGGGCGCGGCTGGTCAACGCGACGGTGGTCGACAACCAGGCGCGCGGCCTCCAGTTGCGCATGAACGCGACGCTGTCGATCACCAATTCGCTGCTGGCCGGCAACGGCGCCTACGACATCGGCACGACGGACAGCGCGACGGTCGATCTCGCCACGTCGTTCAACAACGTGATCGGTGTGCAGTCCGGCGCCGCACTGGCCGACGGGGTCAACGGCAACCGGATCGGCGTGACCGAGGCGCGGGTCGGTCCGCTCGGCGACTACGGCGGCGCCACCCGCACCGTGGCGCTGCTGCCCGGCAGCCCGGCGCTGAACGCCGGCGCCGCGAACGGCCAGGACATTCCCGCCACCGACGCGCGCGGCCTCGCCCGCGTCGGCACGCCGGACGTCGGCGCGTTCGAATCGCGCGGATTCACCTTGACGCGGGTCGGCGGCAGCGGGCAGTCGGCGGTGGTGAACACGGCTTTCGCCGATCCGCTGGTGGTGCAGGTGGTCGCCGTCGACGGCGGCGAACCGGTCGCGGGCGGCCGGGTGGATTTCGCCGGACCGGCCAGCGGCGCCGGCGCACTGCTGACCCCGTCCGCGATAGGTTCCGACGGTCGTGCGCAAGCCACGGCCGTCGCCAACGACGTCGTCGGCGGGCCGTACACCGTCACCGCCGTCGCGGCCAACGGCGACGGACCGGCGCTGGGCGCGGACTTCTCGCTGAGCAACGTGGACGGCAGCTGCGCCGCGTTCGTCTTCCCCTACACGCTGGCCGGCGCCGACAACGCCGCGCGCGTGGCCGAGCTGCGCCAGGCGATCGAGTGCGCCAACCTCAACGCCAGCGACGACGTGATCGACCTCGACGACAACGCGCTGGTGTTCGGCGACGCCCCGTACACCGACGCGAACGGCGCCGACGCGCTGCCGGTCGTCACCGGCGTGCTGACCCTTCGCAACGGCGCGCTGGAACGCGACGCCTCGGCGCCGCCGTTCCGCTTCCTCGACGTCGCCGCGGGCGGCGACCTGACCGTGCACGCGATGCAGCTGCGCAACGGCTCGGCCGACACCGAAGGCGGCGCGATCCGCGCCGACGGCGTGCTGCTGGTGAAGGCCAGCCTGTTCGAGGACAACCGCGCGGCGACGCGCGGCGGCGCGATCGCGACGCATGCGGGCACGACCCTCGTCACCTCGCGCTTCGAGCGCAACGCCGCGGTGGACGGTGCCGCGATCGCCGGCGGAGACGCCGACGCGATTCCCGGCGGGGACGTGACGCTGGTCGCCCAGTCGCGCTTCGAGGACAACGGCGACGGCGACAGCCGCTCGGTGATCTGGAACAAGAGCTATTTCGCGATGGTCGGCAGCCTCGTCGCCGGCAACCAGCTGTCCGCCGCTGGCAGCTCGCTGCTTTTCTTCCACGACGACACCGCCGTGGCGGAAATGCGCAACGTCACGATCGCCGGCAATGCGGTGCAGGGCGAGCTGCTCTCGCGGCCGTCGGCGAACGTACAGCTGCACAACGGCATCGTCTGGGACAACCAGTACGGCAGCCTCGGCAACGTCTCGCCCACCCACAGCATCGTGCCGGGCGTCCCCGCCGTGAACGGCAACCTCGACCAGCCGCCCGGTTTCGTCGGCACGCCCGGCGACTACCGCCTCGACGCCGGCAGTCCCGCAATCGACGCCGGCGACAACGGTTACGGCTTCACCGACGCCTTCGACGCCGACGAGGACGGCGACACGGACGAGATGGCGCCGGACCTCGACCTGAACCCGCGTCCGTTCGACGACGCCGGCGTGACCGACACCGGCAACGGCGACGCGCCGCTCATCGACATGGGCGCCTACGAATACCAGACCGCCTCCGTCGCGGCCGGCATCGCGGTTTCGCCGACCGGTGGCCTCGTCACCACCGAGGCCGGCGGCACGGCCACCTTCACGATCGTGCTCGAGCGCTACCCGGCCGCCGACGTCAGCGTGACGCTGTCCAGCAGCGACCCCACCGAAGGCCTCGTCGCCCCGGCCGGCCTGACCTTCACGCAGGCGGACTGGAACCAGCCGCGGACCGTCACCGTCAGCGGCCTGGACGACGGCGTCGTCGACGGCGACCAGGCCTACACGGTCGTGATCGCGCCGGCGAGCAGCGCAGACCCGGCCTACGCCGGCATCGACCCGCCGGACGTGGCGGTCGTCAACGAGGAAGGCGAGATACCGCCGCACCACATCGGTGGCACCGTCATCGGCCTGCTCGGCGACGGCCTCGTGCTGTCGCTCGACGGCACCGGCGAAACCCTGCCGATCGCCGCCAACGGCCGCTTCGACTTCACCACGGCGCTGGCGCCGGGCGCGGCGTACTCGGTCACGGTCGCCGCCCAGCCGCAGTCGCCGGCGCAGGACTGCGTCGTCGTCAACGGCAGCGGCACGATGGGCGCCGTCGACGTCGACAACGTGGTCGTCAACTGCGGCGCATCGACCGCCTACGCGATCGGCGGCACGGTGAGCGGGCTCGCCGGCGGCGGCCTGGTCCTGCAGCTCAACGGCGGCGGCGACCTGGCCGTGTCCGCCGACGGCGCCTACGCGTTCCTGCCGCGGCTGGCCGACGGCGCCAGCTACGTCGTCACCGTGAAGACGCAGCCGCCGGGCCAGCTGTGCACGCTCGCCAACGCCACCGGCACGGTGCAGGGCGCCGACGTCACCGACGTCGACGCGAGCTGCGCGCCGCTGCAGGCGCAGCTGCATCTGGACGTCGACGACGGCCACGAGTTCGCGCGCTACGGACAGGTGCGCGACTACTTCGTCACGCTCGGCAACAGCGGCAACGTCGCCGCCGACGGCGTGGCGCTCGTCGGCGCGTTCAGTGCCGCCTTCGACGTGGCGAACGTGCAGTGGCAATGCCTCGGCGGCGCGAGCCTGTGCGGCAGCGCCGGCGCCGGCGGCTTCGCCGACACGGCGAACCTGCCGGCCAACAGCAGCGTGACCTGGATCGTCAGCGTGCCGGTGCTGGCCGGCAGCACCGAAGACCAGGCCACGTTCACGGTGGACTTGCCCTCGGGCCTTTCGGACGCCGACACCGACACGCTGGTGATCTTCCGCGACGGCCTCGACGTGCCCTACGCCGACGGCACGCAGGCGGTCGAGCCGCTGCCGCCGCTGGAGAGCGTGCCGATCCCGTGGCCACCCGCCCGCGGTGACGGCATCGCCGTCGTGCGCGCGTTGCGCACGCCTGCCGGCGGGGTCGAGGTGCAGCGCCTGGCTTTCGGCGGCGCGGACTTCGTGCGCCTGCTCGGCACGGATCGCGCCGGCCGCCAGCACGCCAGCGCGTGGGCGCGCGTCGCCGCGGGTGCGCGGCTCGTCGTCGGCCGCGCGGTCGATGCGCAGGACACATCCATCGTGCTGCTGGAAGGCGCGGAGCGTCCGTTCGCCCTGGCGCAGGACACGAACGAAGACACGGGAGAAACCCAATGAGGATCGCGGCTACGCACGGAACGGTTTCCGCGGCGCTGTGGCTGGGCGCGCTGTGCCTGGCCGGCGGTGCCTTCGGGCATGCGCAGGCGGCCGTCTGCCGCGTCGCCGTCGGCGGCGCGGGCGGCAACGACGGCAGCAGCTGGGCGCAGGCGACCGACCTGCCGTCGGCGCTCGCCGATCCGGCCTGCAGCGAGGTCTGGGTGGCGCAAGGCGCGTACCGGCCGGCGGCCGGCACCGATCGCGCGGCGACGTTCGCGATCCGCTCCGGCGTCGCCGTGTACGGCGGCTTCGCCGGTACCGAGAGCGCCCGCGATCAGCGCGATCCGGCGGTGCATCGCAGCGTGCTGTCCGGCGACATCGGCGGCGACGACGTGGTCGACGCGCACGGCGTCACTGCCGCCGCGACCGACATCGTCGGCAGCAACAGCTACCACGTCGTGCGCATCGACGCCGCCACGGCCGACACCGTGCTGGACGGCTTCACGCTCAGCGGCGGGCAGGCCGACGGCGCCGACACCGTGCTGTCGGGCGGCGGCGGACTGCTCTGCTACGGCGCCGGCCAGGCGTGCGGTCCGACCCTGCGGCGGCTGCTGTTCCGCGGCAACTTCGCCATGTCCGGCGGCGGCATGGCCTGCGTCGCGCAGGCGCAGGGCAGCTGCGATGCCGTGCTGGAAGACGCCGCCTTCATCGGCAACGCCGCCGCGCTCGGCGGCGCGGTGGCGAACGCGGGCGAGGGCGGCGGCGTCGCCCGCGCGCACCTGCGCAACGTCACCTTCAGCGGCAACAGCGCCACCCAGGGGGCCGGTGCGTTCATCAATGTGGGCGGTACCGACGGCAGCGCCGAGGCGACGCTGGCGAACGTCACCTTCAGCGCCAACGACGCACCGTTCGCCGGCGCGGTCGCCAATTTCAGCTTGGGCGGCACGGCCCAGGTGACGCTGGCCGAGTCGATCCTGTGGGGCGATTCGCCCGACGAGGTCGCCAGCCAGGGCGGCACGGTGAGCGTGCGCCGCAGCGTCCTGCAGGGCGCCTGTCCCGCCGGCGTGACCTGCACCGAGACCGTCGCCGGCAATCCGCAATTGGGCGCGCTGCACGATGCCGACGGCGCGATGCCGGTGCTGCTGCCCGGAACCGGTAGCGCCGCGATCGATGCGCTCGCCTGCGACGACGCTCCCGCGGCCGACTCGCGCGGCGTCGCGCGTCCGCAAGGCGCGGGCTGCGACGCCGGTGCGGCGGAAGTGCGCCAGGCGCATGTCGTCGTCGCGGTGAGCGGCGCCGGCAAGGTCGGCGCGATCGCCGCGACGACGCCGCTGGGCGCGGCGATCGCCGAGTGCCGGCAGGACACGGGTGCGTGCGCCGCCTGGTACCGCATCGAGCCCGATGCACCGGCGGTCGCCCTGGCCCTGCAGGCGGATGCCGGCAGCGCCGTGCAGTCGGCGAGCGGCTGCGGCGGCAGCCTCGCCGACAACACGTTCACCACGGCGATGCTGGACGGCGACTGCACGGTGCAGGTGGCGTTCGCGCCGGCTGTGCATGCGATCGGCGGCACCGTCACCGGACTGGCCGGCAGCGGCCTGGTGCTCTCGCTCAACGGCACGGAAAGCCTGCCCGTCGCGAGCGACGGCTCGTTCGCGTTCGAGACGGCCATCGCCAGCGGCGATCCCTATGCGGTGACCGTTGCCACGCAGCCGGGCGAACCGTCGCAAATCTGCGCGGTCGCCAACGGCAGCGGCACGGTCGGCGAGGTCGACGTCACCGACGTGGTCGTGCACTGCGGCCCGGCGCTCACCTACACCGTCGGAGGCACGCTGAGCGGCCTGGCGAGCGGCGCCTCGATCACGCTGTCGATCAACGGCGGCAGCGAGCTGACTCTCGCCGCGAACGGCGCCTACGCATTCGCGCCGCACTTCGCATCGGGCGACGGCTACGTCGTCGCGGTGAGCGCGCAGCCGGCCGGTCAGCACTGCACGCTGGTCCACGCCGAAGGCACGATCGGCGTCACCGACGTCATCGACGTCGACGTGGCCTGCGCCGCGGGCGGCGCCCGGCTGCAGCTGGAGGTGACCGACGGCGGCGACTACGCGCGCTACGGCCAGGTGCGCGACTACTTCGTCACCCTGCGCAACATCGGCAACGGCGCAGCCGACGGCGTGACGGTCGGCGCCGATCTCGACGCCGCCTTCGACGTCGCCAACACGCAGTGGACCTGCGTCGGCGGCGCGCCGGGCACGGCCTGCACGGCGCAGGGTGCGGGCGGCTTCGCCGACATCGCGACGCTGCCGCCCGGCACCAGCCTGGTGTGGATCGTCCGCGTGCCGGTGCGCGCCGACGGCGATGCCGCCACCGCCACCTTCCTCGCCCGCGCCGACGGTGCCGGCGAAGCCGCCGACACCGACACGCTGGTGGTGTTCCGCGACGGCGTGGACGTGCCGTACGCGGACGGCGTCGAAGCGGTGCAGCTGGCGCGCGGAAACGCCACTGGCGTAGCGACGGAACCGGCATCCACACGGCGGTCCGTTGCGCGCACGATGCCGCCGCCGGAGGCGCGCGAAGGCGCCGCAGCGGCGTGGCGCTCCGCCGCGGACGGGCGACGTCTCGCCGCCGCCGCCGCACCGGCCGGATCGCTGCCGACGGCGGTGCCGGTGGACGATCCGGCCGCGCTGCTGAGCCTGTTGCTGCTGGTCATGCTCGGCGGCGGCGCGGCGATGTCGCGCCGCAGGCGCTCGTGAGCGCGGTTTCTTCCGCCGCCGGACCGGTCCGGCGGCGCTGGCTGGCTGCGCCGGGGTGAACGTGTTTCAATGGCTGCCTTGAAGCGGGGGTGCCGGCGGTCGCCGGCTGAGAGAGTCCCTTCGAACCTGATCCGGTTAGCACCGGTGTAGGGAGCTTGATGTGCTTTTGCGTGCTTGCGCGCAAGAGGCGAAAACCGCGCGTTTACGTGCGGACTTCTCACGGAAAGCTCCCTCTGTCGGCCCGATATCGAGGAGCTTGAAATGAACGCCGTACCTTCCGAACTGCTGCGCCAGACCGCAGAGCTTTCCGATTCCGTCACGCGGCCGATCCCGGGCTCGCGCAAGATCCACGTCGAAGGTTCGCGCGCCGACGTCCGCGTGCCGATGCGCGAGATCGCGCTGGCCGACACGCCGTCGCTGTTCGGCGCCGAGAAGAACGCGCCGTTCGCGGTCTACGACACCTCCGGGCCGTACACCGATCCGGCCTATCGCGTCGATCTCGCCGCCGGCCTGCCGGCGCTGCGCGCCGGCTGGATCGACGGGCGCGGCGACACCGAGCGGCTCGCCGACTTCAGCTCGCCGTTCACGCGCCGGCACGCCAATGCGCCGCAGCTGGCCGACGTGCGCTTCCCGAACATTCCCAAGCCGCGCGTGGCCAGGTCCGGCGCTAACGTGTCGCAGATGCACTACGCGCGCCGCGGCATCGTCACGCCGGAGATGGAGTACATCGCGATCCGCGAGAACCAGCGCATCGAGGCGATCGGCGAGGCGCACCTGCTCAAGCAGCATGCCGGCCAGTCGTTCGGCGCGGCGATCCAGAAGCGCATCACGCCCGAATTCGTGCGCGAGGAAGTCGCGCGCGGCCGCGCGATCATTCCGAACAACATCAACCATCCGGAAAGCGAGCCGATGATCATCGGCCGCAACTTCCTGGTGAAGATCAACGCGAACATCGGAAATTCCGCGGTGACCAGCTCGATCGCCGAGGAAGTGGAGAAGATGGTGTGGGCGATCCGCTGGGGCGCCGACACCGTGATGGACCTGTCCACCGGCAGGCACATCCACGAGACGCGCGAGTGGATCCTGCGCAATTCGCCGGTGCCGATCGGCACGGTGCCGATCTACCAGGCGCTGGAGAAGGTCGGCGGCGTCGCCGAGGACCTGACCTGGGAGCTGTTCCGCGACACGCTGATCGAACAGGCCGAGCAGGGCGTGGACTACTTCACCATCCACGCCGGCGTGCGCCTGCCGTTCGTGCCGCTGACCGCGCGGCGCGTCACCGGCATCGTCAGCCGCGGCGGCTCGATCATGGCCAAGTGGTGCCTGGCGCATCACCGCGAATCGTTCCTGTACGAGCGCTTCGAGGAAATCTGCGAAATCATGAAGGCCTACGACGTCGCCTTCTCGCTCGGCGACGGCCTGCGTCCGGGCTCCATCGCTGACGCCAACGACGCGGCGCAGTTCGCCGAACTGGACACCCTCGGCGAACTGACGCAGATCGCCTGGAAGCACGACGTGCAGACCATGATCGAGGGCCCCGGCCACGTGCCGATGCACCTGGTCAAGGAGAACATGGAGCGCCAGCTGGAGAAATGCGGCGAGGCGCCGTTCTACACGCTGGGGCCGCTGACCACCGACATCGCGCCCGGCTACGACCACATCACCTCGGCGATCGGTGCGGCGATGATCGGCTGGTACGGCACCGCGATGCTCTGCTACGTGACGCCGAAGGAGCACCTGGGCCTGCCCGACAAGCAGGACGTGCGCGACGGCATCATCACCTACAAGATCGCCGCGCACGCGGCCGACCTCGCCAAGGGCCATCCCGGCGCGCAGGCGCGCGACAACGCGCTCAGCAAGGCGCGCTTCGAGTTCCGCTGGGACGACCAGTTCAACCTCGGCCTGGATCCGGAGAAGGCGAAGGAATTCCACGACGAGACCCTGCCCAAGGACGCGCACAAGACCGCGCACTTCTGCTCGATGTGCGGACCGAAGTTCTGCTCGATGAAGATCACCCAGGACGTGCGCGACTACGCCAGGGAACACGGCGTCGGCGACGCGGACGCGCTGGCCGGCGGCATGGCGGAGAAGGCGGCGCAGTTCCGCGAGCAGGGCGCCGAGGTCTATCGGCGCGCGTGATGCGGCTATCATGCGGCGATCGCCGCCGTCCGCCGGGCATGCGTCCGGCGGACGCGACCGCGCCTGACGAGCCCGCGCCTGACGAGAGCCGCGCATGAAGCTTCCCGTACCGTTCATCCAGCTGCCGCTGAGTTTCGACGCGCAGGCGCTGGCCGCCGAGATCGCGGCCTTCGACGAGAGCCTGTGGCGTCCGCATCCGACCGGCATGGCCGGCAACTCGGCCCTGCCGCTGGCGGCCGTCGACGGCGATCCCGCGCGCGGCGACTCGCTCGAAGGGCCGATGCGTCCGACCCCGGCGCTGCAGCGCAGCCCGTACCTGCGCCAGGTGCTGGGCAGCCTCGGCGCGGTGCTCGGGCGCATCCGCCTGATGCGCCTGTCCGGCCGCGCCGAGGTCGAGGAGCACGTCGACCTGGACTACTACTGGAACGAGCGCGTGCGCGTGCACGTGCCGATCGTGA
This sequence comes from Dokdonella ginsengisoli, assembly GCF_042652785.1. Classification (NCBI taxonomy): domain Bacteria; kingdom Pseudomonadati; phylum Pseudomonadota; class Gammaproteobacteria; order Lysobacterales; family Rhodanobacteraceae; genus Dokdonella; species Dokdonella ginsengisoli. The sequence continues at coordinate 319,151 of NZ_JBHSHD010000008.1, read as the reverse complement.
CCCAGCCGACCGTGCGGTTCTCCTGCGGCGGCACGCAGATCAACATGGCCGAGGGCGAGTGCTGGATCTTCGACACCTGGCGCATGCACCACGTGCTCAACGACGCCGACCGCGCGCGCGTGCACCTGGTCGTCGACAGCATCGGCGGCCCGCCGTTCTGGGATCTGGTCAACGCCGGCCGGCCGCACACGATGCCGAAGGGGAACTGGTCACCGCGCCGGGTCGCGCCGCAGGCGGGCGCGCCCGAGCCGGTGCTCGCGTTCGAGTCGGTCAACAGCCAGTCGCCGATGAGCTACTGGGAACTGCGCGACCACGTGACCTTCCTGCTCGGTGAAGCCGAGCCGCATCCGCGCCTGCAGGAAGCCGCGCAGCTGGCCGGCCTGTTCGTGCGCCACTGGCAGGCGCTGTGGTTCCGTCACGGCGCCGACGAGGCCGGGCTGCGCGAGTATCGCGACCTGCTGGCGGGATTCTTCGCCCGCATCGGGCCGGCCGCGAGCGAGGTTCCGCTGCGCAACGGCGTCGATCTCGGCGCAGCCCTGCGCGGCCTGCTCGGCCGCGCCGTGCGCCGCCCCGACGCGGCGCCGGCCAGCGAGGAAACCTCGCGCGGCGCCCCGCGCGCGGCGCGCGCCTGATCCGCGCCGCCATTTTGCGGCGGCCCGGTGCCGCCAATTCCGCTCAGTCAGCTCGAAGACATGCGCGCGGCGTACCATGCGCCGGACCCTTGCGTGCGTCCGCAACGGACCCGGCATCCCACCCACAGGAGGCAGGCATGACCGCGAATCTCGGCAACGACAGGCCGTTCCTTTCCGACATCCAGACGATCCGCAAGCGCGCCCGCGCGCACATGGAACGCGGCGCCGTCACCGACAGCTACACGCTCGACCGCCAGACGGTGCTCAAGCTCCTCAACGAGGCGCTCGCCACCGAGATCGTCTGCGTGCTGCGCTACAAGGCGCACTACTACCTGGCCTCGGGCATCAACGCCAAGAGCGTCGCCGCCGAGTTCCTCGAGCACGCGGCCGAGGAGCAGACCCACGCCGACCAGATCGCCGAGCGCATCACCCAGCTCGACGGCACGCCGAACTTCTCGCCCGACGGGCTCTCCGGCCGCAGCCATTCCGAGTTCGTCGTGCCCGAAGACCTGGCCGCGATGATCGAGGAGAACCTCGTCGCCGAGCGCATCGCGATCGACAGCTACCGCGAGATCATCCACTACGTCGGCGACCGCGACACGACCACCAAGCGCCTGCTCGAGCAGATCCTCGCCGTCGAGGAGGAGCACGCCGAGGACATGAAGACGCTGATGGAGAACTTCGGCGCCAAGGGCGAACCGGCCAAGCCGGCCAAGAGCGGCAACGGAAAGAAGAAATAGCCCCGCCTTGGCCTAGAATGGGGCGCAATGCCGCGCGGCCGCGCCGACCGCCGCGCGGCTCCTCTTCAGGCCAACCGAGCGAGGGACGACATGGACGCAACCGGTAATCGCGCCCGCGGCTGGATCGTCCGCGGCATCGGCGTGGCGCTCGCCGCGTACGTGGTGGTCGTGCTCGCGCTGATGTGGTGGTGGGACTACGAGCCGCCGCATTTCGACGTGGCCAAGGCGGCGCAGGAGCGCGCCGCGGCGAAGAAGCAGGCGGTCGTGACCGGCTCGGTCACCACGTCGGCCCTGCTGACGATTGCGCAGACCCTGCTCGACAAGCGCGGCGGCTATCTCAGCAACGACAGGTTCCCGCCCGGCGTGCTGATGGACAACGTGCCGAACTGGGAATTCGGCGCGCTGACCGCGACGCGCGACCTCGCGCGCACGCTGCGCAACGACTGGAGCCGTTCGCAGACGCAGTCGGTCGAGGACAAGGACCTGCAGGAAGCCGAACCGCTGTTCAGCTCGCCCAACGACCGCTGGCTGCTGCCCAGTTCCGAAAGCCAGTACCGCAAGGCGATCGCGCACGTCGACGGCTATCTGACGCGGCTGGCCGACGACGACGCCTCCAACGCGCAGTTCTACGCCCGCGCCGACAACCTCGCCGACTACCTGCAGACGGTTTCCGCACGGCTCGGCTCGCTGTCGCAGCGGCTGTCGGCGGCGGCCGGGCAGGTGCGCATCGACACCGACCTGGCCGGCGACCGCAACGCGCAGCAGTCCAAGCCGGCCGAGAGCCCGCGCCTGGTGCAGACGCCGTGGACGAAGATCGACGACAACTTCTACGAGGCGCGCGGCTACACCTGGGCGCTGCGCGAGCAGCTGGAGGCGGCGCGCATCGACTTCGCTCCGGTGCTGCACGACAAGAACGCGCTGATCAGCCTGGACCAGGTCATCCGCGAGCTGGAGGAATCGCAGAAGCCGCTCGGCAGCCCGATCGTGCTCAACGGCCGTCCGTTCGGCTTCTTCGCCAACCACTCGCTGGTGATGGCCAACTACATCTCGCGCGCGAACGCGGCGATCCTCGACCTGCGCGAGCTGCTGCGCCGCGGATAGGAATTGGGGGGTGAGGGCTGAGAGGTGAGGGCTGAGGGCTGAAAAGCGGGGGCGTCGGCCGGCCCGCTTGCCGGCCTGGCTCTCAGGCCGGAACGCTCCCTCGTATACTGCGCGCTTCCCGTGCTGTGATCCGTCTCCGTGAGCCTTCTTCAATCCGCGGCGCCCGCCTGGCGCCGGCTGCTCGATCATCCGCTGTTCCTGGGCACATTGCTGCTGCTGCCGGTGGTCTGGCTGCTGGTGCCGGTGCCGATCGACGAGACGCGCTACCTCGCGGTCGCCTGGGAGATGCGCCAGACCGGCGAGTTCCTGGTGCCGCACCTCAACGGCGACACCTACGCGCACAAGCCGCCGTTCCTGTTCTGGATGATCAACGCCGGCTGGCTGGTCACCGGCGTGCACGCCTGGACCGGCCGCGCGATGACCCTGTTGTGCTCGATCGCCAGCCTGCTGCTGCTGCAGCGCCTGACCCTGCGCATGGGCGGCTCGCAGACGGCGGCGCGCAACGCGATGTGGATCCTGCTCGGCGCGATCTACTTCGCCGCGTTCGCCAACGCGATCATGTTCGACGTGCCGCTGACGACCTGCGTGCTGCTCGCCGTGCACGGCCTGCTCGACCTCGCCGTCGGGCGCACGCGCCGCGGCATCGTGCTGGCCGGCGTCGCGACCGGACTGGGCATCCTGGTCAAGGGCCCGGTGATGCTGCTGTTCGTGGCGATCGTCGCGCTCGGCGCGCCGTGGTGGAGCGATCGCCTGGCCGGGCGCCGCGCGCGCTACTTCGGCGCGTTCGCGCTGGCCTTCCTGCTCGGCGCGGCGATCGCGCTGGCGTGGGCGATCCCGGCCGCGCTGCACGGCGGCCCGGAGTACGCGCGCGCGATCTTCCTCAACCAGACCTTCGACCGCATCGAGGGCGTAGTCGGCGCCAGCACGCACAGCCGCCCGTGGTGGTGGTACGGCGTGGTCTTCCCGGCGATGCTGCTGCCGTGGCCGCTGGTCATCCGCGGCCGCTGGCGCGAGCTGCGCGCGCTGCTGCCCGAGCCTGCGCTGCGCCTGGCGCTGGTCTGGGTCGTGCCGACCTTCCTCGCGTTCTCGTTCATCGGCGGCAAGCAGCCGCACTACCTGCTGCCGGCGATTCCGGGCGTGGCGCTCGGCCTGGCCTTTGCGCTCGATCGCGGTGCGCTGCGCGTGCGCAGCGGCCTGTTCGCGCTGCTGCTGGTCGCCTTCGGATTCGTGTTCGCCGCCGCGCCGTACTTCGCGGCGACGCGCGAGCGGCTGGCCTACGTCGGCGACGCGACGCCGGCCTGGGGCTTCGTGCTGGCCGGGCTCGGCGTGCTGCTGCTGGTCTTCGCGCGCCGCGCGCGCACGCCGGCGCTGCCGGCACTGGCGATGATCACGGTGGCGCTGCTGATCAAGCTGGCCGTCGTCGAAGGGCCTGGCCAGCGCTACGACATGAGCGCGATCGGCGAGCGCATCGCGCAGGCGCAGCAGCGCGGCCAGGCGGTGGTGCACCTGGGCTGGCACCACGGCGTGTACGAGTTCGCCGGGCGGCTGACCCAGCCGCTGCCGGTCCTGATGGAGGCGAAGGAGCTCGACGCCTGGGCGCAGCGCAATCCCGACGGGCTGGTGGTGAGCTTCTACCGCCGCTTCCGCTTCCGCGCCACGCCGGTGTTCTCGCAGCCGTTCCGCGGCGGCGAGATGTCGATCTGGAACGTGCGCGAAGCGCTCGCCTCGGGCATCGACCCGGCGGTCGCGCACACGCGCGATCCGGCCGAGGATTTCTCCGACGATTGACGTCTTCGCCGTCGAACGGTTGCGCGTCAGGCCCGAGCGGACCACTCGTTCCTCGCCCGCACGGGCAACTCATCGTCTCTCCCGCAAGAGACCCCGTTCCCGCAAGAGGCGCCGTCGCCGCAAGAGGCTTCGTCATTCCCGCGAAAGCGGGAATCCATCCTGCTCTTGATCGTACGCAGGAAAAGCGCAAGTGGATCCCCGCTTTCGCGGGGATGACATCAGTTGCGGCTTTGCGGGGTTCCTGCAAGCGGAAGAGAGGCGACGGCGCGCTTGCGAAAGCCCGACGTCAGTCCGCCGCCGCGACGTAGCGCTCGACGCCGGCCAGGATCTCGCGCTTGGCTTCTTCGGCGCCGACCCAGCCGTCGATCTTGACCCACTTGCCCTTCTCCAGGTCCTTGTAGTGCTCGAAGAAGTGGCCGATGCGCTCGAGCCAGTGGCCGGAGACCTGGCTGATGTCGGTGATGTGCGCGTAACCGGCGAACACTTTCGCCACCGGCACCACCACCAGCTTCTCGTCGCCGCCGGCCTCGTCGGTCATTTTCAGCATGCCGACCGGGTGGCAGCGGATCACCGCGCCGGGCACCAGCGGCAGCGGCAGGATCACCAGCGCGTCGAGCGGGTCGCCGTCGCCGCCAAGGGTCTGCGGCACGTAGCCGTAGTTGCACGGATAGCGCATCGGCGTGGACAGCACGCGGTCGACGAAGATCGCGCCGCTGGCCTTGTCGACCTCGTACTTGACCGGTTCGGCGTCCTTCGGGATCTCGATGATGACGTTGATTTCGTTCGGCACGTCGGCGCCGGCGGGAACGCGTTCCAAGGCCACAGCTTGCTCCTGATTGCGGGGTCCGGACGACGCCCGGAAAGGCGCGAAGGATAATGCACGCTGCTGCGACGCAGCAATTCGGCGCAATGCCGCAACCGCGTGCTTTGCCCTTGCGCCGCGTCCCGCGCCGGCGCAACCGCGCTCAGGACTTCAGCGCTTCCTTCAGCTTGTCGACCTGCTCGGGGAACCAGCGGCCGTTCTGCTCGAGCACGTCGGCCACGACCTGCTCGGCGTCGGCCTGCCGGTGCAGCGCCTTCAGCGCCTTCACGCGCAGGGTCGCGACGGCGAGGCGGTTCACGCCGTAGGCCTTTTCCGCCGCCTGTTCCAGCAGCGGCAGCGCCTGCGCCGGCTGGTCATGGTCGAGCAGGCTCTTGCCGTAGCGGTACGGATAGACGTAGTCGTCCGGATACGCCGCGATCAGTTTCGGATACAGCGCGTCGAGTTCGGCGTTGCGGCCGGCGCGCGCCAGGTACACGCGCAGGTTGTCGGCGGCGTTGCGGTCCTTCTTCAGGTCGTCGCCGAGGCGCGCGCGCGTGTCGTCGACGGCGCGGTTCAGCACGGCGGTCTCCGCCGCCGTGTCGCCGAGCGCCTTGTCGAGATCGGCGGCGGCGATCACGCTGCTGCGCTGGTCGGCGCAGGACGGCTTGGCGACGAACACCTGCTGCGACAGCAGCGCATCGAGCGGCTTCTTCTGCGGCGCGAGCACGGCGTGGCGCCGTTCCTTCGGCAGTTTCTCGCCGGCCTCGAGCAGCTGGTCGACCACGTACGGGCGGTCGCAGCCGATCTCGCCGGCCAGCACGCGCTGCGCCGCCTCGACCACGGCCGCGTCGTCGTCGGCCTTGTCGGCGCGGGCGAGTTCCAGGCGGTCGCGCCACAGCGTGATCGACGGGTCCTTCGCCGCAGCGTCGCGCACCTTCGGCGGCAGGCCGGCGTACCAGTCGAGCCCGGCCTGGCCTTCGCCGCGCGCCTGGTAGGAGCCGAGCACGCCGGCGATCGCCTCGGTCGAGCCCGTCGCGGCCTTGCGCTTGAGGTCGTCGAGCGTGCTCGCGCCGGCGAGGATGCTGTCGAGGTTCGGATAGAACTTCTCGCGCGGCTGCTCGGCCAGGATGCGGCCGAGTTCGGCACCGTCCTCGTTCAGTACGACGTAGGCCGGCAGCGCCTTGACCGCGAGCTTCTTCATCCACGCGTTGCCGTCGGGCGAGTCGGCGTCGATCTCGGCGATCACCGCCCTGCGGTGCAGCGCATCCCACTCCTTGCCGTTGAGCACGTGCGTGGCCATGAAGTAGCACGAGTAGCACCACGGCGCGCTGAAATCGATCAGCACCGGCTGGTGCGCCTTCTTCGCCTGCGCCAGCGCCTCGTCGACGGTGGCGGGGCCGCTGGCGTGCAGCGCGCCGGACAGCAGGAGTGCGAACAGCGGGAGTGCGGATTTCATGGCGAGGCCTGCGTGAGGTGGTTCCAGAGGAAGGAGTAGGCGAGCGCGTGCATGAAGGCCGACTGGCGGTTGTCGGCGGCAGCGCCGTGGCCGCCTTCGGTGTTCTCGTAGAACCACACGTTCCGGTAGCCGAGCTGCTGCGTCATCTTCGCCGCCATCTTGCGCGCCTGCACCGGGCCGACGCGGTCGTCGCTGGTGGCTGTGTAGAACAGCACGGGCGGGTAGTCCATTGCCTTTTCGACATTTCGATAGGGCGAAAACTTCTGGATGTAGGCCCATTCCTCCGGCTTGTCCGGATCGCCGTACTCGGCGATCCACGAGGCGCCGGCCGACAGCTTGGTGTAGCGCTGCATGTCCAGCAGCGGCACCTCGCACACGATCGCGCCGAACAACTGCGGATACAGCGTCAGCATGTTGCCGACCAGCAGGCCGCCGTTGCTGCCGCCTTCCGCGCCCAGGTGCGCGCGCGAGGTGATGCCGCGCGTGACCAGGTCCTGCGCCACCGCGGCGAAGTCCTCGTAGGCGCGCAGGCGATTGGATTTCAATGCGGCCTGGTGCCAGCGCGGACCGTATTCGCCGCCGCCGCGGATGTTGGCGATCGCGTAGACGCCGCCGCGCTCCAGCCACGAGCGCCCGACGCTGCCGCTGTAGGTCGGCTGCAGCGAAACCTCGAAGCCGCCGTAGCCGTAGAGCAGGGTCGGATGGCTGCCGTCGGGCTTCAGGCCCTTCGGCGCGATCACGAAATACGGCACGCGCGTGCCGTCCCTGGAGGTCGCGAAGAACTGCTTCACTTCGTTCTTCGAGGCGTCGAAGAACGACGGCGCCTGCTTGACCGGCTTCGCCTCGCCGTCGCCCAGGGTGCCGTAGTACAGCGTGGTCGGATCGAGGAAGCCGCTGACGGTGAGGAAGTACGCATCGCCCTCGTCCGCGTCGACGCCGCCGGCCTCGATCGTCGACAGCGCCGGCGCGCCGCCGAGCGGCGCGCGCTTCCACTCGCCCGCGCCGGCCGGCGGCGTCAGCACTTCGAGCTTGCTGACGACGTCGTCGAGCACGTCGAGGATCAGGTGGTGGCGGGTCCAGGAATAGTTGGACAGCGAGGTCGTGTCGCTCGGCGCGAACAGCACGGCGAGGTCGCGCCTGCCCGCCATGAAGTCGTCGAACTTCGCCGCCAGCAGCGAGCCGGACGGATAGGTCTTGCCGCCCGTCGTCCACGCCGTGCGCGGCTGGACCAGCAGCCATTCGCGGTGCGCGTCGACGTTGGCGTCCAGCGGCACGTCGATTTTCGTCAGCTTGCCGTCCGCGCCGCGCAGGAAGGTTTCGCTGGTGAAGAAGTCGATGGTGCGCACGACGAAGTCGCGTTCGTGGCCGGGCGTGAGGTCGCGGTAGGCGGAGATCGCCAGGTCGTCCTCGGTGCCCTCGTAGACGAGCTTGGCCTCGGCCAGCGGCGTGCCGCGGCGCCATTCCTTGACGATGCGCGGATAGCTCGACTTGGTCATCGAGCCGGGGCCGAAGTCGGTGGCGACATAAAGGCGGTCGGCGTCGATCCAGGCGACCTGGGTCTTGGCTTCCGGCAGCTCGAAGCCGCCTTCGACGAACCTGCGCTCGTGCAGGTCGAATTCGCGCACCACGTCGGCGTCGCCGCCGCCCGGCGACAGCGAGACGAGGCAGCGGCGGTACTCCGGCTTCAGGCACTGCGCGCCGTGCCAGACCCAGGACTTGCCCTCGGCCTTGCCGAGCGCGTCGACGTCGATGACGGTTTCCCAGGCCGGCTGCTCCTTGCGGTATTCGGCCAGGGTCGTGCGGCGCCACAGTCCGCGCGGGTGGTCCTTGTCCTTCCAGTAGTTGTAGTAACGCTCGCCGATCTTGGCGACGAACGGGATCTTCGCGTCGGAATCGAGCACTTCGAGGATGCGCGAGCGCATCGTCTCGAACTGCGGCGTGCCGGCATAGGCCTTGGCCGTGCGCTCGTTCTCGGCGCGCACCCAGGCCAGCGGTTTTTCGCCGTGGATGTCCTCGAGCCAGAGGTAGGCGTCATCGCTCATCGTTGCGGAATTCTCTTTGGTGGCGGCCGGCGCCGGGGATTTGTTCCCGACCGGCGCGCAGGCGGCCAGGAGGAGGGCGGTCAACGCGAAGGCGTGCCGGGCGGCGGATGGCTGCATGACGGCTCCGGATCGGAAGGGACGCCTATCCTAAACGCAGGCACCGTCCGCGCGGGCCGGGGCGCAGGGTCTGCCGGCGGTGCGCGCGATGCGCGCGGCGCGCTCGTCGATGCGGTATCTTTGGCCGCATGTCCGCCTCCGCCGCCCTGCTGCGACTGCTGCTGAGCCTGGTGCTGGTCCTGAACGGGATCGGCACCGTGGCCGCGTCCGCACGCATGGCCGGCGCGATGGACGGCGCGGCTGGCGCGCATCACGCCGCCGCGTCGAAGCCGGCCCTGGCGAAGCATTGCGCGCATGATGCCGGTGCGGAAGCGACGGATCTCCACGCCGGCCACGGCAAGATGCCGGCGTCGCCGCCCTGCGGCGACCACGCGACGCCGGACTGCTGCGACTCCTCCGCCTGCGGCTGCGCGTGTGCGCAGAGCGGTTCGGGCGCGCTGTTCGCCGTCGTGCAGCTGCCGCCGGTGTTCCCGCACGGCGATCCCGCGCCGCCGCCGTCCACCGGACACGCGGCCCCGGTGCTGGCCCTTGCGATCCGGCCTCCGATCGCCTGAGCGTCCACGGCGCCCGAGGCGCCGTTTCGTCGCGTCCGCAGCTTGCCACCTGGCGCTGTTGCTCTCCTGCGAGCGGGAGAGGTGACGGACTTCCGAGCACTCCGCGCAGCGACGACAGTACGACGCATCCCCGCTCGAGCGGGGCGTTCACGGGCTTTCGGAGTTTTCTCATGTCTTTCGATTTCTTCGGCGGCGACGCCGATGCGTCGCGTTTCCTGACGCGGCGCCGTTTCGTGCAGGGCCTGGCCGCCGGCGGCGCGTTCGCCGCGCTCGGCCTGCGGCCGCGCACCAGCTGGGCGCTGAAGGGTGCCGGTGAACAGAACGTGCTCGCCGGCACCGAGTTCGACCTGCGCGTGGGCGAGACGGCGGTCAATTTCACCGGACGTACGCGCTACGCCGCGACGGTCAACGGCTCGGTGCCGGCGCCGATCCTGCGCTGGCGCGAGGGCACCACGGTGAACCTGCGCGTCGCCAACGCGCTGCCGGCCGGTTCGGTGTACGGCCACCACACCTCGATCCACTGGCACGGCATCCTGCTGCCGGCGAACATGGACGGCGTGCCGGGCCTGAGCTTCAACGGCATCGCGCGCGGCGAGACGTTCCAGTACCGCTTCGACGTGCGCCAGAGCGGCACCTACTGGTACCACAGCCATTCCGGCTTCCAGGAACAGGCCGGCCTGTACGGCGCGCTGATCGTCGACGCCGCCGAACCGGAGCCGTTCCGCTACGAACGCGACTACGTCGTGCTGCTGACCGACTGGACCGATCTCGATCCGGGCGCGCTGTTCCGCCGCCTGAAGAAGATGTCCGACTACGACAACCGCTCCAAGCGCACGGTCGGCGACTTCCTGCGCGACGTCGGCCGCGACGGCTTCGGCGCGACCCTGGCCGACCGGCGCGCCTGGGGCGACATGCGCATGACGCCGACCGACCTGTCCGACGTCAACGCCAACACCTACACCTACCTGATGAACGGCACGACCTCGCTCGGCAACTGGACCGGCCTGTTCCGCTCCGGCGAGAAGGTGCGGCTGCGCTTCATCAACGGCTCGGCGATGACCTACTTCGACGTGCGCATCCCGGGCCTGAAGATGACCGTGGTCGCGGCCGACGGCCAGAACGTGCATCCGGTCACCGTCGACGAGTTCCGCATCGCGGTGGCGGAGACCTTCGACGTCATCGTCGAGCCGTCCGGGCAGGACGCGTTCACGATCTTCGCGCAGGACATGGGCCGCACCGGCTACGTCAGCGGCACGCTGGCCGTGCGCGAAGGCCTGCGCGCGCCGGTGCCGGCGCTCGATGCGTGCCCGATCCTGAGCATGGCCGACATGGGCCACGGCGGCATGGGCCACGCCGGCCACGACATGGGCGCGATGCAGGGCATGGACCACGGCGGCGGCGCGATGGCCGGCATGGATCACGGCGCGCACGGCGGCGGTGCGATGCAGACGCATCCGGCGAGCGAGAACGGCAATCCGCTGGTCGACATGCAGACCATGGCGCCGGTGCCCAAGCTCGACGACCCGGGCATCGGCCTGCGCGACAACGGACGCCAGGTGCTGACCTATTCCGCGCTGCGCTCGCTGTTCGAGGACCCGGACGGACGCGAGCCCGGCCGCACGATCGAACTGCACCTGACCGGCCACATGGAAAAATTCGCCTGGTCGTTCAACGGCATCAAGTTCGCCGACGCCGAACCGCTGCGGCTCAACTACGGCGAGCGCCTGCGCATCACCCTGGTCAACGACACGATGATGACGCACCCGATCCACCTGCACGGCCTGTGGAGCGACCTCGAGGACGAGCACGGCCAGTTCCTCGTGCGCAAGCACACCATCGACATGCCGCCCGGCAGCAAGCGCAGCTACCGCGTGCGCGCCGACGCGCTCGGCCGCTGGGCCTACCACTGCCATCTGCTCTATCACATGGAAGCGGGCATGTTCCGCGAAGTGCGGGTGGAGGAATGACCGCCATGCGCATTCATCCGCCGTGCCTGTCTCGCGCTCTTGCGCTCGCGCTCGCCTGCTCGGGCGGCGGCGTGCTCGCGCAGGAGATGGACCCTTCGCAGCACCAAGCGCACGCGCCGAAGAAGTCCGAGCCGGCGCACGATCACGCGGCGATGGACCACGCTGCGAAAGCGACCGCCGGTTCCGGGCAGACAAACGCCCACGCACAACACGGCGAACACGCCCAGCACAGGGAAGCCGAACCGGCGGCGTCGGTCGATCACGGCAGCATGGATCACGGCAACCACGCCGGCATGGACCATGCCGCGATGGGCCACGCCAAGCCGGCCGCCGCCAGCGAACCGCGTGAACCGATTCCGCCGCTCACCGACGCCGACCGAGCCGCCGCGTTTCCGCCCGGCATGCACGGCCACGAACTGCACGGTTCGCCGGTCAACTCCTATTTCCTGTTCAACCGCCTGGAAGCGTTCGATGCCGATCCGGGCAGCGGCCAGGCCTGGGAGGCGACCGGCTGGATCGGCGGCGATCTCGACCGCCTGTGGCTGCGCAGCGAGGGCGAGCGCGTGCGCGGCAAGACCGAATCGGCCGATCTCGAGCTGCTCTACGGCCGCGCGATCTCGCCGTGGTGGGATTTCGTCGCCGGCGTGCGCCAGGACTTCAAGCCGGGCGATTCGCAGACCTTCGCCGCGATCGGCGTGCAGGGACTGGCGCCGCAGAAGTTCGAGATCTCGGCGACCGCCTACGTCGGCGAGCGCGGCCAGACCGCGGCGCGCCTGGAGGCCGAGTACGAACTGCTGCTGACCAACCGCCTGGTCCTGCAGCCGCTGGTCGAGATCGAGCTGTTCGGCAGGGACGACCCGCTGCGCCACGTCGGTTCGGGCCTGAGCACCGCCGAGGTCGGCCTGCGCCTGCGCTACGAGATCACGCGCCGGTTCGCGCCGTACGTCGGCGTCGTCCACGAGCGCGCATTCGGCGGCACCGCCGACTACCGCCGCGCGCACTCGGAGAAGACCGACGAGACGCGCCTGGTCGTCGGCCTGCGCGCCTGGTTCTGAGGAGGACGCCATGAAAGCGATAGCGAAGACAGTGCTCGCACTCGGCCTCGTCGCTGCCGGCGGCGCGGGCGTGGTGTATTCCGGCGTCTACGACGTCGGCGCGGATGCCCCGCACACGCGGCCGGTGTACGCCCTGCTCGAACTGGCGCGCGAGCGCTCGATCGCCGTGCGCGCGGCCCGCCTCGAGGTGCCGCCGGGCCTGGACGATCCGGCACGCATCCGCCGCGGCGCCGGCAACTACGAGGCGATGTGCGCCGGCTGCCATCTGAAGCCCGGCTCCGCGCCGACCGAGCTGAGTCGCGGCCTGTATCCGGCGCCGCCGGACCTGACGCGCGCGAGCGTGCCGGTCACCGAGGCGTTCTGGGTGGTCAAGCACGGCATCAAGGCCAGCGGCATGCCGGCCTGGGGCCGCAGCATGGCCGACGAGCACATCTGGAACATGGCCGCCTTCCTGCGACAGCTTCCCCAGCTCGATCGCGCCGCCTACGACGCGCTGGTCGCCGCCAGCGAAGGCCATTCGCACGGCGGCGGCGAAAGCGAGGAGCACTCGCACGCGGACGGCGGCGGCGACCACCACGGCGATGCGCCGCACGCCCACGACGAAGCACCGGTCGCCGCGCCGGCCGCGCAAGGCGCCACGCACGTGCACGCCGACGGCAAGACGCACGTGCATCCGTCCGAACCGACGCCGGCCGGCGTCGGCCATGCGCACTGACATCCGCCGAGGAGGAAGATCGATGAAACTACGCCGAGTGTTCGCCGCTGCGCTCGCCGCCGCCCTCGCCATGCCGCTCGCGGCGACCGCGCACGAGGAGGCGAAGTCCGCCGGGCTCGTCGCGAGTGCGGTCAGCGCGCAGGCGCAGCCCGCGGTTGCGGTCGTCGAGCGGTTTTCCGCAGCGCTGCAGGCCGGCGATCTCGAGACCGCCGGCTCGCTGCTCGCCGAGGACGTGCTGATCCTCGAGAGCGGCGGCGCCGAGCGTTCGCGCGCCGAGTACCTCGGCGGGCACGCCGGGCACGATGCGGAATTTCTCAAGCAGGTCCACGTGCAGGTCCTGCGGCGCACGGCGAAGGCCGCGGGCGACTTCGCCTGGGTCGGCACCGAAAGCCAGATGCACGGCCGCAAGGACGGCAAGTCGACCACGGTGCTGAGCACCGAGACGATGCTGCTCCAGCGCGGCGCGGATGGCTGGCGCATCGTGCACGTGCACTGGTCCTCGCGGTCCAAGCGCTGAGGAGGGCTTCATGCACTCGGCGGGCAGGAGCAACCTCGCCGGCCGGAGGGCGCGTCAGCCGTCGGCGCGGTCGCGCGGGGCGGGGCCGGAATCGCCGTCGCCGAGCACGCCGAGCCGCAGCAGGATGAAGGTCGCGGTGGTCGCCAGCAGGGCGATGCCCAGGCAGCCCAGGCCGATCGCGACGCCGATCGCCGCGGTCATCCAGATGCCGGCCGCGGTGGTCAGGCCGCGCACGTCGCGTTCGGCGCTGAGCTTGAGGATCGAGCCGGCGCCGATGAAGCCCAGGCCGGTAACGATGCCCTGGATCACGCGCGAAAGGCCCTCGACGGAGAAGTTCGCACCGATGCAGGCGACCACGAACACGGTCGTGCCGAGACAGACCAGGATGTGCGTGCGCAGCCCGGCCGGTTTGCCCGCCTTCTCGCGCTCCCAGCCGATCAGCGCGCCGAGCGCGATGGCAGCGACGATGCGGATGACCGCCTGGCCGATGTGGCGCATGTCCGGCAGTCCGGCGGCCAGTTCCTCCAGGATCAGATTCATCGGCGTCCCCGTCGGCAGGAAAGCGCCGATGGTAGTCCGGACGGACGGCTCCCGGGGCGAGACCTCGCCGCCGCGGCAGCGGCCTTCGTGCGGAGAGAGCAGGCACACGCGGCGAGCCTGCCGTCGGCGGCCATAGGGTAACTCCCAATGTGCCGCCGATTTCCCGCGCGATAGCATCAGGGCGGGAAGGGGTCCAGCAAGGATTTTTGCCATGGGCTCGCAAGCAATCGGCAACACTTCACTCACCGCGGCACGGCCGCCGCTGCCGGAAAGCGGCCAGGATTTCGTCGCCGAACACGGCGATACGCTGGGCAGCGTCGCGAAGCGGCTCGGCGTCGACGAAGACGAGTTGCGCAAGGCCAATCCGCAGGCGCTCAACCCCGAAGGGCTCTACCCGGGCCAGCGCCTGGCGATTCCGGGATCGCCGCAGCCGGGGCGCGACGGTGTGTCCGCTCCGGTCGACGCTGCCGCGCCCGGCCGCCCCGCCGTCAGCATGACGTTCAAGGACGGCGCCGCCTCGGTGACGCAGAAGATCCCCGCCGCCGATCCGGTGGAAGGGCGCAGCGCGGAGGCCACGCTGAGCGGGACCGCCGACAAGAACGGGGTCAAGGGGGCTGCCCAGTTCAAGGCGCCGACGGATTTCCAGGCGGCCGACGGCTCGAAGGTCGGCGGCGAGTCGACCACGACGTTCGGCGCCGGGTTCGACAACAAGGGCGTGGGCGTCGACGTCACCGCGGACAGGAAGACGACGTCCACGCAACCGGATGGGTCGAGCGCGGGCAGTTCGAGCTCGACGTCGGGCAGCGTCAGGTTCGGCGAGGACGGGCTCGGTTTCGGCGGCAGCCGGAAGAACGGCACGGAAACCAAGGGGCCTGAAGGAACCCTCGCGGGCGCGAGCGAAAGCACCGAGAACAAGGGCAACCTCACGCTCTCGACGAATTCGGTCGGCGGCTCGGTCGAGCGCGAACGCGCCACCGCCACGACCAATGCGCAGGGCACGACGGCGACGACGAAGCATTCGCAGAGCGGGAACGCGACGCTCGGCACCGACAGCTTCAAGATCGAGAAGGGCGTCGGCATCGACGTCGGCGTCAAGACGCCCGGCAAGGTGCTCAGTGCCGGCGTCGGGCTCGCCGTCAACGGCAAGCTGGAAGGCGGCACCAGCAGCAAGGACGGAACGACGACCTCGTTCCTCGGCGCGGAAGCGAGCGCGACCTTGAAGGGCAACGTGTCGATCGGAGGCAAGGAGGACAAGGCGGCCGCCAAGACTCCGCTGCGCTGGAACCTCGAAGGCAGCATTTCCCCCGGCTTCAAGATTTCGGCGGAAACCAGGGTTCCCGACGCGCAGGCCAAGGGCAAGGACACCTCGCCGCTGAAGGTGAATCCGCTCGATCCGGATTCGATGCCGAAAGGCTCGCAGTTCACGCTCAGCACGTCGACCTTCGTCAACACCGACGTGAAGACCGGCATCGGCGTGGTGAAGGCCCAGGCGAAGAGCTCGGCCGAGGACGGATTCACCGTGCTGGCCGAGAAGACCGACGCGAACCGGATCCGCCTCACCGCAGGCCCGACCGCCGCGCTGTCGGCGTCCGGCGGGCTCGGCGTGGATTTCGGCGTGGCCGGCGCGATGCTCGGCCGCGGCGACAAGTTCTCCGACGCCAAGCTGACGAGCGCCGAGTTCGACCTCTCCGATCCGCAAGGGCGGGCGAGCTATCGCGAGGCGCTGCTGACCGGACGATTCCCGACCGACAACGGCGCCGGCGTGGCGGACGTGAAGACGGTGCAGAAACTCGACGTCGCCACGCAGGTGAAGCTCGACGGAAAGCTGGCGTCGTTCGACTTTTCCGTCAAGGGAACGGGGAGCACCGGCAGCGACGTCCTCACCACTCAGCCGGGCAAGCCGACGACGCGCGAGACGGCGTTGCAGTTCGACGACAACGTGTCGCTGGTCATGACGCGCAAGTACGACTCGAACCAGAACGAGCTGATCGACGAGCGCCGCTATTCCTACAAGGTCGACGTCGACGGCAAGAGCGACTGGCTGGTCTCCTCGCATTTCATGAAGCTGGCTTCGCCGGCGCCCCAGGCGGGAATCCAGCCCAGGACCGCGGAGCTGACCTACACCGAAAACGACATGCGCGCGCTCAAGGACGGCGCCGACTACGCGACGTCCAAGGACCTCGCCAACGACGCGGAGGTGCGCAAGCTGAGCAACGATCCGGCGAACGGCTCCTTCGCCAACATGAAGCCGCAGGATTTCGCCGTCGCCCTGATACAGCGCATGGGCAGCACGAACGGCGCGGACGGCGGATTCGTGCAGCATCTGAAGAACATCTTCACCGATTCGAAGTTCGTCCGCGACGCGGCAGGACAGCTGCAGCTGCTCGACGACGCCAAGGCACCGCTGCCGGGCACGCTGCAGATTCGATGACTCGACCTTCGCGCCTTGCGGCGTGGCGGAAACGGCGGCGATCGGGCCGCCGTTTTCGTTTGCGCGCCGTGGGACGGAGCCTTGCGCTTCGCCGTTGCCCGCGATTCGGCGTTCAGGTCCCGGCGGGGCGAGGCTCCTTCGCGGATCGGCGCCCTTGACTCTGGACTGAGGTCCGGGGTTGATACTGGCGCCCTTCGATTCGCTGAAGGACTCCAGGCGCATGAAAATCGGACAACTCGCACAACGCTCGGGAGTCGGCATCGACACCGTGCGCTACTACGAACGCGAAGGGCTGCTGCCGAAGCCGCCGCGTCTGGCCTCGGGCTATCGCAGCTACGACCTCGGCGACCTGCAGCGCCTGCGCTTCGTGCGCCGCGGCAAGGCGCTCGGCTTCACCCTGCCGGAAATCCGCGAGCTGCTGGCGCTGTCCAGCCACGGCGGCGAGGACATGGCGGCGATGAAGGCGGCGGCGCAGCACAAGCTCGCCGACGTCGAACGCAGGCTGGACGAGCTGGCGCGGATTCGCGACGGCCTGAAGGCCCTGATCGAGGCGTGTCCCGGCCACGGCGCGCTCGACCAGTGCCCGATCCTGAGCGCGCTGGCCGAGGAGGAACCGGCATGAGCGCGCACGGCAAGCATCACGACCACGGCCACGATCACGAGCATGGTGCGCATGCGCCGTCATCGCCGAGTGCGCACGGCTGCTGCTCGACGAAGCGCGACGCCGCGGAAGCCACCAAGGCCATCGTGCTCGACCCGGTCTGCGGCATGCAGGTCGATCCGGCGACGAGCGAGCATCGCGCCGAGCACGCAGGCCGCTACTACCACTTCTGTTCGGCACGCTGCCGCGAGAAGTTCGTCGCCGACCCGCAGGCCTACCTCGAGCCGAAGCCGGCTGCAGCGCAGAGCTGCTGTTCGACCCCGCACGGCGCCGCCGCGACCGCGGCCGCGACGGGCGTGCTCGATCCGGTCTGCGGCATGACGGTCGATCCGGCGACGAGCGCGCACCATGCCACGCACGCCGGCCACGACTACCACTTCTGTTCGGCGCGCTGCCGCGAGAAGTTCGTCGCCGATCCGCAGAAGTATCTGACGCCGCAGCCGCCGGCCGCGCCGGCGCCGGCGGGGGCCACGTACATCTGTCCGATGCATCCGCAGATCCGCCAGGATCATCCCGGCACCTGCCCGATCTGCGGCATGGCGCTGGAACCGGAAATGCCGAGCCTGGAGGAGGAGGAGGACAACCCGGAGCTGCGCGATTTCTCGCGCCGTTTCTGGTGGACCCTGCCGCTGAGCCTCATCGTGCTGGTGCTGGCGATGTTCGGCCACGCCTTCGCATTCCTTTCCACCGCCGCGCGCACGTGGATCGAATTCGCGCTCGCCGCGCCGGTGGTGCTGTGGGCCGGCCGGCCGTTCTTCGAGCGCTGCGTGCAGTCGATCCGCAACCGCAGCCCGAACATGTGGACGCTGATCGGCATCGGCGTCGCCGCCGCGTTCGGCTACAGCGCGGTCGCCACCCTGGCGCCGCAGTGGTTCCCCGATTCGTTCCGCGAGCACGGCCGCGTCGGCGTCTACTTCGAGGCCGCCGCGGTGATCGTCTCGCTGACCTTGCTCGGCCAGCTGCTCGAACTGCGCGCGCGCTCGAAGACCTCGGCCGCGATCAAGGCCCTGCTCGGCCTCGCGCCGAAGACCGCGCGCCGCCTGCGCGAGGACGGCGGCGAGGAGGACGTTCCGCTCGAGCACGTGCACGTCGGCGATCGCCTGCGCGTGCGTCCGGGCGAGAAGGTGCCGGTCGACGGCGTCGTCGTCGAAGGGCGCTCGAACCTGGACGAATCGATGCTCACCGGCGAACCGATGCCGGTGGAGAAGTCGCCCGGCGACGCGGTCATCGGCGCCACCCTCAACGGCACCGGCAGCCTGGTGATACGCGCCGAGAAGGTCGGCTCCGGCACGATGCTCGCGCAGATCGTGCAGCTGGTGGCGCAGGCGCAGCGTTCGCGCGCGCCGATGCAGCGCATGGCCGATCGCGTCTCGTACGGATTCGTGCTGGCCGTGCTCGCCGTCGCCGTGCTCACCTTCTTCGGCTGGGGCCTGTTCGGGCCGCAGCCGTCGTGGACGTATGCCGTGCTGAACGCGGTGTCGGTGCTGATCATCGCCTGCCCGTGTGCGCTCGGCCTCGCCACGCCGATGTCGATCATGGTCGCCACCGGCCGCGCGGCGCGCGTGGGCGTGCTGTTCCGCGACGCGCAGGCGATCGAGCGGCTGCGCACGATCGACACGCTGATCGTCGACAAGACCGGCACGCTGACGGAAGGCAAGCCGGCGTTCCGCGAGCTGATCGCCGCTTCCGGCTTCGACGGCGACGAGGCCCTGCGCCTGGCCGCGGCGCTGGAACGTGGCAGCGAGCATCCGCTGGCCGAGGCGATCGTCGCGCAGGCGCACCGCCGCGGCATGGATCCCGAGCCGGCGCAGGCGTTCGAATCGGTCACCGGGCAGGGCGTGCGCGGTCGCGTCGACGGGCGTGCCGTCGCGTTCGGCAACGAGGCGCTGATGCAGCAGGTCGGCGCCGGGATCGCCCCGCTGCGCGAGCGCGCGCAGGCACTGCGCGCCGAAGGTGCCACGGTGATGTGGCTGGCGGTCGACGGCCGCCTCGCCGCCGCGCTGGCGGTGGCCGATCCGGTCAAGGCGACCACGCCGGCCGCGCTCGCCGCGCTGCGCGCGGCCGGCCTGCACGTGGTGATGGCGTCCGGCGACGCCCAGGCCACGGCCGCCGCGGTCGGCCGTGCGCTGGGCATCGACGAGGTGCGCGGCGAAGTGCGGCCGCAGGACAAGGCCGAACTCGTACGCCAGCTGCAGGCGCAGGGCCGCCGCGTGGCGATGGCCGGCGACGGCATCAACGACGCGCCGGCGCTCGCCGCGGCCGACGTCGGCATCGCGATGGGCACCGGCACCGACGTGGCGATGTCGAGCGCGCAGGTGACCCTGGTCAAGGGCGACCTGCGCCGCATCCTCGAGGCGCGTGCGATCTCCGCCTCGACCGTGGCCAACATGAAGCAGAACCTCGGCTTCGCCCTGTTCTACAACGCGATCGGCGTGCCGCTCGCCGCCGGCGTGCTGTATCCGGTGTTCGGCCTGCTGCTGAGCCCGATGATCGCCGCGCTGGCGATGAGCCTGAGTTCGGTGTCGGTGGTCGGCAACGCGTTGCGGCTGGCGCGAAGTCCGGTGAGCGTGGCCGGCAAGGAAGGCTGATCGGGCAGCGCGTACGTCGTGCCCGCGCATGCGGGATTCAAAGGCGTCGATGGATGACCAGCCTGCGGCTATCGTGAAGCGCCTCCCGCGTTAGCGGGAATGCGGTAGAAACCCCAGGCGATCCACGCAGCCGTCATGCCCGCGAATGCGGGCATCCATTGAAGGAGCGCACCGATCGCACGCGAGCGCAGAGGCTTGCCTGCAGACCCTCCGCGCCGCAGGGGCTGCTGCCTGGATGATCTGCCAATGAAGACGGCGGCCTCGCGGCCGCCGTCCTTGTTTCGGTACCTGTGCTGCCGCCGCTTTCGCGGCGCGCCCGGATGCCTACAGCAGCGGCACCAGCAGCAGCGCGACGATGTTGATGATCTTGATCAGCGGATTGACCGCCGGGCCGGCGGTGTCCTTGTACGGATCGCCGACGGTGTCGCCGGTCACGGCCGCCTTGTGCGCGTCCGAACCCTTGCCGCCGTGGTGGCCGTCCTCGATGTACTTCTTGGCGTTGTCCCAGGCGCCGCCGCCGGTGGTCATCGAGATCGCCACGAACAGGCCGGTCACGATGGTGCCGATCAGCAGGCCGCCGAGCGCCTTCGGGCCGAGCAGGAAACCGACCAGGATCGGCACCGCGACCGGCAGCAGCGAGGGGATCATCATCTCCCTGATCGCCGACTTGGTCAGCAGGTCGACCGCGCGCGAGTAGTCCGGCTTGGTCGTGCCTTCCATGATGCCCTTGATCTCGCGGAACTGGCGGCGCACTTCCTCGACCACGCTGCCGGCGGCGCGGCCGACCGCCTCCATCGCCATCGCGCCGAACAGGTACGGAATCAGGCCGCCGATCAGCAGGCCGATGATGACCATGTGGTCGGAGATGTCGAAGGTGAAGATCTTGTCCGGATGCTGCGCGCCGAGCTTGTGCGTGTAGTCGGCGAACAGCACCAGCGCGGCGAGGCCGGCCGAGCCGATCGCGTAGCCCTTGGTGACGGCCTTGGTGGTGTTGCCGACCGCGTCGAGCGGATCGGTGACCGCGCGCACTTCCGGCGGCAGCTCGCTCATCTCGGCGATGCCGCCGGCGTTGTCGGTGATCGGGCCGTAGGCG
Organism: Dokdonella ginsengisoli; assembly: GCF_042652785.1. Classification (NCBI taxonomy): domain Bacteria; kingdom Pseudomonadati; phylum Pseudomonadota; class Gammaproteobacteria; order Lysobacterales; family Rhodanobacteraceae; genus Dokdonella; species Dokdonella ginsengisoli. The sequence continues at coordinate 298,352 of NZ_JBHSHD010000008.1, read as the reverse complement.
TCGAGCGCGACGATCATGCCGGTCATCGACAGCATCGCGGTCGCGGCGATGGCGATGCCGTACAGGCCGGCGAGTTCGTGGGCGCCCCAGATCGCCGCGCAGACCGCGATCACCGGCCAGGCGGTGGACTTCATCGAGATGCCGATGCCGGCGATGATGTTGGTCGCGTGGCCGGTGGTGGAAGCCTTGGCGACGTGCCGCACCGGGCCGTACTCGGTGGCCGTGTAGTACTCGGTGATGACGACCATCGCGCCGGTCAGCACCAGGCCGATCACCGCGCAGCCGAACACGTTCCACACGCCGTAGGTGCTGCCGGCCATCAGTTCCTGCGTCACCGGGATGAAGGCGAGCAGGGCGAGCACGCCGGACACGATCACGCCCTTGTACAGCGCGTTCATGATCTTGCCGCCGCTGCTGGCCTTGACGAAGAACGTGCCGATGATCGAGGCGATGATCGACACGCCGCCGATGACCAGCGGATACAGCACGCCGTTCGCGCCGGCCTCGCTCGCCATCACGCCGCCGAGCAGCATGGTCGCGATCAGCGTCACCGCGTAGGTCTCGAACAGGTCGGCGGCCATGCCGGCGCAGTCGCCGACGTTGTCGCCGACGTTGTCGGCGATCACCGCCGGATTGCGCGGATCGTCTTCCGGAATGCCGGCCTCGACCTTGCCGACGAGGTCGGCGCCGACGTCGGCGCCCTTGGTGAAGATGCCGCCACCCAGGCGCGCGAAGATCGAGATCAGCGACGAGCCGAAGGCCAGGCCGATCAGCGCGTGCAGTGCCTGGTCGGGCGTGCTGCCGGTGCGCAGCAGCGCGATGTAGTAGCCGGCGACGCCGAGCAGGGCGAGGCCGACCACCAGCATGCCGGTGATCGCACCGCCGCGGAACGCGACGGCCAGCGCCGCCGGGATGCCGCTGCGTGCGGCCTCGGCGGTGCGCACGTTGGCGCGCACCGAGATGTTCATTCCGATGTAGCCGGTGAGGCCGGAGAGGACGGCGCCGAGCGCGAAGCCGACCGCGGTAGGCCAGTCGAGCGCGAAGCCGATGACGACGAACAGGACGATGCCGACGATCGCGATCGTGCGGTACTGGCGGTTGAGGTAGGCGCGCGCGCCTTCCTGGATCGCCGCGGCGATTTCCTGCATGCGCGGATTGCCGGCCGGCTTGGCCAGAATCCAGCGGATCGACCAGATCCCGTACAGGATCGCGAGTACCGCGCAGACCAGCGCGATCAGAAGCCCATGTTGCTGAAACAGCATCGAACCCTCCCTTGACGTACCAGGACGAATGACGAACAACGGGAAATCGCGAGCAACCGGCCGAGTATAGCCACGCCTTCGCGCCGAACGCATTGGCGCGCCGCAACAGGCGCGCGGACCGATTTGCTACCATCGGGCGATCCGGCGCGAAGCCACCACGGGAAGTCCTGGAACCGATGCCGGCCGATTCCGCCAGCGGCGTGCGCGACTATTTCCCCGCGTTGACCGGCCTGCGCGGCGTCGCCGCCGGATGGGTCATGCTGCTGCACCTGTGGCTGATGGCCGAAGCGCCGCGGGTGGCGCCGTTCGGGCTCGACCTGACGCCATTGCTGGCCTGCGGCTTCCTCGGCGTGGACCTGTTCTTCGTGCTGTCGGGGTTCCTGCTCGGCCTGCCGTTCCTGGCCTGGGCGCAAGGCCTGCGGCCGATGCCCGACCTGCCGCGCTTCCTCAAGCGCCGCGCGCTGCGCGTGCTGCCGGCGTTCTACGTGCAGCTGGCGATCCTGGTCCTCGCCGGCTGGCTGGTCAGCGGCGCGTGGCCGGTCGACTGGCGCCAGCTGCTGGCCTACCTGAGCATGGAGTTCGTGTTCTTCGAGGTGGTCGGGCCGCTGCTCAACGGCGTGTGGTGGAGCCTGCCGGTCGAATGGAACTTCTATCTCGTGCTGCCGCTGCTCGGCTTCGCCTTCGCGCGCGCGCGCTGGTGGCTGGTCGCGCTCGGCGTGCTGGTCGCCGTCGTCGGCTTCCGCCTGGCCTGCTACGACTGGCTGCTCGAGCGGCGCATGAGCGGGCTGTTCTCCTATCCGTCGATCATCCAGCTGCCGGCGCGGCTGGACGAATTCCTGTTCGGCATGCTCGGCGCCTGGTTCCACCTGCGCGGCGTGCGACCGTCGCCGCGCACGCTGCACGTGCTGCTCGCGGCCGGGCTGGCCGGCGTCGGCGCGGTGATCGCGGTGATCTACGGCCGCGGCGACATCTTCGCGACGGCCGATGCGCCGTGGATCTTCGTCCACGCCACGCTGATCGGCGCGGCGCTGGCGCTGATCGTGTACGCCTCGGCGGAACGGGCGCGGCTGGCGGAGGCGCTCTTCTCCGGCCGCGTCCTGGCCTTCCTCGGCACGATCAGCTACAGCCTCTACCTCTGGCACGCGGTGGTGTTCCAGGTCGCGCAGCGCAGCGGATTGACGCACTGGCGGCCGATCGCGAACTTCGCCACGCTCGCGCTGCTGCTGATCCCGGTCGCGCTGCTGCTGTCGTGGCTTTCGTACCGGCTGACCGAGCATCCGTTCCTGGTCACCGCGCCGGCGGCGCGGTGGGACCGGCGCTGACGGATCAGCGATCCTCGATCACGTACGCGGGCAGCTTCCTGCGTACCAGGTTGCGTTCCAGCCGCACGTACTCGGGCAGGCCGTGCCGGCCGTAGCGGGGCGGATCCTCGCCGCGGATCAGCGGCTCGAGGTAGCGCCGCGCGGCGGCGGTGATGCCGTAGCCGTCGCGGCTGATGAAGCCCTTCGGCAGCTTCTTCTCGCGGTTGGCGATCTTCGCCAGCGGCGCCGGCTCGATCTTCCAGCGGTACGGCGCGTCCGAAGTGCGCACGATCACCGGCATCACCGCGTTGTGCCCGGCCAGCGCGTACTCGACCGCCGCCTTGCCGACCGCATAGGCCTGATCGGCGTCGGTCTTCGAGGCGAGGTGGCGCGCCGAGCGCTGCAGGTAGTCCGGCAGCGCCCAGTGGTACTTGTAGCCGAGCCGCGCCTTGACCAGCTGCGCCAGCACCGGCGCGACGCCGCCGAGCTGCGTATGGCCGAACGCATCGCGCGTGCCGGCCTCGGCGAGGAATTCGCCGGCCGCGTTGCGCAGTCCTTCCGAGGCGACCACCGTGCAGTAGCCGACCTTCTCCACGGTCGAGCGCACGCGCGCGAGGAACTTCGCCTCGTCGAAGGCGACCTCCGGGAACAGGATCAGATGCGGTGGATCGCCGGCCTCGCGCGCGGCCAGGCCGCCCGCGGCGGCGATCCAGCCGGCGTGGCGGCCCATCACTTCGATGATGAAGACCTTGGTCGAGGAGGCGCACATCGACTCGACGTCGAGGCTGGCTTCGGCCACGGAAACCGCGACGTACTTCGCCACCGAGCCGAAGCCGGGGCAGGTGTCGGTCACGGCCAGGTCGTTGTCGACCGTCTTCGGCACGCCGATCACCTGGATCGGGTGGCCCAGTTCGCGGCCGATCTGCGAGATCTTCAGCGCCGTGTCGGCGGAGTCGTTGCCGCCGTTGTAGAGGAACCAGCGGATGTCGTGCGCCTTGAACACCTCGATCAGGCGCTCGTACTGCGCGCGGTTCTGCGCGATCGACTTCAGCTTGTAGCGGCACGAGCCGAACGCGCCGCCGGGCGTGTGGCGTAATGCCGCAATGCGCGCGCGCGATTCGCGCGTGGTGTCGATCAATTCCTCGCGCAGCGCGCCGATGATGCCGTTGCGCGCGGCCAGCACCGGCACCTTCGCGGCACGCGCGGTTTCGATCACGGCGGCGGCGGTGGCGTTGATCACCGCGGTGACGCCGCCCGATTGGGCGTACAGCAGCTTGCCTTCAGCCATGTCCTTGCTCCTTTGCGTTCGGCCCCGATCGCCCGCCCGCGCCACGGCCGTCCGCGCTCTTGCAGCGCGCGGACCGGCGCCTCGACGCGGTTTGACAGGGTTTCGGCCAGCCGCTAGCGTTGGCCGCATTCTAGATCGGTTCGACGCGCGCGTTCGGCGGCTCCGGCGCGACACGGCAATTCCACAGGGCGCAGCGCGCTGCGCATTGCCGACACATTCCACGCGATCGACGGCGCCGCGGCGGCGGCATGGGAGCAAAATGCGACTCGTTCTACTCGGCGCGCCCGGATCGGGCAAGGGCACGCAGGCGGAGATCCTGAAGGCCGAACTGGCAGTGCCGCACGTTTCCACCGGCGACCTGCTGCGCGCCGCGGTCAAGGCGGGCACGCCGCTTGGCCTGCAGGCCAAGGCCGTGATGGACGCCGGCCAGCTGGTGTCCGACGACATCGTGCTGGCGATGCTGGAGGAACGCCTGGCGCAGGGCGACGCCCACGCCGGCTTCATCCTCGACGGCTACCCGCGCAATCTTGCCCAGTGCAAGGCGCTCGAGGCGCTGCTTGCGCGCATCGGCCAGCCTCTGGACGTGGCGATCAAGCTCGAAGTGCCGAGCGAACTCATCGTCGAGCGCATCGCCGGCCGCGCCGCCGCGCAGGGGCGCATCGACGACACGCCCGAAACCGTGCGCGAGCGCCTGCGCGTGTACGCCGAGCAGACCGAACCGGTGGCCGCGCATTTCGCCGCGGAAGGCCGCCTCGAAGTGGTCGACGGCGTCGGCGAACTGGCCGACATCACGCAGCGCATCCTCGCCGTCCTGCCGACCGCGAACGGCGATTCGCGTCGGCGCGCTTGAGGCGCCGCGTTCGCGCGCATCGTCCGCGCCGCGCGCGCGGACGGGACTTCCTCCGATGATGCGATTCGTCCGCTTCGTCGCCGAGCTGTGCCGGCTGCGCGGCGGGCCGCAGGACCTGCCGCATTCGCCGACCCTGCTGGTCTGGCTGGTCGCCGTCGCGGTCGCGCTCGACGCGCTGCTCGGCTCCCTGCTCGACGCCGACGGTGACGGCACCGGGCTCGGGCGCGCGCTGCTGTCGTCGGGTCTGGTGCTGGTGCTCGCCTGGATCGCGCTGGCCATGCTCGGCCGCGGCGCGCGCTACGTGCAGACCGCGACCGCGCTGGTCGCCTGCGGCCTGCTGGTATCGCTGGTGCAGCTGCCGATCGCGCTGCTGATGGAGCCGATCGCCGCGCCGGCGGCCGGTCGATCCCTTCCCGCGGCCGAGCCCCTGCAGGTCCTGCTGCGATGGCTCGCGCTGGCGACGCTGATCTGGCAGCTGCTCGTCAATGCGCACATCCTTCGCCACGCGCTCGACAGCCGCTTCGGCATCGGCCTGCTGCTCGCGCTGAGCTGGGTGATCGGATACTGGGCGCTGGAGAGCGTGCTCTTCGGCGCCGCCGCCTGACACGAACGGAATTCCCAAGCGATGAAACTGCACATCCTCGGCATCTGCGGCACCTTCATGGGCGGCATCGCCGCGCTCGCGCGCGAACTCGGCCACGAGGTCGAAGGCTCGGATGCGAACGTGTATCCGCCGATGAGCACCCAGCTGGAGCACCTGGGCATCGTGCTCAAGCAGGGCTACAGCGCCGAGCATCTCGGCGGCGGCGATCCGGCGCGCGCGCCGGACCTCGTCGTCGTCGGCAACGCGCTGTCGCGCGGCAACGCGGCGATCGAGCACGTGCTCGACAAGCGCCTGCCGTACGTGTCCGGCCCGCAATGGCTCGGCGAAACCCTGCTCGCGCGCCGCCGCGTGCTGGCCGTCGCCGGCACCCACGGCAAGACCACGACGACCTCGCTGCTGGCCTGGATCCTCGAATCGGCGGGCCGCGCGCCGGGCTTCCTGGTCGGCGGCGTGCCGGCGAATTTCGGGGTGTCGGCAAGAAGCGGGAATAGGGAATTGGGAATGGGGAATGGGGAAGCCGAAGCCGAAGCCGAAGCCGAAGCCGAAGCCGAAGCCGAAGCCGAAGCCGAAGCCGAAGCCCTCTCTTCCGATTCCCGATTCCCCATTCCCGATTCCCGACGAAATCCGCCTGCGGCGGATTTCGTCATCGAAGCCGACGAATACGACACCGCGTTCTTCGACAAGCGCTCCAAGTTCGTGCACTACCGGCCGTCGATCGCGATCCTCAACAATCTCGAATACGACCACGCCGACATCTTTCCCGACGTCGCCGCGATCCAGCGCCAGTTCCACCATCTGGTGCGCACGGTGCCCGGCAACGGCCGGCTGATCGTCAACGCCGAGGACGCGCGCCTGGCCGAGGTGCTGGCGATGGGCTGCTGGACGCCGGTGGAAACCTTCGGCCTCGATGCCGGCGACTGGCGCGCGCGCCTCGTCGCGGCGGACGGCAGCGCCTTCGTCGTTTCGCATCGCGGACGCGAACTGGGCGAGGCGCGCTGGGAGCTGACCGGCCGCCACAACGTCATGAACGCGCTCGCCGCGCTGGCCGCCGCACAGGCGGCCGGTGTCGACGCCGCGCAGGCGCTGCCGGCGCTGGCGGACTTCCGCAACGTCGCACGGCGCATGGAGCGGATCGGCGAACACGCCGGCGTACGCGTCTACGACGATTTCGCGCACCACCCGACTGCGATCGCCACCACGCTGGCCGGCCTGCGCGCCAAGGTCGGCGCCGCGCGCATCCTCGTCGGCATGGAGCCGCGCTCCAACTCGATGCGCATGGGCGCGCACGCGGACGAGCTCGCACCGTCGCTGCGCGACGCCGACGCGGTAGTGTTCCTGCAACGCCCCGAGCTGCCGTGGGACGCCGCCAGAGTCGTCGATGCGCTGGCCGGCCGCGGCCGCGCCGCCGCCAGCGTTGAGAACCTGCTCGCCGACCTGCTCGCGCAGGCACGTCCCGGCGACCACGTGGTGTTCATGTCCAACGGCGGATTTGAAGGCGCGCCGCGCAAATTCTTCGCTGCATTGCGGACGGCAAATGCATAGACTCTTGGCGTGAGTCCCGTCGACATCCCGCTGTTTCCGCTTTCCGCGGTGCTGTTCCCGGGCGGGTTGCTGAACCTGCGCATCTTCGAGCCGCGCTACATCGACCTCGTGCGCGACTGCACGCGCGGCAATTCCGGGTTCGGCGTCTGCCTGATCCTCGACGGACGCGAGGCCGGCGAGCCGGCCGTACCGGCCGCGGTCGGCACGTATGCGCGCATTACCGATTTCTACACGCTGCCGGACGGCCTGCTCGGCATCGGCGCGGAGGGCTACGGCCGCTTCCAGGTGACCAGCACGCGCGTGCGCGACAACGGCCTGGTGCACGGCGAGGTGCGCTTCCTCGACGACGAGCCGCTGCTGCCGGTGCCGCCCGAGCACGGCCTGCTGGCGACGATCCTCGAACGCCTGCACGAGAGCTCGGGCGGTCCGTTCGCGCGTTCGGACCGCGCCAGCTACGACGACGCGAGCTGGGTCGGCTTCCGCCTCGCCGAGGCGCTGCCGCTGACCCTGCCCGAGCGCCAGGAACTGCTGCAGCTGCCCGATCCCGTGCAGCGCCTGGCGCGGCTCGCGCAGCACATTCCGCGCTTCCAGCGCGGCTGACGCACGGGTTCGCTGCGCCTTCAGTCAGAACGCGACGCGCAGGCTCAGCGTGCAGCTCGCCGGAGCGCCGTAGTAGGTGTTGTCGTATTCGTCGAGCACGTAGTACTTGCGGTCGAACACGTTGCTGGCGTTGAGCTGCACCGACACCTGCGGGGAGATCTGGTAGCGCGCCATCACGGTCGCCAGCGCGAGGCTGCCCTGCTGCAGCGTGGTGCCGCCGTCGGGCGAGCTGACGAAGGTGCGGCTGCGCGACTGCCAGTTGACGCCGGCGCCGAGCGTGAGCCGTTCGAACCGCGCCGGCTTCCAGGTCGCGAACAGGCGCACCAGCGTGGCCGGAATGAAGGTGCGCACCGGCTGGTCGTCGGCGTCGCGCGTGAGCTGGCGCGACCAGCCGAGCGAGACGTTCCATTCCTCGCCGAGCCGGCCGACGGCTTCGATCTCGAAGCCGCGCGTGCGCGCGCCGTCGATCGCGCGCGAAACCTGCGCGCCGTCGGGCAGCCGCACCGGCTCGCCGGTTTCCGGATCGAACACCGGCGCGGCGACGTTGTCCTGGCGCGTCTCGAACAGGGTCAGCGCGGTGTTCAGGCCGCCGTCGAAATGCTCGCCCTTGATGCCCAGTTCGACACTGCGGCCCTCGACCGGGTCGAGCCAGTGGCCGCCGGCATCGCGGTTGTTCTGCGGCTTGAAGATGCCGGTGTAGCTGGCGAACGCGGAGAAGCCGTGGCCGAGGTCGTAGATCAGGCCGGCATAGGGAATGGTCTGGCGGTAGTCGTAGCGCGATTCGTGCGGATCGTCGTAGAGATAGAACGAATCGGTCTTCCACGTCGCATAGCGCGCGCCGGCGATCAGCTTCAGCGGGTCGGCCAGCGACAGGCGCGCCGCCGCGTAGGCGCCGTTCTGGCGCGTGCGGATGTCGGTGAGGCGCTCGCCCTGCGTCTGGAAGCCGGGATTGGGATAGGAGCCGTCCCAGTCGAAGAAGTTGCCCGGATCGGCGAGCGGGCCGATTACCGCGTATTCCTTGCCGGTGTTGGTCGAGCGCGAGCCGTTGTAGCCGAGCACCAGCTCGTGGCGCCGGCCGAACAGGTCGAACGGACCGCTGGCGTAGACGTCGAGCGCGCGCTCGACGATGTCGCCCTTGCTGCGGTTGGCGTACGGTTCCAGCCCTTCGCCGGTGACCGGGTCGGGGAATCCGTACATGTAGAACAGCGCCAGATCCTCCTCGTAGCGGCGCCAGTTCGCCACCGCGCGCAGCTGCCAGTCGTTGTCGAAGGCGTGATGCAGCTCGCCGAACACGGTCTGCGTGCGGCGGTCCCAGAACGTCCAGTCGGTCGCGGTGGTGACCGAGCGCGGCCAGTCGGCCGGCGTGCCGTCGGCGAGGAACAGCGGGAACGAGCCCCAGGTGTTTCCGCGCGGCTGGTTGTCCTGGTAGTCGAAGCCGAACGACAGCGTCGTCGTCGGCGACAGGTCCGCGTCGAGGATGCCGTACAGCACCGTGGTCTTCTTGTGGTAGAGCGCCTGGTACGACTCGCGGTCCTCGTAGACGGCGATCGCGCGTCCGCGCACGCTGCCCGAAGCGTTCAGCGGAACCGAGACGTCGACTTCGCCGCGCCGGTTGCTCCACGAGCCCACGCTGAGGTCGACGCCGACGCGCGGCGTCGTCGCGTCGGCGTGCTTGCGCACCAGGTTGACCGACGCGCCGGGGCTGCCCGCGCCGTTCATCAGGCCGGTCGCGCCGCGCACGATCTCGATGCGCTCGTAGGGCGTCGTGTCGATGGTCTCGTCGATCGCGCCGGTGTTGAAGTTCGGCAGTGCCGGAACGCCGTCGACCATCAGGCCGTCGACCGGAAAGCCGCGCGAGAAGAACAGCACGCGCTCGCTGTCGTAGGCGTCGGAGTAGATGCCGGTGACGTTGTCGAGCACCTCGCGCAGCGAGTTCAGGTTCTGGTCGTCCAGACGCTCGCGCGTGACGATGGTCACCGACTGCGGCGTCTCGCGCAGCGACAGCGACAGTTTCGTCGCCGCCGTGCTGCTGTCCACCGTGTAGGGAGCGTCGTGCGCGGTGGCGACCACTCCCTCCAGCTGCACGGGTTCCTTCTGCAGCGGCGTTTCGTCCGCATCGGCGGCGCGCGCGGCAGGCAGGGCGGCGGCGAGCGCGAGCGCGAGCAGATGGCGCGGCTGCGCGCGCAGGCGCGAGATCGGAGCGGAGCGGGTCCGGCGGGAACGTGGATTCATGGCGTGCGACGGGAAGGTCATGAAGTGGAGGAAGCGGGGAGCCGGACGCCGGACACGGCGTGGCGGCGAGCCGCGAGGGCCCGGTTCGCGCGAATTCCTGCGCCGCGTCGCGACGGATGGAGCGGGCGGCGCATGCGGATACCTGGCGCGTCGGGTTCGCGAAAAGGAGTTCTCCATCATAAACGCAAATGAGAGTAATTCCTATTCGCAAAACAATCCCGGCCGGCTCCGCGCCATGTCGGCCGGGTATCGCCGCGGCACCGCCGTCGGGGAAAATGGCGGTCTTGCCCGGGGCCGGCCGGCAGGCGCCGCCTGCCGGCGCGGCCGCAGCACCGATCGGAGAGCGAGACGATGAAGTACCTGCACACGATGATCCGCGTCCGCGACGTCGACGCCACCCTGCGCTTCTTCTGCGACGGCCTCGGCCTGCGCGAGCGGCGCCGCAAGGAGAGCGAGGCCGGACGCTTCACGCTGATCTTCCTCAGCGCCGACGCTTCACCCGACGCCGAGGTCGAGCTGACCTACAACTGGCCGGCCGCCGACGGCACGCCGCCCGAGGACTACGGCAGCGCGCGCAACTTCGGCCATCTCGCCTTCGAGGTCGACGACATCTACGCCGCCTGCGCGCACCTGCAGTCGCTGGGCATCACGATCCACCGCCCGCCGCGCGACGGCCACATGGCCTTCGTGCGCTCGCCGGACCTGATCTCGGTCGAGCTGCTGCAGAAGGGCGAGCGCCTGCCGCCGGCGGAACCGTGGGCGTCGATGCCCAATACCGGGGTGTGGTGAGCGCGGACATGGACGAAGGCAAGACCACTTCCGACCTGCTCGCCCTCGGCTCGCGCTACTGGCTGCCGGTGTACCGCCCGCGCGCGATCGTGCTCGACCGCGGCGAAGGCGCACGCGTGTGGGATCTGGACGGCCGCGACTACGTCGATTTCGGCGCCGGCATCGCCGTCAACGCGCTCGGCCACGCCGATGCGGACCTGCTCGCCGCGCTGACCGCGCAGGCCGGCAAGCTGTGGCACGCGAGCAACGTGTTCTACACCGAGCCGCCGCTGCGGCTGGCGGCGGAGCTGGTCGAGGCCGCCGGCTTCGCCGAGCGCGCGTTCCTGTGCAACTCCGGCGCCGAGGCGAACGAGGCGGCGATCAAGCTGGTGCGCAAGTGGGCCGCGGCGAACGGGCGTGCGCCGGAGCGGCGCGTGATCGTGACGTTCCGCGGCTCCTTCCACGGGCGCACCTTGGCGACCGTCACCGCGACCGCGCAGCCGAAGTACCAGGAAGGCTACGAACCGCTGCCGGCGGGATTCCGCTACGTCGACTTCAACGACGCCGACGCGCTGGCGCAGGCGTTCGCACCCGGCGACGTCGCCGCCGTGCTGGTCGAACCGGTGCAGGGCGAGGGCGGCGTGACGCCGGCGGCGCCGGGCTTTCTCGCCCGCGCGCGCGAGCTGTGCGACGCGCACGGCGCGCTGCTGGCGCTCGACGAGATCCAGTGCGGCATGGGCCGCACCGGCACGCTGTTCGCGCATGCGCAGGACGGCGTCGTGCCGGACATCGTCACCCTGGCCAAGGCGCTCGGCTGCGGTTTTCCGATCGGCGCGATGCTGGCGGGACCGAAGGTCGCCGAAGTCATGCAGTTCGGCGCGCACGGCACCACCTTCGGCGGCAATCCGATGGCCGCCGCGGTCGCCCGCGTCGCCTTGCGCAAGCTGGCCTCGCCGGCCGTTGCGGCGAACGTCGCGCGGCAGGCGCAGGCGCTGCGCGACGGGCTCGCCGCGCTCGAGCGCGGACGCGGCCTGTTCGCGCAGGTGCGCGGGCGCGGGCTGATGATCGGCGCGGTGCTGGCGGATGAGCACAAGGGACGCGCCGGCGACATCCTCGATCGCGCGGCCGCGCATGGACTGCTGCTGCTGCAGGCCGGGCCCGACGTGCTGCGCTTCGTGCCGCCGCTGACGATCACCGACGCCGAACTGGCCGACGGCCTGCGCCGCCTCGCCGCGGCGCTCGACGACTTCGCCGGCGCCTGAACACCGGCGGCCGGCGCGCCGGAACGGAGGACGAGCGGCGGCGCGCCCGACGCTGCTACCCTTCGCCGGAGTCGGCGTCGTCATGCGGATGGGGCATGGAACTGCGGCAGGAAAGCGAATACGAAACCGAAATCGGCCTGCAGCTGGAGAGCCTCGTCGAGGAGCGCGACCTGGACCTGTCGGCGCTGATGACCGGCCTGCAGGACGAGCTGCGCCGGATCGCCCATCGCCAGCGCCGGCGCGGCAAGGCCGGCGAGACGCTGTCGACCACCGCGCTGGTCAACGAGGCGTACCTGAAGTTCGCCGCGTCGCCGGAGCTGTTCGGCCGCATAGAGCGCAGCCACTTTCTCGCCATCGCCGCGCGCGCGATGCGCAATATCGTCATCAACCACGCGCGCGACCGCGTCGCGCAGAAGCGCGGCGGCGGCGCCGTGCACGAAACCCTCGGCGAGGCCGAGGCGTTCGACGCCGACCTCGCCGAGGCCAACCGCATCCTCGAACTCAACGACGCGCTCGGACGGCTGGAGCAGGTGCGCCCGCGCCTGGCCCAGGTCGTGCAGCTGCGCTACTTCGCCGGCCTCAGCGAGGAGGAGACCGGCGAGGTGCTCGACCTGGACCGCAGCACGGTGCGGCGCGACTGGCTGAAGGCGCGCGGCTGGCTGTACGAGCGCCTGCATCCGGATTCCTGATGGAGTCCTCGCCCGACGACTGGCAGCGCCGCGAGGCGCTGCTCGACCGCCTGCTCGACCTGCCCGAACACGAACGCGACGCCTTCGTCGAGGAACTCGCGCGCAGCAGCGCCGGGGACGCCGCCGCGCTGCGCGGCTGGCTGGCCGGCATCGAACGCTCCACCGGCTACCTGGTGCCGCCGGCGGTGTCCGATCCGATCGGCCACGACGGCAAGATCGTCGGCAGCTGGCGCGTGCTGCGCCTGCTCGGCCGCGGAGGCATGGGCGAGGTCTGGCTGGGCGAGCGCGCCGACGGCCTGTTCGCCAAGCAGGTCGCGATCAAGTTCATCCGCGACGACCGCCCGCTGCTCGCGCGCCACATCGAATCCGAACGGCGCGTGCTCGCCGGCCTGCAGCATCCGGGCATCGTGCGCCTGCTCGACGCCGGCGCGCTCGCCGACGGCCATCCGTACCTGGTCACCGAGTACATCGACGGCGCGCCGCTGGACGCCTGGCTCGAGCAGGCACGGCCCGCGCTGTCCGCGCGGCTCGACCTGTTCCGCCAGGTCGCCGCGGCGGTCGCCTACGCGCACGAGCGGCTGGTCGTGCATCGCGACATCAAGCCGGCCAACGTGCTCGTCGACGCCGACGCGCGGGCGCACCTGCTCGACTTCGGCATCGCGCAGGCGCTGGCGGACGAGTCCGATGCCGCGCCGGCGACGCAGCTGGCGCTGACCCCGGAATTCGCCGCGCCCGAGCTGATCGTCGCCAGCACGGCGAGCGTGCGCTCGGACGTCTACGCGCTCGGCGGGCTGCTGTACTTCCTGCTGTGCGGGTGCCCGCCGCTGGCCCTGCGCGGCCTGTCGCTGGCCGCGATGGTGGAAAGGATCCGCCTCGACACGCCGCGCGCGCCGAGCGGACTGGCCGATGCCGCGGCGCGCCGCGGTGCGCCGGCGCACCTGTTCGCCGATCTCGACGCGATCGCGCTGAAGGCGCTGTCGAAGGAGGCGTCCGCCCGCTACGGCACGGTCGAGGCGCTGCTGGGCGACGTCGAGGCCGCGGTCGAGCGCCGCCCGATCCTGGCGCGCGCGCCGGACGCGTTCGACCGGCTGCGCCGCTACCTGCACCGTCATCGCATCGCCGTCGCGGTGGTCGTGCTGATCGTGCTGTCGCTGCTCGCCGGCATGGCCGGCACGCTGTGGCAGGCGCACGAGGCGCACCGGCAGCGCGACCGCGCCGAAGCCGAGGCGGCGCGCGCGGAGGCGCAGGCGAAGGCGGCCGGCGCGGTGCGCGATTTCCTCATCGGCGTGTTCGACTCGGCCAATCCGGAAGTCACGCTCGGCAAGACGCCCACGGCGCTGGAGCTGGTCGACATCGGCGTGCGTCGCGCCGAAACCGACCTGAAGCCGCAGCCGGAAATGCAGGCGCAGCTGTTCGAGGCGCTCGGTCGCACCTACGTCGGCCTCGGCGAGTACGGCAAGGCAGCCGCGCTCCTGCAGCGCGGCTACGAGATCGCCGTGGCCGCGCTCGGCAAGGAGTCGCCGCTGGCGGTCACGCTGGCGACCGGCTACGCCAGCGCGATCGGACGCGGCGACGGACCGTACGACGCGGCGTTGGCGATGCTCGAACCGATCGCGCAGCGCGATTCGCACGCCTCGCCCGAATCCGCGCAGCTGACTGCGGTCGCCGTCTATCAGCTGGCCACCTTGCACAAGCGCCTGGGCCGCCTCGACGAATCGGAAGCGAACTTCCGCCGCTCGATCGAGCGCCTGCGCGAACTCGGCGCGCCGGCGGAGCCGGAGCTGGCCGAAGCGCTGCACCAGTTCGCCGGCCTCGAGGAGGCCCGCGGCCGGCGCGGCGAGGCGATCGAACGCCTGCAGCAGGCGATCGCGATCCGCGAGCGCTCGGCGTTCGGGCCGTCCACGGACGTGGACCTGATCCGCGTGGAGCTGGCCAACCTGCTCGGCGGCGCCGGCAGGAACGACGACGCGGTGGCGATCCTGCGCGAGGTGGTCGACGCCAATCGCGCGATCTACGGCGACGTGCATCCGCGTTACCTGGAAAGCGCCAACTGGCTGGCGCGCGCGCTGGTGCGCAAGCCCGCCTACGCCGAGGCGGATGCGATCCTCGAACAGGTGCTGGCGACCTCGCGCAGCCACTACGGCGAGGACAGCGAGACCACCGCGCAGGCGGAAGTGGCGCTGGCGGCGTCGAAGCTGGCGCAGGGGCAGATCGGCGCGGCGATCGAACTGGGCGAGCGCGTCCGGCGCTACGCCGTCGCGCACGGCGGCGAGGACAGCTATCGCGCGATCGTCACGACGCAGAACCTGGCGCGCCTGCGCCTGGCCAACGGCGAATACGACGAGGCGGAGAAGATCGCGCGCTCGGTGCTGGCCTCGTTCGAACGCATCGGCTCGAAGAGCACCAACGACGTGCTGGAACTGCTCGGCAACATCCGCCAGTACAAGGGCGACGCGGAAGGCGCGCGCACCTACCACCGCCAGGCGCTGGAGGTGCTCGAGCGCAACGGCGACCGGAGCAGCTTCGACGTGCAGCTGCTGAAGGCCGAGCTGGCCGAGGACGAGCGCGATCTCGGCGATCTCGACGCCGCGCGCCGCCACGCGCGCGAGGCGCTGGACGGACTGGTCAGCCTCGATCAGGCGTCGAACGAGCGGATGATCGCGACCGTGCGCTACCTGCTGGCGCAGTTCGATGCGCTGGAGGGACGCTGCGCCGCTTCGACGGACGTCGAAACGGTGATCGCGCACAACCGGGAGCCGACGCTGGCGCCGGTGACGCAATGGCGCCTGGCCTATGCGCGATTCATCCTCGGCCTGTGCCGGCGCCAGCAAGGCGGCGCCGACTCCGCTGCGCTGATCGCCGAGAACGCGAAGTTCCTGCGCGAATCGCCGCTGGTCGATCCGCACGTGAAGCGCCTCGTCGAGGCGGCCGCGCGCCGCCGGTGACGGCGATCCTCAGCGCGCAGGCGAGGGCAGACGGTCGAGGAAGCGCGCTGCGCGCCGCAGCATGCCGAAGTAGACGAGATTGAGTGTGATCCGGCAGAACAGCCCGACGACGGCCCCGGCAACCATGGTCTCCGGCGGGCAGGTCGCTTCGGGGTCGGCCAGGCGCAGCGGAAGCTCGTACAGCGACACGGCGACGCCGGCGCCGACGAACAGCAGCGCGATCTTCGCGAGCATCGCGCCACCCGGGCGATAGCGCAGCAGCAGGGCGTTGCCGGGAATGCCGAACGCCGCGATGCCGGCGTGGATGGCGGTCTCGGCCAGGGCGGTCGACAGCGGCAGGGGTCCCGGGTCGCCGTCCAGCAGCAGCGAAAGTCCGAGCAGCGCCAGCCCGGCGTTGAAGACGCACAGGAGCAGATCGGCGATCAGCCAGCCGGAAACGACGCCGGGATAGCGGGGGCGGGCGACCGGAGCCGATGCGGCGATCGGCTCCGGCGCGGCGGAAGAAGCGTTCATGGCGAGGTTCCGGCCGCGATGCTCAGAACGGCCGCACCGGCATCCAGCCGTCGTCGCCGTCGACCTTGAACGCGTAGAAGTCGCGCGGCGCCATGATCCCGAAGATCGCGCCGCCGAGGAAGCGCGTCGCGTTGGCCAGCGTTTCGCCGCCGACCAGGTACAGCAGGAAACTCACGGTGATGACGACGACCAGCACGAACGCGAGCAGCACCAGGCCCTTCTTCCACATGCCCTTGACGAGGTAGTAGAAGAAGCCGAACACGAAGGCCAGCGCGAAGCTCGAGATCGGCGGTGCCATCTCCTTGAGCGCGGCCTTGCGCCGATCCGGCGGCAGCGACTTCAGCAGCGGCGCCTGCACGCCGCCGTACTTCTGCATGCCCTTGAAGTAGCGCTTCCACTTGTCCGACACGTCGAGCGTGTCGATGTCGACGTTGGCGGCGACGCCGGGGTTGGGCGAAAGGACATTGGTATCGGTGTTCACGGCGATGCTCCGGGTCGAGTGGGTCGGGCGACGATCGCCCTCGTCCGGGAAATCACCCAACCGGGCCGCTTTGCGTCATTTTTTTCGATCGATGCCGGCGCGCCGTTCCGGCGACGCGGGTACGCGCACGCAAGCGCGTCCGCGTGCGGCCGGCCGCACGTGTGCGGCGCGATGGGAGCGCGAGGCCGGCGAGGGCTGACCAATGGGCCTGGCTGCGGGCCGGGCGATCGGGGAGATTGCTGTCCGCAGCGCTCCTCCGAGCGCCGGAGGGAGGGGTGCGTCGATGAGCGCGATGTCGATGAGCGCGATGGTGACGGGCGCGATGGTGACGAGCGCGATGGTGACGGGCGCGATGGTGCTGAGCACGATCCGGAGACGTCGCTGCCGTTGGGCAGGCGCCGCCGTGCTGATGGTTGCGGCTGCGACCGCGGTCCCGGCGATGGCAGCCACCGCGCCGGACCCGGCACCGGCGCCGGGCGCTGCGGCGCTGGCCCTGCACTGCGGCCACTGGTTCGACGCCAAGGCCGGCCAGCGGCTCGGCGCCGCCACGGTGGTGGTGCAGGGCGAGCGCATCCGCGAGATCAAGCCGGGGCGGATCGAAGTGCCCGGCGCGACGGCGATCGACCTCGGCGACGCGACCTGCCTGCCGGGCCTGATCGATGCGCATACGCATCTTTCACTGACCACCGACGCCGACCCGCTGCGCTGGAACCTCGCCGACTTCGCCGTGCGTTCCGTCGTCCATGCGCAGCGCACGCTGCAGGCGGGATTCACCACCGTGCGCGACATGAGCGACATCAACAACGAGACCGTCGCGCTGCGCAACGCGGTCGACGCCGGCATCGTGCCCGGCCCGCGCATCTTCACCGCCGGACGTCCGATCGGCAGCACCGGCGGTCACGCCGACTGGAGTGTCGGGCTGCGCGCCGACCTGCAGCGCGACCTCGGTCCGAACAACGGCATCGCCAATGGCCCGGACGAAGCGATGAAGGCGGTGCGCCAGCACTACAAGGACGGCGTCGACACGATCAAGATCATGGCCTCCAGCAGCTTGTTCGAGGATCAGCCCGGCGGCGCCATCCCGCACATGACCCTGGCCGAGATCAAGGCCGTCGCCGACACCGCCCGCGAATACGGCCTCACCGTCGGCGCGCACGCGCACGATCCGGAGAGCATTCGCCGCGCGGTGCTCGGCGGCGTCGATTCGATCGAGCACGGCACCTTCATCGACGCAGCCAGCGCCGAGCTGATGAAGCTGCACGGCACCTGGTTCGTGCCGACGATCTGCGTCGGCAAGATCGTCGCCGAGAACGCGGACGAGTGGGGCAGCGAATCGCCGCAGGAGGCGGCGAGGATGCGCACGTTCGGCAACCTGATGCAGGCGGGCGCCGGCCGCGCCTACAAGGCCGGCGTGAAGGTGGCCTTCGGCAGCGACGAGGGCGCCTGCCCGCACGGCGAGAACGCGCGCGAGTTCGTCTACATGGTCGAAGCGGGCATGCCGCCGGCCTATGCGCTGCAGGCGGCGACCACGCACGCGGCGGAGCTGCTGAAGAAATCCGCCGACCTCGGCACGCTCGAGGCCGGCAAGTTCGCCGACGTCGTCGCGGTGCCCGGCGATCCGCTGCAGGACATCGCGACGATGCGCAAGGTCGTCTTCGTGATGAAGGGCGGCCGCGTCTACCGGCAGGACGACAGGCCCGTTGCCGCGAACTAGGCGGCGACGATTTCTTCGCCGCCGCGCGCGTTCAGCGCGCGGCTGCTTGCACGAACGCGGCGCGCGCGGCCTGGTACGTGTCGGCGATGACCTGCTCGGTGTGTGCGATCGAGACGAAGCCGGCCTCGAACGCCGACGGCGCCAGGTAGACGCCGGCTTGCAGCATGGCCTGGAAGAAGCGGTTGAACGCGGCGACGTCGCAGGCGGTCGCCTGCGCGTAGGTTTCCACCGTGCCGGACGTGAAGAACAGCCCGAACATGCCGCAGACGCGGTTGATGCTGAGCGGCACGCCGGCCTCGTCGGCGGCGGCCTGCAGCGTATCGGTCAGCAGGCGCGTGCGGCGGTCGAGTTCGTCGTGGAAACCCGGCACGCGGATCAGGTCCAGCATCGCCAGGCCCGCGGCCATCGCGACCGGATTGCCGCTGAGCGTACCGGCCTGGTAGATCGGGCCGGCCGGCGCGACCTGCTGCATCAGGTCGCGGCGTCCGCCGTAGGCGCCGACCGGCATGCCGCCACCGATGATCTTGCCGAAGGTGGTCAGGTCCGGCGTGATGCCGTACAGCGCCTGCGCGCCGCCGAGCGCGACGCGGAAGCCGGTCATGACTTCGTCGAAGATCAGCAGCGCGCCGTGGCGCGTGCACAGCTCGCGCAGCGCGGCGAGGTAGCCCGGTCGCGGCAGAATGCAGTTCATGTTGCCGGCCACCGGCTCGATGATCAGCGCGGCGATGGTGTCGCCGGCCTCGGCGAACAGCTTCTGCGCCGCTTCGAGGTCGTTGTAGGGCAGGGTCAGGGTCAGGTCGGCCAGCGCATCGGGAACGCCGGGTGAGGTCGGCGTGCCGAAGGTCAGCGCGCCGGACCCGGCCTTGACCAGGAACGCGTCGCCATGGCCGTGGTAGCAGCCTTCGAACTTGACGATGCGCGTGCGCCCGGTCGCGCCGCGCGCGAGACGGATCGCCGACATCGTCGCCTCGGTGCCGGAGTTGACCATGCGCACGACTTCCATCGACGGCACCAGCTCGGCGATCGTCTCGGCCATCGTCACTTCCGCCGGGCACGGCGTGCCGAACGAGAGGCCGTTCTGGATCGCGCGCTCGACCGCCGCGCGCACGTGCGGATGGTTGTGGCCGACCACCATCGGGCCCCACGAGCCGACGTAGTCGATGTAGCGCTTGTCCTCGACGTCCCACAGGAAGGCGCCGTCGGCGCGTGCGGTGAAGAACGGCTCGCCGCCGACGGACTTGAAGGCGCGCACCGGCGAATTCACGCCGCCGGGAATGCGCGCGAGCGCGCGCTGGAAAAGCTCGTGGTTGGTCGTCATGGGCGTCTCGGCATCGAGCCGCTCCCTCGCGGAGAGGCGCTCGGTAAGGGTTCATCGAAGTTCGAATGCTACACGGGCCAAGTCCGTTTCCGGAGGCGGAGTGCGGCAAAAAGCGTCTTTCAAAAGAGCGTCTCTCGCAGAGGCGCAGAGAACGCAGAGGAAGAATTGATGCTTTTTCCTCTTCTGTCTTTCTCTTGCGTTCTCCGCGCCTCTGCGAGAAATCCTTCTTGCCGCTCCTAAGAACCGGATGCCTCGAACAGCGCCGCGAAGCGCTGCGCGCTCGCGCACACGTCCGCCGCGCCGAACAGGGCCGAGATCACCGCGAGGCAGTCGGCGCCGGCGTCGACCAGCGGCGCGGCGTTGTCCGGCGTGATGCCGCCGATCGCGACCAGCGGCAGGCCGAGCGGCTTCGCCGCGCGCAGCAGGCCGGTCGTCGCGCGGCGCGCCTGCGGCTTGGTCGGCGACGGGAAGAACGCGCCGAAGGCAAGATAGTCGGCGCCGGCCGCGGCGAGCCGGCGCGCGCGCTCGATCGAGTCGTAGCAGGACACGCCGACGATCGCGTGCGCGCCGAGCCGCGCGCGCGCCGCATGGACGGCGAGGTCGTCCTCGCCCAGGTGCACGCCGGCCGCGCCGACCGCGGCGGCGAGTTCGACGTCGTCGTTGACGATCAGCGGCACGCCGTGCGCGGCGCACAGCGCCTGCAGGGCGCGCGCCTCGTCCGCGCGGCGTGCCGCATCATGGGTCTTGTCGCGGTACTGCAGCAGGCGTGCGCCGCCGGCCAGCGCCGCGGCGCTGGCCTCGACCACGTCCGCGCGCGGGCCGTCGGTGATCGCGTACAGGCCGCGCAGCGGCGGAAACGGGGTCTGGGTCATCGGCTTTCGCGCGCGGGGACAAGCTGGGAGAATACGCGGCTTCCGCCCGCAGAATCATTCCGCCGCATGTCCGAATCCGTTGCCCGTGCCGACGCTCCCTTCCGCACCTTCATGTGCGTCGTCTGCGGCTTCATCTACAACGAGGCCGAGGGCTGGCCGGCGGACGGCATCGAGCCGGGCACGCGCTGGGAAGACGTGCCCGAGACCTGGACCTGCCCGGACTGCGGCGTGACCAAGTCCGATTTCGAGATGGTCGAGATCTGAGGCCGGCGGCGCGGCCGGACGGCCTCGTTCCCACGCGGACGTCATGCCCGCGACCGCGGGCATCCATCGAATACGACGGCATCGCGCAGCGCGTGAGCGATCGGCGATCCACGCGTGCCGGCCGTTCGCGGCGGCTTTCCCGCCGCCACAATTCGTCCTCTTTCCGTCACGCCCGCGGCACCCGCGTTTGTTTGACTGTACGCAGTCAACCACAGGAGCCGCCATGCGCGTCTTCATTCCCATCGAGGAAGGTCACGTCGACCGCGACGTCGTTCCGGTGCCGTACCGTCACGGCCTGATCTGCGTGCACGGCCTGCGCGAGGGGTTCACCCTCGGACAGGACGGCTGGCTGGATTTCGGTCCCGTCAGCGACGAATCGTCAGCTCGTCGCCCGGATGCACGCCGATCGCATCCGCCTGTCCGGCGTTGAGTTCGAGCACGTAGCGCGCCGGCGCGCCGCTGGAATACGCCGGGCACGGATCGGAGAGGCACGGCGGCACGTTGCGCTGCACGCTGATCAGGCGGCGCTCGGCGTCGAAGAACAGCATGTCCTGCGGGAACTTGCAGTTCTTCATCCAGAACGCGCGCGGCGCGTCGTCCTGGAACACGAACAGCATGCCGTGGTCGGTCGGCATGCTGTCGCGTCCCATCAGGCCGTGGGCGCGCGAGGCGTCGTCCTCGGCGATCTCGATGCTGAAGGTGCGGCCCTTGATCTCGACCGCCGGCGTCTTCGCCGTACAGGCCTGGACGGCGGCGCCGAGCGCGAGGCCGGCGAGGACGCGTGCGAAGCGGGACGAAGCGGACATCGGCGAACTCCTCGGAATCCTGGTTGCGGCGCCGGCCTCAGGCCAGCGCGTAGCCGAACTGCTGCTTGAACTGGTCGGCGAACTCGTCGTAGCTGAAGCGCTGGTTCTGCGTGCCGGGGTGCTCGATCTTCAGCGTGCCCATCAGCGAGGCAATGCGGCCGGTGGTCGGCCAGTCCATCTCGCGCATCAGGCCGAAGATCAGGCCGGCGCGGTAGGCGTCGCCGCAGCCGGTCGGATCGACGATGCGGCGCTCCTGCGCGGGCGGAATCGCGATGGTCGTGCCGCCGGTGTAGACCGTCGAGCCCTTCGGGCCCTGGGTCACGACGTAGGCCTTCACGCGCTGCGCGATCTCGCTCGCGCTCCAGCCGGTGCGCTGCTGCAGCAGCTGCGACTCGTAGTCGTTGACGATGGCGTAGTCGGCCTGCTCGATGAAGGCGCGGAACTCCGCGCCGTCGAACAGCGGCATGGCCTGGCCCGGATCGAAGATGAAAGGCACGCCGCTCTCGGCGAACTCGCGCGCGTGCTGCAGCATGCCGTCGCGGCTGTCCGGCGCGACGATGCCGAAGCTCACGCCGTCGACGTCGCGCACGTGGTGCTCGTGCGAATTGAGCATCGCGCCCGGATGGAAGGCGGTGATCTGGTTGTTGTCCAGGTCGGTGGTGATGAAGCACTGCGGCGTGAACAGGTCCTCGAACACGCTGACGTGGTCGAGGCGGATGCCGCACTGCTTCATGTGCTCGCGATACGGCCCGAAATCCTGGCCGACCGCGGCGAACGGAATCGGATCGTCGCCGAGCAGCTTCAGGTTGTAGGCGATGTTGCCGGCGCAGCCGCCGAATTCGCGGCGCATGCGCGGCACCAGGAACGAGACGTTCAGGATGTGCACCTGGTCGGGCAGGATGTGTTTCTTGAACTGGTCCGGAAACACCATGATGGTGTCGTAGGCGAGCGAACCACAGATCAGTGCGGACATCGACGATTCCGAAAAAGGGAGCGGGAACGCGCGGCGCGCCTTGCGCGGCGCCAAACCGCCGAAGTCTACCCGACGCGCCGCCGCCTTGCGCGGATCCGGCGCCTTGCCCGCGCGGCGGGCGCAGGATCGCCGCGGTGGTGCGCTCGCGCAGGCGGCGCGAAAGCGGCGCAGGCCGATGTGGCCGCGAGGAGGCGGACCGCGGGCGAATCCGGGCCCGGCGCGGCCCGCCGCGGGGCCGCTTCGATACGCCGGCGTGCGTCGGAAATCCGCGTCGGGCAAGGGTTTTTTAACTTCGCCGACCTTGCCCGGCCGGCCGCGGCTGTCTAAACTCGCGCGCTTTTCTCTCGCACTCAAAAGGCTGGCGCCGCGCTCATGTTCAAAGGTCTACGCGGACTCTTTTCCAACGATCTCTCGATCGACCTCGGTA
This sequence comes from Dokdonella ginsengisoli, assembly GCF_042652785.1. NCBI lineage: Bacteria > Pseudomonadati > Pseudomonadota > Gammaproteobacteria > Lysobacterales > Rhodanobacteraceae > Dokdonella > Dokdonella ginsengisoli. Next base: position 275,641 of record NZ_JBHSHD010000008.1, on the reverse strand, counting down.
CCGCCAACACGCTGATCTACGTGCGCGGCCAGGGCATCGTGCTGAACGAACCCTCGGTCGTCGCGATCCGCCAGGACCGCGGACCGGGCGGACCGCGCTCGGTGGCGGCGGTCGGTGGTGACGCCAAGCGCATGCTCGGACGCACGCCGGCGGCGATCAACACGGTCCGCCCGATGAAGGACGGCGTCATCGCCGACTTCACGATGACCGAGGAGATGCTCAAGCAGTTCATCAAGAAGGTGCACAAGGCGCGCATGTTCCGGCCGAGCCCGCGCGTGCTGGTCTGCGTGCCCTGCGGCTCGACCCAGGTGGAGCGCCGCGCGATCAAGGAGTCGGCCGAATCGGCCGGCGCGCGCGACGTGTACCTGATCGAGGAACCGATGGCCGCGGCGATCGGCGCCGGCATCCCGGTGCACGAGGCGCGCGGCTCGATGGTGCTCGACATCGGTGGCGGCACGTCCGAGGTCGCGGTGATCTCGCTCAACGGCATCGTCTACTCGCAGTCGGTGCGCATCGGCGGCGACCGCTTCGACGAGGCGATCATCAACTACGTGCGCCGCAACCACGGCACCCTGATCGGCGAGTCCACCGCCGAGCGCATCAAGTTCGAGGTCGGCTGCGCGTTCCCGCAGTCGGAGGTCAAGGAAATCGAGGTGTCCGGGCGCAACCTCGCCGAGGGCGTGCCGCGCAACTTCACGGTCAATTCCAACGAGATCCTCGAGGCGCTGCACGAGCCGCTGTCGGGCATCGTCAGCTCGGTGCGCGGCGCGCTCGAGCAGACGCCGCCGGAACTGTGTTCGGACGTCTACGAGCGCGGCATCATCCTGACCGGCGGCGGCGCGCTGCTGCGCGACATCGACCGGCTGATCTCGGAGGAAACCGGGCTGCACGTGCACGTCGCCGATGATCCGCTGACCTGCGTCGCCCGCGGCGGCGGCCGCGCGCTCGAACTGATCGACCAGCACGGCAGCGATTTCTTCGCGCCGGAGTGAGGCGGGGAATCGGGAGTCGGGAATAGGGGAATCGGCGAAGCCGGACGCTTGCGCCGGAACGGCGATATTCTCGCGTTGTTTTCCCCATTCGCTTCGAGAGCCGCCGTGCACCGTTTTCCCGCGCTGGTGGCTGCCGATTTTCCGCTTCTACGATTCCCGATCCTCGATTCTCCGTTCCCGGCCTAAATGGCGATCGCCCGACCCGACAACGCCACGCTGTTCGCCGAAGGCGCCGTCAGCACGCTCAAGCTGATCGTCTATCTGGCGCTGGCGGTCATGCTGATGGTGCTCGACCATCGCGGCAGCTATCTCGAGCTGCTGCGGCGCACCGGCAGCGCGGTGGTCGAACCCATCTACCGCCTCGCCGCGTTCCCGGCCGATGTGGCGCGCGCCACGCGCACCGCGGTCGTCACGCAGGACCAGCTCGCGGGCGAGAACCGCCAGCTGCGCGAGGCCCTGCTGCTCGCGCAGGCCCGCCTGAACCGGCTCGACACCGTGATCGCGCAGAACGCGCGCCTCAAGGCGCTGCTCGACGCGCAGAAGAACCTCGGCCTGTCGGTGCAGTTCGCGCGGCTGGTCGACGTCGACCTCGATCCATTCCGCCACCGCATCATGCTCGACACCGGCACCAACCAGGGTGTGGAGATCGGCCAGCCGGTGATCGACGCGCACGGCATCATGGGGCAGATCGTCGAGGTGCTGCCCAACACCTCGGTGGCGATGCTGATCACCGATCCGACCCATGCGATTCCGGTGGTGGTCGAGCGCAGCGGCGTGCGCACGATCGCCTACGGCAGCGGCGCGATCGACCGCCTGGAACTGCCCAACGTGCCGATCAGCGCCGACGTGAAGGTCGGCGACCGGCTGCTGACCTCGGGGCTGGGCGGGCGTTTCCCGGCCGGCTTCCCGGTCGGCGAGGTGCGCTCGGTCAGCAACGACCAGAGCGGCATGTTCGCCGCCGCCGTCGCGCGGCCCGCGGCGGCGCTGGATCGCAGCGGCGAGGTGCTGCTGCTGCACGACCAGCCGCAACCCTACGGGCCGCCGCCGACGCCACAGGAAGAAGTCGGTCCGCCGGCCGAGCTGTCCGGCCCTGCGCCGGCCGCGACCGAGACCGCGCCGGCTCCGGCTCCGGCTCCCGACCCGGTTCCGCCCGAGGAGACCACGCCATGACGCGCCTGCGCGGCCAGGGCTGGCTGTTCTTCGGCAGCCTCGTCGCCGCCTTCCTGCTGCAGATGATGCCGCTGCCGCAGCTGCTGCTGCCGCTCAAGCCGTACTGGGTCGGCATCGTGCTGATCTACTGGGCGATCGAGCTGCCCGAGCGGGTCGGCCTGGGCTTTGCGTTCCTGTTCGGCCTCGCCGGCGACGTGCTGACCGGCGAGCTGCTCGGCGAGCAGGCGCTGCGCCTGGTCGTGCTCGCCTTCATCGTGCTGCGCTTCCGCGCGCGCCTGCGCTTCTTCCCGATGTGGCAGCAGGCGCTGGCGGTGCTCGCGCTGCTGCTGAACGACCGCATCGTCACCTTGATGGTGCGCGGTTTCTCCGGCGAGGCGATGCCGTCGTCGACGTTCTGGATCGCACCGGCGACCGGGATGCTGATGTGGCCGCTCGTGTTCCTGCTGCTGGACGACCTGCGCCTGCGCCTGCGCGGCGGCGAATAGGAGCCCGCACCGTGGCCGCCGCCATCCGTTCCCTCGCTCCCGCCCCGCCTGCGCAGCCGTCGCTGCCGGCGCGGGTCGCCGCGGCGCGATAGGCCGATCCCGTGCCGACCTCGTTCAAGCCGATCAAGGAAAACCGGCACGAGTACGCGCTGTTCCGGCGCCGCGCGCTGGCCGGCTTCCTGATCATCGTGCTGTGCCTGGCGGCGCTGGCGGCGCGGTTCCATTTCCTGCAGATCGTGCGCCATGAGGAGTTCAGCACACGCTCGGACGCCAACCGCGTGCTGACGCGCCCGCTGGCGCCGGCGCGCGGCCTGATCTACGACCGCAACGGTCTGCTGCTGGCCGAGAACGTCGCCGCGTTCCGCCTCGAGGTGACGCCGGAGCAGGCCGGCGACCTGCCGCGCCTGTTCGAGACGCTCGGCAGGATCGTGCCGATCGGCGAGGACGACGTCGCGCGCTTCAACGTGCTGCGCAAGGGCAAGCGCTCCTACCAGGGCGTGCCGCTGCGGCTGAAGCTGTCGGAGGAGGAGATCGCCCGGTTCTCGATCAACCGCTGGGCTTTTCCCGGCGTCGAGGTCGTGCCGTACCTGACGCGCTCCTACCCGCTCGGCGCGGAATTCGCGCACACCGTCGGCTACGTCGGCCGCATCGACAACGACGACCTCGCGCGGCTGGACAAGGACGACTACGCCGGCACCACCCACGTCGGCAAGACCGGCATCGAACGCTTCTACGAGGACCGCCTGCACGGCGAACCCGGCTACGAGAAGATCGAGGTCAACGCCGACCACCGTCCGATCGGCGAGCCGCTGGCGCGCGTGGCGCCCAAGCCGGGCGAGAACCTGTACCTGACCATCGACGCGCACCTGCAGGAAGCCACCGAGGCCGCGTTCGGCGGCCGCGCCGGCGCCGCCGTGGCGATCGATCCGCGCAACGGCGAGATCCTGGCGATGGTCGGCGTGCCGAGCTACGACCCGAACCTGTTCGTCAACGGCATTTCCAGGGCGGACTACGCGGCGCTGCTCGAAGCGCCGAACAAGCCGCTGCTCAACCGCCTGCTGCGCGGCAACTACACGCCCGGATCGACGATGAAGCCGTTCGTCGCGCTGGCCGGCCTGGAGCTCGGCCTGCGCAAGCCCAGCGACACGGTGCTGTCGACCGGCGAGTTCTTCATCCCCGGCCAGTCGCGCGCCTACCGCGACGACGTGCGCGGCGGCTTCGGCCGCGTCGACCTGCAGCAGGCCATCTCGCGTTCGGTCAACACGTATTTCTATTCGCTCGCGCTGGATATGGGCATCGACCGCTTCAGCGGGTACCTGGGCAAGTTCGGCTTCGGCAGGCCGACCGGAATCGACCTGGTCGGCGAGGGCGGCGGCGTGCTGCCCTCGCGCGAGTGGAAGCGCGGGCGCTACAAGCAGCCATGGTTCCCCGGCGAGACGGTGATCGCCGGCATCGGCCAGGGCTACTGGGTGGTCACGCCGCTGCAGCTGGCCAACGCGCTCGCCACGTTGGCCAACCGCGGCGTGCCGCACGTGCCGCACCTGCTGCGCGCGGTCGTCAGCGGCATCGACCGCCCGCTGGAGATGGTCGACAAGGCGCGGCCGCTGCCGAGCGTCATCCACAACCCGGCCGACTGGCGCGCCGTGCTGGACGGCATGATCGGCGTGGTCGCCAGCGGAACCGCGCGCGGCCTCGGCGAGGGGTTTCCGTACGTGATCGCCGGCAAGACCGGCACCGCCGAGCGCTTCTCGCGCACCGACGAGACCTGGACCAGCATCAGCGCCAGCCCGATCGAGCGCCACCAGGTGCTGTTCGAATGCTTCACGCCGGCGGAGGAGCCGCGCATCGCGGTCATCGTCGCGCTCGAGGCCGGCCGCAGCGGCGCGTCGGACGCGGCGCCGATCGCGCGCAAGATCCTCGACGCCTGGCTGCCCGGCGACCAGGAGCAGCAGTCGCGCCTGGGCGCCGCCGCTACGTCGGTCGAATCCGGACCTGCGCCGGACTCGCCGGCGCGCAAATCCGCCACGACGGCGGATTTGCGGCAACCCGCGCAGGCCGCGCCGTGATCGACGAGGCGGTCGCGCAGCTGCGCTACCGGCTCGGTGCGCTCTGGCGCAAGCCGCGCATCGACCTGCCGCTGTTCGGCTCGCTGCTGCTGCTGATGGGGATCGGGCTGACGACGCTGTACAGCGCCGGCGACCTCGACCGCGGCGTGGTCGTCTCGCAGGCGATGCGCTTCGCGCTCGGCCTCACGTTCATGTTCGCCATCGCGCGCGTTCCGCCGCAGCTGCTGCGCAACTGGACGCCGTGGCTGTACGCCGGCAGCGTGCTGCTGCTGGTGGCGGTCGCCGTGCTCGGCGAGGGCCGCGGCGCGCATCGCTGGCTGGACCTGAAGTTCGTGCGCTTCCAGCCGTCGGAGATGCTGAAGCTGACGATGCCGATGATGGTCGCGTGGTACCTGCACGGCCGGCCGCTGCCGCCGAACTGGTCGACGCTGTTCGTCGTCGGCGTGCTGATCGCGATCCCCGGCGGCCTCGTCGCCGAGCAGCCCGATCTCGGCACCGCGCTGCTGATCGCCGCCAGCGGCGCGTTCGGCGTGTTCCTCTCCGGCCTGGCCTGGTGGCGCATCGGCATGCTGCTGGCGGCGTTCGCCGCGGCGGTGCCGGTCGGCTGGCACTTCCTGCACGACTACCAGCGCAACCGCGTGCTGACCCTGCTCGATCCCGAAGCCGACCCGCTCGGCAACGGCTGGCACATCATCCAGTCGAAGATCGCGGTCGGCTCGGGCGGCCTGTGGGGCAAAGGCTGGCACCAGGGCACGCAGTCGCGGCTGGAATTCCTGCCCGAGCACACCACCGACTTCGTCTTCTCGGTATTCGCCGAGGAATGGGGTCTGGTCGGCGTGCTGCTGTTGCTCGCCCTGTACGTGTTCATCATCGCGCGCAGCCTGTGGATCGCGGCCGAGGCGAAGGACACCTACTCGCGCCTGCTGGCCGGCGCGATCAGCATGTCGCTGTTCGTCTATGTCGTGGTCAACGGCGGCATGATCACCGGCGTGCTGCCGGTGGTCGGCGTGCCGTTGCCGCTGATCAGCTACGGCGGTACCTCGGCCGTGTCGCTGCTGGCCGGCTTCGGCGTGCTGATGTCGATCCACGCGCACCGCAAGACGCCGATCGCGCGCGGCTGACGGCCGGCACGCGCCGAGGCCCGCGGACGCGCCACGGCGCCCGCGGGCGGACCGGCGTCACAGGCAGTCGACGAGGCCGTCGTAGATCGTCGCCGACGAGCCCGGCAGCGGCGCGTGCAGCGGATCGTCTCCGGCCAGCGCGGCGAGCAGGGCGTCGATCGTGGTGCCCGGCGCCAGCGGCGTGCGGCAGCGCCAGAACCCTTTCGTCACGGTGAAATGTCCGGTGGCCGGGTCGATGTCCTCGTAGCTGCCGGCGAACAGCCAGAGGCAGCGGCCGATCGTGCCGCTGGACTGCTCGATCGAGCAGCGATAACCGAGCGACTGGATATTGGCGTAGTCGCCCTCGCAGAAGGTGTCGCCGCAGACGTCGTCGAAGCCGCGGCGCAGCTGCGTGGTCAGCGTGTACCAGGACTCGTACTGCGCATCGTCGGTGAAGTAGCCGTAGACGTCGCCGTAGTTGGGCACGGTCTGGGCGGCGGCGAGGTTCGAGGCGAGGGCGGCGGCGAACAGCACGGCGGACGGCAGGTTCGGCTGGCGGAACGTCATGATCGGCTCTCCTTGGCAGGGACGGGACGTCCGCCTGCGTCGCGCATCCGGCGGACCTTCGCAGGGTGCCGCGGAGGGAGCGCGTGCGCCGATGGGCGCGATCGGCAAATCGCGTCGGTCGAGCGCGGAAAACCGCGTCGGAGAATGCCGACGGCACGCGTACGATCCGCCCCCGGCGGAGCGCGAAAACGGCATCGGCGATGGTAGAGTAGCCCGCGTGCAAGCCCCTGAACGTTTTCCGTTGATCCGAACCCGTCTCGTCCTTATCGGCTCGCTGGCCCTCTTCGGCCACGCGGCGGCGTCGGCCGCATCCGTTGCGCCGCGCCCGATCGACGCCACCGCCGAGCAGCGTGCGTTCGCCGCCGAGGTCGCCAAGGAGGGCGGCCCCGACGAGGCCGCCGTGCTGGCGACCCTGTCCGGTGCGAAGACGCAGCAGTCGATCCTCGACGCGATCGCGCGCCCGGCCGAAAAGACGCGCGAGTGGAAGGACTACCGCCCGATCTTCGTCACCGACAAGCGCGTCGTCGACGGCGTCGCGTTCTACCGCGCCAACCGCGAGCTGCTCGAGCGCGTCGGCGGCGAGTACGGCGTGCCGCCCGAGGTCATCGTCGCGATCATCGGCGTGGAGACCAGCTACGGCAAGATCACCGGCAAGTACCGCGTGCTCGACGCGCTGTCGACGCTGGCGTTCAACTATCCGCCGCGCGCGAAGTTCTTCCGCGGCGAGCTGAAGCAGCTGTTCCTGCTCGGCGACCAGCACCTGGCCTACCCGATCGACGAGCTGAAGGGCTCGTACGCCGGCGCGATGGGCTGGGGCCAGTTCATGCCGACCAGCATCGCGCAGTGGGCGAAGGACGAGGACGGCGACGGCAGCATCGACCTGTGGAATTCGCTGCCCGACATTACCGCCAGCGTGGCCAACTACTTCGCCGCGCACGGCTGGCAGAAGGACCAGCCGGTGACCGTGCGCGCGCAACCGGCCGGCGACGCGCAGGCGCTGGCGCCGGCCAATTCCGAGCCGGCGTACACGCTGCAACAGCTGGAGGCGTGGGGTTACGCGCCGCTCGAGCGCGTCGAGGCGGAAACGCCGTCGACCCTGCTCAAGCTGGAGGGCGAGCGCGGCCCCGAGTTCTGGCTGACCTTCAAGAACTTCTACGTGATCACGCGCTACAACCGCAGCCCGCTGTACTCGATGGCGGTGTGGCAGCTGGCGCAGGAGATCGCGGCCGGCGTGGCGGAAAACCCGTCGTCGTGAACCGGCTGCGCGCGCTCGTCGTCGCGCTGCTGGGCCTCGCCCTGGTCGCCTGCGCCGGGCACAAGCCGCGCCGCGACGAGGCGCGTGCGCCGGCGTCCGTGCAGCGCGGCGAGCGGCCGTCGGCGGAGACCTCGCGGCCGCAGTCCGAGCGCTACCACAAGAACCAGGACGGCGGTCCCGACGCGCCGGCGATCGACGTCAGCAAGATTCCCGAACCGGTGCCCAAGGCCGAGCCGCGCTCGCGCTACGGCAACCGCGAGACCTACAGCGTGCTCGGCCGCACCTACCGCCTGCTGCCGGACGCACGCGGCTACAGCGAGCGCGGCATCGCCTCGTGGTACGGCAACAAGTTCCACGGCTACATGACCTCCTCGTTCGAGCCGTACGACATGTACGCGTTCAGCGCCGCGCACAAGACGCTGCCGCTGCCCAGCTACGTGCGCGTGACCAATCTCGACAACGGCAAGAGCGTGGTGGTGCGCGTCAACGACCGCGGCCCGTTCCACGAGAACCGCCTGATCGACCTCTCCTACGCGGCCGCGGTCAAGATCGGCGTGTGGCCGAAGGGCACCGGCGTGGTCGAGGTGCGCGCGATCGATCCGGAGCGTCCGGATGCGCTGCCGCCGACCCGCATCGCTTCGGTCGCGCCGGCGCGACCGCTCGCCGCGCGCGCCGAGGAGACGGCCGCGGACGACGCGCCGCGCATCTATCTGCAGATCGGCGCGTTCGGCGACCGCGCGAACGCCGAGCGCGCCGCCGCGAACGCGACGCGCGCCGGCCTCGACCGCGTCGGCATCCAGTCGGCGACGATCGACGGGCGCACCGTGCACCGCGTGCGCGTCGGTCCGCTGGCCGACGTCGACGCCGCCGACGCGATGACCGCGCGCATCGAACAGCTCGGCCTCGGCGCGCCGCGCGTGGCGATCGAGCGCTGAACGCGCGGCATACCGCGCGCCGGGCGAATCCGGCGGCGGGGTGTTTTGGCCGGCATGCTCTGCGACAATTCCTTCTTTGCGCCTTGCAAGGATCCGAGTCCCGAATGAAATTGCCCGCCTTGATCCGGCCCGCCCTGCTCGCTTCGCTCCTGGCCGCGGCCTGCGCCCATGCCGCACCGCCCGCGCCCGCGCCTGCCGCAGCGCACGCGCCGGCACCCGCCGCGGCGCAGCCGAACCTGCCGACCCCGCAGCCGGTGGCCAAGCCCGCGGCACCCGCGGTGGCGGTGCCCGGCGCGCCCGGCAGCGGTCCGGTGCCGCCGGCGCCGACGATCGACGCCAAGGCCTGGGTGCTGATGGACTACACCAGCGGCCAGATCCTCGCCGAGAGCAACATGGACGCGCGCGTCGCGCCGGCGTCGATCACCAAGGTGATGACCTCCTACGTGGTCTCGGCCGAGCTGGCGCACGGCAAGATCAAGATGGACGACAAGGTCGCCATCAGCGAGAACGCCTGGCGCTCGGGCGGCGCCGGCACCGACGGCTCGACCAGCTTCCTGCAGCTCAACAGCCAGGTGCCGCTGAAGGACCTGCTCTACGGCATGATCATCCAGTCCGGCAACGACGCCGCGATCGCGCTGGCCGAGCACACCGCCGGTTCCGAGGCGACCTTCGCCCAGCTGATGAACCAGTACGCGGCCAAGCTCGGCATGAGCGGTACGAACTACGTCGACGCCAGCGGCCTGCCCAATCCCAACCACTACACCACCGCGCACGACATCGCGCTGCTGTCGCGCGCGCTGATTCACGACTATCCCGAGGAGTACAAGGTCTACGCGGTCAAGGACTTCGAGTGGAACGGCATCAAGCAGCACAACCGAAACACGCTGCTGTGGCGCGACTCGACCGTCGACGGCATCAAGACCGGCCACACCTCCGAGGCCGGCTTCTGCCTGGCCACCTCGGCCCTGCGCGGCGACCAGCGCCTGATCGCGGTGGTGATGGGCGCGCCGAGCGAGAAGCAGCGCGCCGACGACAACCAGGCGCTGCTGAACTACGGTTTCCGCTTCTTCGAGACGCAGAAGCTCTACGTCGCCGGCAAGCCGCTGGCCGAGCCGGAGTTGTGGAAGGGCGTCGAGGCGAAGCTGCCGCTGGGCGTCTCCGAGGACGTGCTGATCACGTTCCCGCGCGGCCGCTACGGCGATCTCAAGGCCAGCCTGGAGATGCCCTCGCGCCTGATCGCGCCGATCGAGAAGGGCAAGCAGGTCGGAACCTTGAAGGTCACGCTCGACGGCAAGACCCTGCTCGAGCGGCCGCTGGTCGCGCTCGGCGACGGCGGCGAAGGCGGCTTCTTCAAGCGCCTTTCGGACGGGTTCTGGATGTGGTTCAAGGGCGATGCCGGCCCGGCCGTGTCGGCCGAAGCGCCGAAGGGGAACGGATGAAAGACCTCGACGAGATCCAGCCGCAGAACCCGGACCAGGGCTTCCAGTTCCCCGGCGTGTTCGAGATTACCGCGATGGGCAGCGCCACCGCCGACCTCGAGCACCGCGTGCCGGCGATCCTCGCCGGCCTCGGCCTGGTCGTGCTCGCCGACGCGGTGCAGGTGCGCCCCTCGCGCGAAGGCAACTACGTCGCGGTCACCGCCAGCTTCACCTGTCCCACGCGCGAGAAATACGACGCCGCGCACGCGGCGCTGCGTGCCGATCCGGGGATACGCTGGACGCTGTGAGCGTTCCGCTCCGCGCTTGCCGTTGAGCCGCCCAGGCGCCGCCGGGGCAATCCGCGCGGCGCCAGGCGCGCTTCACTTTCCTTTTTTTTCCGCGCGCTTTTCCGCCGGCGATTTCCACTCCGCCGGCGGTTCGGCCTTGCCGGCCCGCGTCGCCGCCAGGCGCAGTGCCTCGATTTCGCTGCCGGTCGAAGCGAAATCGTCGAAGTAGGCGTCGAGGCCGGCACCATCGGCGAGCGCGCCCAGTTGGCTTTCCTGCCACCAGGCAATCGCGCGCGCACGCTGCTGGTCGCCCGGTGAGAGCGGGCCGGCTTCGCGCAGGACCGCGCTGCCGATCAGCGCGCTGATGACCGTGTAGCTCGAATTCAGCATGAGGCGGCCGATCGCGACGCACGCGTCATCGCGCTGCGCGTCCGCGTCGCCGTGCTTCCTGCAAGCGGCATGCACGCGGCCGAAGTGCGATGCAGCGGTCGAACTCGTCGTGGCGAAGGTCAGCGCCGTGGCCTTGCCCGCCGTATCGGCGGAGAGATTCTCGGCCGCCGCCGACGGCAGCAACGAGGCGTGGAGGTTTTCCGCGGGTATCGGACGCTTGCGCACCGCGGCGAGCCACGGCGCGAGCAGGTCGGCGAGATGTTCGTCGTAGCGTTTCGCGGCCGCCATGCGCTGCAGCAGCGCCGGCGTGTCCGCATCGGCTGCGGACAGCGACAGGCCCCAGGCCGCTGCGTTGTCGGCGTCGAGCCGCTGCACGTTCGCGATCGCGGCGCCGGCGGCGTCGCTGCCCGAGGTGGCGGCGACCCATTGCACCAGCAGGTCGTCCGGGTTCGCCGCCGCCAGCGCGGCGAGGGCATCGGGCGCCGGCGCGTCCTTGGTCGCGTCCGCGGGGCCGCCGGTACCGAGCCAGGATCCGAGGAGCTTGTCCGACGCCAGCGCCAGGGCCTGCGCGTGTACGTCGGCGCTGCCGCGCATGTCGTCGAGCAGGGCGCGCACGTACGCCTGCCAGGCGTCCTGCGCGGCGGAATCTTCGGGTTCTTCTTCGGCGTCCGCTTCGCGCCATCCGGCCGGCGGCGTCAGCGGCTGGTCGAGGCGCTTGAGCCGGCGCTCGGTCGCGGTGATCTGGCCCGGTGCGCCGCGCCAGTCCGCCACCAGGTCGGAAAGCGCGTCGTGGAATGCAGCAGGATTGACCAGCGGGTTGGCCGCGTGCGCCTTCAGCCAGTCGAGCTGGCGCTGCAGTTCGGCCACATCGCCCGGCGTGGCGCCGGCGGCGGCGAGCATCTTCAGGCCGGTTTCGCGCAAGGCGAAGCTGTTGCCCTTGCCGGCCAGCAAGGCGCCGGCGTCGACGCACCAGCCCTGGCGCTGCCAGGCCTGCTCGACGTTGCCGTCCGGCGCGCAGACGCTTTCCAGGGCATCGGTGGCCGGAGCGGAACCCGAATCGGCGCGTTGCAGGGCGCCGAGCAAGGCGTGTTCCTCGGCCGAGGCGTCCTCGCGCAAGGCACCGAAACCGGTGTCGGGGTGGGCGACGAGCGCTGCGCGCCATTCGGCCACCTCGTCGCCGGAATGATCGTCGGCGCGCGTCGCCGAGGCCATGCGCGAGAGCGCCTCGTCGAGTGCGGGCCGGTCGTCCTTCGCGTGCGCCAGCGCGACGGCGTACTGCAGCGCGCCGGCGTTGTCCGGCTCCAGCCGGACCAGGGCGGCGACTTCCGCCTCGGGCCAGTGCGTCGGGCCGCATTGGCTGGAGTAATAGCTGCCGGAATCGGCGGCGATCCACTGCACGACGGCGTCGCCGCGCGCCAGCTGCGCGGCGTTCGCCGCCACGTCCCGGCGCTTCGGGCGCAGGGCCGCCGGCACGCCCTCGTCGTCGACGTACAGGCGCGCGGCCAGCACCTGCCGGCGCGGCGAGGCGTCGCTGCGCAGCGCGTCGAACAGTTCGAGCTGCGCGCGCAGGTACGCGCCGAGCGGGGAATCGGCGTCCCGGTCGATGACGACGACGGGTTGCTCGGTATTGGCGAAGGCCGGCGCGGCCGCGAGCGACAACGAGAATGCGAGTACGATGCCCGCCCCAGCCGTCCTGCTGCGCATGACGCGACTCCCCCGTGGCAATGCGGCCAGTCTAGCAAGGCGTCGGGCGCGCGGTCCGGCCGCACGCGGCGATTGTGAAACGAGCCAGCGAACCCATCTACGCGATCATGTCCCAGCCCGTCCTCGTCCGCCGCCTCGGCCGGCAGCCCTACGAACCCGTCTGGCGCGCGATGCAGGCCTTCACCGATACGCGCGGTCCGGACACGCCCGACGAACTGTGGGTGCTCGAACACGATCCGGTGTTCACGCTCGGCCAGGCCGGCAAGTGGGAGCACGTGCTGCTGCCGGGCGAGATCCCGGTGGTGCCGGTCGACCGCGGCGGCCAGGTGACCTACCACGGTCCCGGCCAGATCGTCGCCTATCCGCTGTTCGACCTGCGCCGGCTGAAGGTCGGCGTGCGCGAGCTGGTGCACCGCATCGAGCAGGCGATCATCGACACCCTCGATACCTGGAACATCGTCGCCATGCGCCGCGACGGCGCGCCGGGGGTCTACGTCGGCGACGCCAAGGTCGCCGCGCTCGGCCTGCGCGTGCGGCGCGGCTGCTCGTTCCACGGCCTGGCCTTCAACGTGGACATGGACCTGGAACCGTTCCACCGCATCAATCCCTGCGGCTATCAGGGCCTGGCCGTCACCCAGGTGCTAGACTTGGGCGGGCCTGGCTCGCTGGCCGAGGTCGAAACCGTCCTGATCGGCGAGCTGGCGCGACAATTCGGCCTGATGCCGCAGACGGCCGCGGCGCAACTCCCCCTTTCCGCCACCGGCGACGCCGTGCGCGTCGCTCAATCCGCATGACCGACGTCAAGACCATTCCGCTGGCTGTTCTCCATACGCCCGTCGACGAATCCGCTCTCGGCAAGCAGCTCGGCGAGGACAAGATCGCGCGCAACCGCGCGGCCTTCGCCGACGCGCCGACCCTGCGCAAGCCGTCGTGGATCCGCGTGCGCATCCCGCCCGGCAACGCCGTCGCCAAGCTCAAGGCCAAGCTGCGCGAGAACCGCCTGGTCACGGTCTGCGAGGAAGCGTCCTGCCCGAACATCCACGAATGCTTCGGCAAGGGCACCGCCACCTTCATGATCCTCGGCGAGGTCTGCACGCGCCGCTGCTCGTTCTGCGACGTCGCGCACGGCCGGCCGAAGGCGCCCGATCCGCTGGAGCCGGCGCACCTGGCCGGCACGATCCGCGACATGGGCCTGAAGTATGTGGTCATCACCTCGGTCGACCGCGACGACCTGCGCGACGGCGGCGCGGCGCACTTCGCCGCCTGCATCCGTGCCGTGCGCTTCGAAAACCCCGGCATCCGCATCGAGATCCTGACCCCGGACTTCCGCGGCAAGGGCCGCATGGAACGCGCGCTGGAAGCGCTGGCCGGCAATCCGCCGGACGTGTTCAACCACAACCTGGAAACCCCGCGCGGGCTGTACCGCGAGGTGCGCCCCGGCGCCGACTACGACTGGTCGCTGGACCTGCTCAAGCGCTTCAAGGCGCAGCATCCGGACGTGCCGACCAAGTCCGGCATCATGCTCGGCCTGGGCGAGACCTGGGAGCAGATCGAGGAGACGTTGAACGATCTGCGTGCGCACGATGTCGATATGGTGACGATCGGCCAGTACCTGCAGCCGAGCGCGCACCATCATCCGGTGCTGCGCTACTGGACGCCGGACGAGTTCAAGGCGATCGAGCAGCTCGGTTACCGCATCGGCTTCGAGCACGTCGCCTCGGGTCCGATGGTGCGCTCCTCGTACCACGCGGACGAGATGGCGCACGCCGCGGGGTTCGTTCAGGTCGCATGAGCGATGGTCTGGGTGCCCCCGCTTCGCAGGGAGCGCCGCGCGCGGAATTGAAAACTCCGCGCCGGTCGCGCAGTCTTGATCGCAGCTGGCGCGGAAGGATCCGCGCGAGACGCTCGAAAATCCGTTCCGATGATCTCTGCGCGGGAGGGCCCGCGCACAAACCATGGTGAAACCGATGCGGAAGTTGCTGTTGACCGTTGCGCTGACCGCCCTGATCGGGCCGGCGTTCGCCAAGCCGACCGAGGAAGCCGGCGCTCCGCTGCTCAAGGCGACCCCCTCGCAGGCCGAGGCGGCCGTGTGGGCGACGCGCTTCCTGACGCGGTTCCACTACAAGCCGACGCCGCTCGACGACGCGATGAGCGAGCAGATCTTCAAGCGCTACCTCGATTCGCTCGACGGCGACAAGCTGTTCTTCACGCAGGCCGACGTCGACAAGTTCTCGCAATACAAGGACAAGCTCGACGACGCGATCTACGACCAGGATCTCACTGCGCCGTACGCGATGTTCAACATCTACCAGCAGCGCGTCGGCGACCGCGTCGCCTATGCGCGCGCGCTGCTCGCCAAGGGCTTCGACTTCGGCGTCGAGGAGACCTACCAGTACGACCGCGAGAAGGCGCCGTGGGCGAAGGAGACGTCCGAGCTGGACGACCTGTGGCGCAAGCGCGTCAAGAACGACTGGCTGCGTCTGAAGCTGGCCAACAAGGCCGACAAGGACATCCGCGAGACGCTCGACAAGCGCTACGCGAACTACCTGGACCGCGTGCGCCAGCTCAACAGCGAGGACGTGTTCCAGACCTTCATGAACGCGTACGCCTCGTCGATCGAGCCGCACACCAACTACCTCGGCCCGCGCGCGTCGGAGAACTTCGACATCGCGATGAAGCTGTCGCTGGAAGGCATCGGCGCGGTGCTGCAGCGTGACGACGACTACACCGCGATCCGCGAGATCGTGCCCGGCGGCCCCGCCGCGCTGTCCGGCAAGCTGAAGGTCGGCGACCGCATCGTCGGCGTCGGCCAGGGCGAGCACGGGCAGATCGTCGACGTGATCGGCTGGCGCCTGGACGACGTGGTGGAGAAGATCCGCGGCGCCAAGGACACCGTCGTGCGCCTGGAGGTGCTGCCGGCCGACGCCGGTCCCGACGGCAAGCACGTCATGCTGGATCTGACCCGCAAGAAGGTCAGCATCGAGGAGCAGGCGGCGAAGAAGTCGATCATCGACGTCAAGGACGGCGAGCGCACGCGCAAGATCGGCGTGATCTCGCTGCCCACGTTCTACCAGGACTTCGACGCGCGCCGCCGCGGCGACCGCAACTACAAGAGCGCCACGCGCGACGTCGAAAGGCTGCTCGGCGAGCTGAAGACCGACAAGGTCGACGGCGTCATCGTCGACCTGCGCAACAACGGCGGCGGCTCGCTGGCCGAGGCCACCGACCTCACCGGCCTGTTCATCGACAAGGGTCCGGTCGTGCAGGTGCGCAACGCCGGCGGCCAGGTCGAGGCCGAGGAAGACGGCAATCCCGGCATGGCCTGGGACGGCCCGCTCGCCGTTCTGGTCAACCGCGCTTCCGCTTCGGCCTCGGAGATCTTCGCCGCGGCGATCCAGGACTACGGCCGCGGCCTGATCGTCGGCGAGCCGACGTTCGGCAAGGGCACGGTGCAGAACCTGGTCGACCTCGACGACGTCGCGCACAACGAGAAGCCGACCTTCGGCGAGGTCAAGATGACCATCGCGCAGTTCTTCCGCATCAACGGCGGTTCCACCCAGCTGCGCGGCGTGACGCCGGACATCAGCTTCCCGCTGACGGTCGACGCGAAGGACTTCGGCGAGTCGAGCTACGACAACGCGCTGCCGTGGACGTCGATCCCGCCGGCCAAGTACGCGCCGGTCGCCGACCTCAAGCCGGTCGTGCCGATGCTGGTCGAGCGCCACGGCGCGCGCACCGCCAAGAACGTGGAATGGCAGAACTTCGAGGCGGACATCGCCGACGTGCGCAAGCTGCGCGCCGAGAAGACCGTGTCGCTGAACGAGCAGGCGCGGCGCAAGGAGCGCGACGAGCAGGAGGCCAAGCGCAAGTCGCGCGACCAGGCCAGCAACTCGGCCACGCCGGCCGCGGATCCGGCCAGCAAGACGGTGCAGAAGATCCACGAGAACGCGGGCGTACAGCCCCGCACGCGCAAGGGTGACGTCGACGGCGGAGCCGAGATCGCGCTCGACGACAAGAAGAATGGCGGTGCCGCGCAGAAACGCGAGAACACCGACAATCCGTCCGCCAAGGACGAGAACGCGGTGCTGCAGGACGACGGCCTGCAGCCCGACGAGCGCAGCATCACCAGCGACGTCGAGCGCGAGAAGCAGGCCAAGGACAAGCGCGACGTCGTGCTCGACGAGGCCGCGCACATCCTCGCCGACGAGATCGGCCTGATCCGCACCGACACCAAGCTCGCCGCGCGCATCCTGCCGTACGGCGCGGCGTCGACGCAGGTCGACTGAGCCGAAGCCCGCTCGCCGCCGTGCGCACGCCCCGGTCGGCCTTGGTCGCGGCGTGCGCCGCCGCGCTGCTGGGGTTCGCCGCCGGCCGTACGGCAGCGGCACCCGCCGTCGTCGACGGGGACGTCGTCTTCCAGACCTCGCGCTCCGCACAGAGCGCGGCGATCCAGAAAGCCACGCGCTCGCGCTACAGCCACATGGGCGTGATCCTCGAACGCGACGGCCGCCGCTTCGTCTTCGAGGCCGAACGGACGGTGCGCTACACGCCGCTCGAAACATGGCTGGCGCGCGGCGAGGGCGGGCACTACGTGGTCAAGCGTCCGCGCACGCCGCTTTCCGCATCGCAGGTCGAGCGCCTGCGCCGCACTGCGAAAGCCTTCGAAGGCAAGCCCTACGACGCCGCGTTCGAATGGTCGGACCGGCGCATCTACTGCTCCGAGCTGGTCTGGAAACTGTACGACCGCGCGCTCGGCGTCCAGCTCGGCGAACGGCAGAAGCTCGGCGATTTCGCGCTCGACGATCCGCTCGTGCGGGCCAAACTGCGCGAGCGCTACGGCAAGGCCGTGCCCTTGCAGGAAACCGTGATCTCGCCGCAGGCGATGTTCGCCTCGCCGCTGCTGGAGACGGTGGCCGAGGGTTGAAGCTCTGCGTCCGGACGGCCTTTCCCGCAGAGCCGGGAGGCCGACCGGATGCGTGGGCGGGCGTCTGCGCGCCGGCGCCGGCCCGGCGGTCGTCGCATGCTCTCAGCTATCCGATCGCGCGAGTCGCCGTGACGATCCACACGCGTGAATCGAACAGCACGCCCTCGGCGGTCCTGTGCGCCTCCAGCAGGTCGCGCAGCCGTCGCTCCGCCTCGCCGGATGGTTCGTCCGTGCGCGCGAGCGCTTCGCGCACGAACGGGAAGCCGGCGACGGCCTCGAAGGCCGTATCGACGTCCGGGCCGTAGAAGACCGGCTCGCGCACCTGCGCGAAACCGATCGAGACGAAGCCGGCCGAACTCAGCAGTCGCGTGACGACAGCGCGATCGCCGAGCGAGAACGCGGCCAGGGCAGTCGGAGAATCGGTTTCCGTCGCCAGCGCCCGGCGGACGGCGACGGACCATTCGTTGCGCTCCTGGTCCTGCCACACCATCCACGCCAGGCGCCCGCCCGGTCGCAGGGCACGGCCGATGTTGGCGAACGCCGCGGCGGGGTCGGCGAAGAACATCACGCCGAAGCGGCTGATGCACAGATCGAAGCGGGCGGCCGGGAAGGCGTGGAACTGCGCGTCCGCCTGCTCGAACGTGACGTTGCGCAGCGCTTCCTCCGCGCCGCGTCGCCGCGCGATCTCCAGCATCGGCGCGGAGACGTCCACGCCGAGCGCTTCGCCTTCCGGCGCGGCACGCGCGGCGTCGCGCGTGGTCTGTCCCGCGCCGCAGCCGATGTCGAGCACACGGTCGCGCGGCCCCACGCCGGCAGCCGCGACGAGGTGCCGGTGGTGCCGGGCCAGTTCCGCGTCGTAGAAATCCGCCAACGTCGACGTCATCGCATTCGCCCGCCGTCTTCAAGGGATGCCCGCGTTCGCGGGCATGACGTCGCCGTGTGCGTGGATGCGAACGAGCGCGTGCGCGAGGACGCGCTTCGCGCCGCTCGCATCGTCACGCGCGCGCGTAGCGCCGCTTCACGAACTCGAAATACGCGCGCAGGCCTTGCGCCTCGCCCCCGCGCGGATGGCCGGGCTTGTCGGAATCGTTCCAGGAATACACGTCCAGGTGCGCCCAGGGCTGCGCCTCGGGCACGAAGCGCTCCAGATACAGCGCGGCGGTGATCGCGCCGGCGTGGCGCGAGGCGCCGGAGTTGGCGAGGTCGGCGACGTGCGAGTCGAGCATCGTCAGGTACGGCCGCCACAGCGGCAGGCGCCAGAGCGGATCGCGCGTCGCGCGCGCTGCGTCGAGCAGGCCGTCGGCGATCTCGTCGCGGTTGGCGAACAGCGCCGGCAGCTCCGGGCCGAGCGCGATGCGCGCGGCGCCGGTCAGCGTGGCGAAGTCGAGGATCAGGTCGGGCTTCTGCTCGGACGCGTAGGCCAGCGCGTCGCACAGCACCAGGCGCCCTTCGGCGTCGGTGTTGTCGATCTCCACCGTGTGCCCGGCGCGCGTGCGCACGATCTCGCCGGGGCGGTAGGCGTTGCCGGCGATCGCGTTCTCCACCGCCGGAATCAGCACGGAAAGGCGCAGCGGCAGCTTCGCCGCGAGCACCAGCGCGGCCAGGCCGATCGCGTGCGCGGCGCCGCCCATGTCTTTCTTCATCCAGCGCATGCCGTCGGCCGGCTTGATGTCCAGGCCGCCGGTGTCGAAGCACACGCCCTTGCCGACCAGCACCAGGTGCGGCGCATCGGCCGGGCCGTGCGTCAGCTCGGCCAGGCGCGGCGCGCGATGGCTGGCGCGGCCGACCGCGTGGATGGTCGGGAAGTTGGCGGCGAGCAGCTCGTCGCCGACCCATTCGCGATAGCCCGCACCGTGCCGCTCGGCCAGCGCGCGCAGGCTGCCGGCGAGCTCGGCCGGGCCCATGTCCTCGGTCGGCGTGTTGATCAGGTCGCGCACGTGGAAGATCGCTTCGGCCAGCGGCGCCGTGCGCTGTGCGACGTCGTCGGCAACGACCAGCTGCGCCGCCCTGCGCGAGGGTTTCTTGTAGCGCGAGAAGCGGTACGCGCCGAGCGCCCAGCCGAGCGAGGCCTCGCCGGCGTCGAGCGCCAGGCCGCGCGCGTCGAGCGCGTAGCGCCCTTCCGGCAGGCGCAGCGGCAGCGAGGCCAGCGCGAACACCGCGTCGCGGCGGTCGCAGCCGGCGAGCAGCGCCGCGGCCGTGCCGCCGGCACCCGGCAGGGCGAGGAAGCGCCCGGCTTCACCGGCGAAGTCGTTCGCCGCGCACCAGCGCTGCGCGTCGTCGCCGAGCGCCACGGCCACGGCGGGGAAGCTCTCGCGATCGACCGCGATGAGCGGAATCGCGTCGGCGGCATCGGTGGCGGTGATCCAGGCGTCCATTTCGGTTCCTCGGTGCATTCGTGGTCAGGCGGCGCGGCGGTCGATCCAGCGCACCAGTTCGTCCAGGTCGCGCAGGTGGAGATCGGGTTCGACCTCGGCGTGCGTCCACGCCGCGTCGTGGCGGTTGATCCAGGCGGTGCGCAGGCCGGCGCGATGCGCGCCGACGACGTCCAGATGCGCGTCGTCGCCGATGTGCAGCACGTGTTCCGGCGCCACGCCCAGGCGCGCGCAGGCGTCGTGGAAGATCGCCGCGTCCGGCTTGGCGGCGCCGAACTCGCGCGCCGAGATGCAGTGCGCGAAGTGCCCGCGCAGGCCGATGCGCGCGAGGTCGGCGTTGCCGTTGGAGATGCTCACCAGCGGCAGGCGTGCCGACAGCGCGGCCAGCGCCGGCGCCACGTCGGCGTAGCACTCCACGCGGTTGCGTGCCTGGAAGTAGACCTCGAACGCGGCCTCGACGTGTTCGTCGCCGAAGCCGCAGGAGGCGAACGCGTGCTGCAGGGTCAGCAGGCGCTGCGCGGTGAAGTCGTGGGCGAGGTCGGGCCGCTCGGCCGAGACCTGGTCGCGCAGTTCGCGCAGCGCCGCGATCGGCCAGCGTTCGGCGACGGCGGCGTGGTGGCGCCGCAGCCAGTCGTCCAGCGCGCGCTCGGCGAGCTGGATGGCCGGTGCGACCGGCCACAGCGTGTCGTCCAGGTCCAGCGAAAGCGCGAGGATGCGCATCGATGCCGCGCGGGGATTTCCGTACCGGTCAGCCGCCGCTCGCGCCGCTGGTGACGTTGCCGAACGAGGCCGCCGGCTTCTTCGCCGGTTCCGCCTTCGCCGTGCTCTTGGCCTTGGCGTCCTTCGGCGCGGCCTTGGCGACCTTCTCGGTCTTCTTGGCGCCGGCGTCGGCCTTCTTCGCCACCGCCGCCTTCGGCGCCGCGGGCTTCTTCGGCGCGGCCTTGGCGACCGCCGCCTTGTCGGCCTTCTTCGCCTCGGCGCGGGCGAGGTTCTCGCGCGCGGCCAGGGTCGTCTCGGCGGTCGGCGCGATGCGCGTCTTCGCTTCGAGGCTGGCGCGCGGCGCGGCCACCGGAGTCGGCGGTGGCGCCGACGCGGCGGCGACGGCCGCGGCGGAAGCGGCCGCGGCGGAAGCGGCCGCGTTGCGGCCGACCTGCGCGTCGATGTAGGCCATGCGCTGCTCGTTCTTGGCGATCACCGCGCTGGCGTCGGAGTACGGCGTCAGCTGGTGGCGGCGCAGGATGTCCTTCGCGGTCGGCGTCTCGAGGAAGGCGAGGAAGCGCTCGATCGCCGCCTGCTTGGGTGAGTCGTTGAGCTCGGCGAGGTACAGCGTGATGTACAGCGGATAGCTGCCGTCGCCGACCGTCGCGGTGTTCGGCGCGACGCCTTCGACGGTCAGCGCCTTCACGCTCTTGTTGGCGTAGGTGCCGGCCATCGTCGACAGGCCCAGGCCGGCCGGATCGAGCGTGACGGCTTCTTCCAGCTTGACCGTGTTGATGTACAGACGCGGCGCGGCCACGCGCTGGTCGCCGTTGCGGAATACCAGTTCGCGCAAGCTGTACTCCACGCCGTCCAGCGGCGAGGCGATCGCGTACAGGTTGATCTCCTTGTCCGGTCCGCCCAGGTCCTTCCAGTTCTTGATGCGGCCGTAGTAGATGTCGTGGATCTGCTTGAGCGTGATGTTGCCGACCGGATTCTTCGGGTGCGTGATCAGCACCGCGCCGTCGAGCGCCACCGGGATGAAGTTCAGCGCCGCTTCCTCGCTGCGGCGCGCGTACTTGGCGCGCGCGCTGCCGGCGAAGTCCGCGCTGCCGGCGGCTACCGCGTCCAGGCCCGACAGCGTGCTGAACGGCTGCAGCGAGATCTTGCCCTTCTTCTCCTTCGCGTACTGCTTGGCGAGGTCCTCCATCAGCGAGCGGCCGGTGGCGTGGTCGCCGCGCCAGACGAGATCGTCGGCGGACGCCGCGGCGGCGGCGGGCTTCTTCTGCGCCAGGGCCGGGCCGGCCGTGAGCAGGGAGATCGCGAGGACGAGCGGAGTGCACAGACGGCGTAGCAGCATGGCGTGGGGATTCGCGCGTAAGGGTCGGAAAATGAAGGCGCAACCTTATCACGCAGGCGCCAGCGGCGCCGCAAGCCGGATCGCTTGCGGCGCCGAACTTCACATTATGCGCAGCGCTATTGCAGCAGCAGGTAGAACGCTTCCTCGCCGCGCAGCAGGGTCAGCATCAGCTGGCGCGGATGCGCGCCGACCAGGCGGCTGAAATCGGTGCTGCCTTCCAGGTCGCGGCGGTTCACCGCCACGATCAGGTCGCCGTTGCGCAGGCCGGTGGCGAAGGCGCGGCTGTTCTCGGCGATGCGCGTTACGCTGACGCCGCCCACGCCCTGCCGGCGCAGGCCGTCGGAGATCTCGCCGAACTGCACGCCGGCCAGCCGCGGGTCGAGCGTCTCGCCCTTCAGCACCACGGTCTCGTTCACCTTCAGCGCGGTGTTGATGGTCAGCGGCTTGCCCTCGCGCAGCACGCCCACGTCCACCGCCGCGCCCGGCGCGGTCAGGCCTTCGACGTTGCGCAGGTCCTGTTCGCTGGCGACGGTCTTGCCGTTCAGCGAGACGATCACGTCGCCGGGCTTGAGGCCGGCGCTCTCGGCCGGCGACTTGGCGCGCACGCGAGTGACGACGGCGCCCTTGCGGTCGTCGATGCCGAGCATGTTCGCCAGCTGCGGCGTCACGTCCTGCGCCTCCACGCCGAGCGCGCCGCGCTTCACCTCGCCGGACTGGATCAGCTGGCGCATCACGTCGGCGGCGAGGTTGGACGGGATCGCGAAGCCGATGCCGACGTTGCCGCCCGACGGCGAGTAGATCATCGAGTTGATGCCGACCAGCTCGCCGCGCAGGTTGACCAGCGGGCCGCCGGAGTTGCCCGGATTGATCGAGGCGTCGGTCTGGATGAAGTTCTGGTAGCCCGAGCCGCGCAGGCCCGAGCGGCCGAGCGCGGAGACGATGCCGGAGGTGACCGTCTGGCCGAGCCCGAACGGCTCGCCGATGGCGACCACGAAATCGCCCACGCGCAGCTGCGAGGAATCGGCCAGCGGCAGCGCGGTCAGCTTGCCGGTGGGGATCTGCAGCACGGCCAGATCCGTGTCCGGATCGGTGCCGATCAGCTTGGCCTTCACCGTGTGGCCGTCGGCGACGGTGACGGAGATGTCGTCGGCGCCTTCGACGACGTGGTTGTTGGTCAGCACGTAGCCCTTGTTCGCATCCACGATCACGCCCGAGCCCAGCGACTGCTGCACGCGCTCGCGCGGCATGTTCGGCACGCCGAAGAAGCGGCGGAAGATCGGATCGTCGAAGTACGGGTTGCGCACGGCCACGCGCGTCTTCGAGGCGATGTTGACCACCGCCGGCGTGGTCTTCTCCAGCATCGGCGCGAGCGAGGGCAGGGCCTGCCCGTCGACCGCCGGCGGCAGCGCGGCGTGGGCGCCGCCGGCGAGCATCGCGGCCAGCACGAGCGCGGACAGCAGGGGACGGCGGAAACGGGCGGATGGGCGGGGCAACGAGGGCATGGAACGCATCCTTGGCGGCAGGAAAGGGGACAAGCATCGACGCATGCTGCAGACCGCGCAAATCGTGTCCGGTTTCCGCCGCTTCAAGCGGTCCGCGCAGGTGCCGTTCAGGCTTCGGCCGGCGCGCGCGGCGCGGCCGAGAAAGTGCTTGCCAACGTCGGCGTGCAGGCGTACGTTAGTGCGCCGCTGGCACAACATCTTGTGTTCACGCATGTTCACAAAGCCTATACATTGGGTTGAGTTCAATGGCGGCACGATAGGCAAGGATTCCGGCGACGGGGGCGGAATCTGATCGGCAGGTTGTCGTAGACGGTGCAGTGCCCCACACCTATGGGGTAGTGCCGGCGGCGCCGTTTCGCGGACGCGGCCACGACGATCGATCGGGTAGTGGGTTGGCAAGCCGGACCTCAAGATCCGGCGGAAATTCGGGAGAAAGAAAGAGCATGAGCACGGTGCGTTTGGAACAGCTCGCACGCGGCGCAGTGGAGATCCCCCTGCAGCCGGCTTCCTACGACATCTGGGACAAGAAGTACCGCCTGAAGTCCAAGCAGGGCGAAGCGGTCGACCTGTCGATCGATCACAGCTACCAGCGCATCGCCAAGGCGCTGGCCGACGTCGAGACGACGCCGGAGAAGCAGAACTACTGGTACGACCGTTTCCTGTGGGCGCTGCGCCGCGGCGCGATCCCGGCCGGCCGCATCACCTCCAACGCCGGTGCGCACGAGCACAAGCCCAAGACCTCCACGATCAACTGCACGGTCTCCGGCACCATCCAGGATTCGATGGACGACATCCTCGACAAGGTGCACGAGGCCGGCCTGACCCTGAAGGCCGGTTGCGGCATCGGCTACGAGTTCTCGACCCTGCGTCCGCGCGGCGCATACGTCTCCGGCGCCGGCGCGTACACGTCGGGGCCGCTGTCGTTCATGGACATCTACGACAAGATGTGTTTCACCGTCTCCTCCGCCGGCGGCCGCCGCGGCGCGCAGATGGGCACGTTCGACGTCAGCCATCCGGACGTGAAGGAGTTCATCCGCTCCAAGCGCGAGGACGGCCGCCTGCGCCAGTTCAACCTGAGCCTGCTGATCACCGACGGCTTCATGGACGCGGTGGAGCAGGACGCCGACTGGCCGCTGGTGTTCCCGGTGCACGTGAAGGAACAGGGCGAGATCGACCTGACCGACGCCGACAAGGTGGTCTGGCGCGACTGGCCCACGCACAAGAACTACGTGACCCGCGACGACGGCCTGGTCGCCTGCAAGATCTACGGCCACATCCGCGCGCGGCACCTGTGGGACATGATCATGGTCTCGACGTACGACTACGCCGAGCCGGGCTTCATCCTGATCGACCGCGTCAACGAGATGAACAACAACTGGTGGTGCGAGCACATCCGCGCCACCAACCCCTGCGGCGAGCAGCCGCTGCCGCCGTACGGCTCGTGCCTGCTCGGCTCGGTCAACCTGACCACCTTCGTGCGCGACCCGTTCGGCCCGAAGGCGCGCTTCGACTGGGACGAGTACCGCGAAGTGGTGCGCGTGTTCACGCGCATGCTCGACAACGTGGTCGAGATCAACGGCCTGCCGCTGCCGCAGCAGCGCGACGAAATCCTGAGCAAGCGCCGCCACGGCATGGGCTTCCTTGGCCTGGGCAGCACGCTGACGATGCTCAAGATGCGCTACGGCCACGCCGACGCGGTCGCCTTCACCGAGGACGTCGCGCGCGAGATGGCCTTGGCCGGCTGGGAAGTGGCGCTGTCGCTGGCCAAGGAAAAAGGCCCCGCGCCGATCCTGGCGCGCGACTTCGAAGTCACCGGCGAGATGCTGCGCAAGCGCCCGGAAATGGCCGCCGACGGCTGGAAGGTCGGCGATGCGATCCCCGGCCGCGTGCTGCACGCCCGGTACAGCCGCTACATGCAGCGCGTGGCCGGCACCGCGCCCGAGCTGGTCGCCGAACTGGCCGAGGTCGGCGCGCGCTTCACGCACCACTCCTCGATCGCGCCGACCGGCACGATCAGCCTGTCGCTGGCCAACAACGCCTCCAACGGCATCGAGCCCAGCTTCGCCCACCACTACAG
Source organism: Dokdonella ginsengisoli (assembly GCF_042652785.1). Classification (NCBI taxonomy): domain Bacteria; kingdom Pseudomonadati; phylum Pseudomonadota; class Gammaproteobacteria; order Lysobacterales; family Rhodanobacteraceae; genus Dokdonella; species Dokdonella ginsengisoli. The sequence continues at coordinate 250,341 of NZ_JBHSHD010000008.1, read as the reverse complement.
CCGCAACGTGATCCGCGAGGGCCGCAAGACCAAGGAAAAGATCGAGGTCTATAGCTATGAGCTATTGGCTTATCGCGAATTGATCAACGGCAAGGCCATTCCGGGTTCGCAGGAGGTCGACGAAAAGCTGCCGGACTACTTCGTCGCCGCCGACGACATCAGCCCGGTGGAGCACGTCGACATCCAGGCCGCCGCGCAGAAATGGGTCGATTCGTCGATCTCCAAGACCGCCAACGTCCCCACCGATTACCCCTACGAAGACTTCAAGGACATCTACCGCTACGCCCACAAGCAGGGCCTGAAGGGCTGCACGACCTTCCGCTTCAATCCGGCGGCCTTCCAAGGAGTGCTGGTGAAGGAGCATGATTTGGAGAACACCATCTACCGTTTCGAACTCGAGGACGGCTCGGTGGTGGAGGTCAAAGGCAACGAACAGATCGAGTACGATGGCGAAACGCACACCGCGGCGAATCTTTTCGACGCGCTGAAGGAAGGCTATTACGGCAAGTTCTAGGAGCCGAGCAGGCTCACGGATCGAACCCGGCGCCCACCGCGACGTGCTGCCAGGCAAACGTACTCAATAATCCAACCCATCAGGCGAAGGAGAGGGGAACCTACCATGCATAGCGAAGGCGGCAGTTCCACGTTCGAAGAGATGAAGGAAGGCGCCAGCCAGATCGGCAGCGCCGCGGTCGACGCGGTCGGCGCACTGGTGAACTCGGTCAGCACCGCGGCATCCGATGCCAAGGCGGCCGTCGAGAACACCGCGAAGAAGGTCGCCAAGAAGGCGTCCAAGGCGCGCAAGCAGGCCGCGCGCAAGGTCCAGGCGGTCGTCGCCAAGGCCAAGCAGGTCGTCGCCAAGGACAAGAAGGCCGCCGCGACCGCGGTGAAGAAGGTCGAAAAGAAAGTCGAGAAGAAGGCCGCCGCCGCGAAGAAGGCGGTGAAGAAGGTGGTTAAGAAAGCCGCCGGCAAGGCCGCGGCCGCCAAGAAAGCTGTCAAGAAGGCCGTCAAGAAAGTCGCCAAGAAGCCCGCCGCGAAGAAGGCGGCCAAGAAGGTCGTCAAGAAGGCCGCCGCGAAGAAGGTCGTCAAGAAAGCCGTGAAGAAAGCCGCGGCGAAGAAGGCGCCCGCCCGCAAGGCCCCGGGCAAGAAGGCCGCCGCCAAGAAGGCCCCCGCCCGCAAGGCTCCGGCGAAGAAGGCCGCCAAGAAGGCGGCGAAGAAGGCCGGCAAGCGCAGGTAGGTTCCACCGGCAGGAGCGATCCTGCGGCGCCACCGGCCGACCCCGCGGCGGCCGGCCGGTGGTGAAACCGTCCGTGCCGCGACGGAGAAGCGCATGGCCACCAGACGCACCACGCTGTACAGCAGCGCCGGCAAGAAGCTCTACGCGGTCCGCAACGCCGACGGCAGCTTCAAGGACATCCAGACCTACCAGCGCGCGCACGCCGCCGACCTGCGCCGCAAGAGCGCGTCGGAGCTGGATGCGGCGGCGAAGAAGAAAGCCGCCAAGAAGCCGGCAGCCAAGAAAGCCGCGAAGAAGGTCGTGAAAAAGGCCGTGAAGAAGGCCGCCGTCAGGAAAGCCATCGCAAGAAAGCCCGTCGCCCGGAAAACCGCGGCGAAGAAGGCCGTGAAGAAAGCCCCCGCCCGCAAGGCGGCGAAGAAGGCGGTCAAAAAGGTCGCCAGGAAAGCCGTCCGGAAAACGGCGAAGAAAAAATAGCGTCGCGCCGCGGCCTGCGACCCGCGCCGCCGCCGAACCGCGCGGCGCAGAAGACACCGGCTCCGGCCACCCCCATATTTCCTTCCGCGAACCCCGGCCCCGCCGCGGTTTCGCGGTCCCGTTCCGACCCGTTCCAGCCTTTAGTGAAGACCATGAAGATCAGCAAGAAGATCAAGGGTTACAGCGTCGTCAAGCCCGAAGAAACCGCCAGGATCGTCCCCGCCGCCCAGGCGCCGGAGAGCGCGCCGTCCGTGCCGATGGCCGAAGTCATCCAGATGCACGAGAAGGTCGAGCGCCCCGAAACGCTCATCGGCGCCACCTACAAGATCAAGTCGCCGCTGTTCGAGCACGCGCTGTACGTCACCATCAACGACATCGTGCTGAACGCCGGCACCGAATACGAACTGCGCCGCCCGTTCGAGATCTTCATCAACTCCAAGAACATGGACCACTTCCAGTGGATCGTGGCCCTCACGCGCATCATGAGCGCGGTCTTCCGCAAGGGTGGCGACGTGACCTTCCTGGTGGAGGAATTGAAGGCGGTATTCGACCCGCGCGGCGGCTACTTCAAGGCCGGCGGCGTCTACATGCCCAGCATCGTCGCGGAACTGGGCGCCGTCATCGAGCAGCACATGAAGATGATCGGTCTGCTGCAGGACCCGGAACTCGACGACGCCCAGCGCAAGCTGATCGCCGAGAAGCGTGCGGCCTACGAAGAGCGGTCAAAAAAAAATTCTAAGGTGAGCGAAGACGCCGGTACGGCGTCTTCGACCGAAGAGTCATCCCCGCGAACGCGGGGACCCATTGGCATTTCCGAGAACCTCGCCGGCGCCGAGAGCGCCGCGAAGGACGCGGCTGCCTTTCCGGCCGGCGCCACCATGTGCCACAAGTGCAACACGAACGCCGTCATCATCATGGATGGGTGTGCGACGTGTTTGAATTGTGGGTATTCGAAGTGTGGGTAGGAATGGCATTAGTCTCGGTAGTTTCCGGCCCGATCTCTGAGGGTCATTGCTCGATTTTCTAATTACTTCCTACCGCTGTGATGACTCAGTCAGATAATATGGACGATGTGCAGAAGTTGCCGACTGTGCAAAATATTGTCAGCGCGCAAGTAAATCCGCAAGGGCTCGTACTTATTCGGTATGAGAGTAATAACAAATTGTATGAAATACTATTCGACCTCGCTGACGCTTTTATCATCGAAGAAGTATTCATTCGAGTTCGGCAGCAATTAGGGCAAGTTATGCGGTCGGCGAAACTTTAGGTGTAAGCAGTTCAGTTATATCTTCTAATGATCCAAGTGTGAGAATTTTTGGTTGTAGTGTATCAAAGACTGGTGATGGAGGAATACAAATAAGTCTGTATTCGCGCTGGTACATGTAACGATGGTGTTTAAAGAAGTAAATGTCCTCCCCGGCCCATGAGATACGCTCTCCTAAGGAGTAAGGTTCAATATAGCGGGCCGGGCCAAATTTTATCTTCCAATCTGGAAGCTCTCTCTGTGCTGCTGCGATGATTAAGTGTTCAAACTTTTTTTGGTCTCGTATAAGAACGCAGGCGGGCGTCACGGGCGGGCGCATTGAAAAATCTTCAAAGTACCGGAAATCGAAGGAGGTTGTTAGGCAGTAAATATAAAAGTCACTTGGCTTTTTGCAGGAATATCGCAGCCATTGACGTTCTGGGAAACGCAACCTAGTGTCACTTCCGACGAGGCCAAGGTCGTAGTCGCATGGTGCGGTTATCACTTCAAGTGATAGTTCATTGTCATGGCGCGCATGATCAAGTGTGACATCGCTGAATGCTGAGGCGGGCTTGATTCTGAGCTCCCCTTGCTGCTTTAAACGCTGTGCATATGGGGCGTCGTCATACCGCGCGAATACTGGGCGTATCTTTGTGTATTTGATGAATTCCGAATTTGTTTTTGAAAGAACAAGTTCTTTTTCTCCGAATGGAATCATGTCGGGGAAATTTGTTGGATTGATTGGTGGCTTATTTCTTCGCCATAATTCAAGATTTAAGTGGGTCAGTTTTTGGAGCCAATATTTGCGGCCATGCTCATCCTTGGAAAGGCTAATTTTTCCCTCCGGTGTTATCGTGAGAAGGTTTCGGAGGATATAGGTGAGGCGGTCTTGTAGCTCGTATTCTGGCGCATTAGCTAAGTAGGGTCGAAAGCGGTAGGCCGCCCTCCAACCATCCTCAGCTGATGGAAAAGTTTTTTGCCACCCGGTTTGATTGAGTGAGTCCTGCATTTATTTCAAATTTCCCCTTGTTCGTCTGAATCTTCGAGCTCAGCAAGTCTCGCTCTCCCGCGTGCGGATAAGCGATTAACTGAGAAGAAATCTACTGCGCGCTCCGATGTTTGGCTTTCAGTATGAACATTAAAGACCATAAAATAGCCACGTTTGTTCAATAGGCTGGCAATTGCGAAATCGTGATCAAAGTTCTCACTTCCCCCCTTCTGATACGCGATTGCATTTATTTCTAGAGCTTTTAGTAGTTCTCGTTCGGTTGCCATTTTGTAATTATCCTACAAGCTGTGTCGCGATTACATTGCACTGAATAGGCCTCCTTGGCAAGATGCTTTTTGTTGAATTCGGCGGAAATGAGAGCAGTATCGGGTTCAGAGCTACTTTCCTTGACGTGGTGAGCGAGTCAGTCAGCCAATGAATGCCAACATCTTCCCCACCACCGACACCACCTTCCCCATCGACGTCCTGCATTCCTCGACCCCCGTCCTCGTCGACTTCTGGGGCGAATGGTGCGGCCCGTGCAAGGCGCTGGCGCCGATGCTGGAACAGCTCGCGGCCGACTACGGCGGGCGGCTGAAGGTGGCCAAGCTGGAAATGGACAGGAACCCGAAGACCGCCATCGCCTACGGCGTGCGCTCGGCGCCGACGATGCTGCTGTTCAAGGACGGCAAGGTGCAGGCGACGCAGACGGGGCTGGTTTCCAAAGCGCAGCTGGCCAAGGTGATCGACGCGGTGCTCTGAGCCGCGCGCGGTCGCCATTCGTTTTCTCCCTTCTTCCTCTTTGCTGCGAACGAACGAGTCGCGACGCCGGGCGTCTGCGGCTTTGTCGCGCTCGCGCGCCGGCACCGACACCGCACCCGCGTTCGGTCCCGGAGCCGCAGCTGCGGCTCCGGCTGCAAAAGCAAAGGCACTCGCACCGGGCGAGGTAATCACAAAGGGACTCGCTGTGGTCGTCTCAGCCTAGCGCCGTGCTCGGCGCGTCAAGGCCAAGCCCTTCGGGCGCGCTGCGCGCGGCCTTGACGCACCTGCGCGCGGCGCTGGGAGGGATTCGCCCACAGCGATCCACTCCGGGTCGCGGGCGAACCGGAGAAACGCCATGCGCAACGCACGCCACGCACACAACGCCCCCGACGAACTCACTCTACAGATCGCAGAACTGCGCTACGCACTCTCGTGCCACATCCCCGCCATGAAGCGCCGCGTGCGCATCTACACCGGCTACGGCTCGGTCGAGTTCTACGGCACGCAGGCGCGCAGGATCGCCGCGCTGTGCGAAGAAATCCTGCGGCGACGCTTGCAGCGCATCGAACGCCAAAGCGGCGGGTCGCAACGCTGACGCGTCGCGCCGGGCGGCCCTGCGCCGCCCGGCCCTTTCTCCTGGAAATCGCGGTTCGCCAAAACGACCGACGGGGACTCTCGAGGCGTGCGCAGGATGCCTTCGACCACGATTTCGATGAATCTGATCGTCGTGCCGAAATGGACGTATCACCCAATTGTCCGTGATCAACACCCCTTACGGCGATGGGTGTCGCACAACGCGACCCGCGAGTTTGGAGCGAATGACGATAGACGGTGCTACGTCGGACGGGCGCCGCGTGCACCAAGCTGGCCTGCGGTACCATCCTGACGCGGGCGTAGCTAACGGCAACAGCACCGGGGCGTTGGCCCTGACCAATGCAGGTTCGAATCCTGCCGCCCCGCGCTCTCCTCACGCCCTCCTGATCGGCAGCAGGTCGACTCGCGCCCGCTAGCGCCGAAACTCGGAATGGGCCGGATGCCCCAACTGGTCCCCTGACCGGAAACGGACTGATCATTCAGCACGGGCACATATTAGGGGCCATTGCTCGACATCGGGGTCAGTGCTATATGGGCAAAGCCACTTGGCAGAGGTGGCTTGAGCGTTTTTTTATGGATGAACTAAGGGAATAGTCATGAAGAGTCTGAAAACTGCACTTTTGTTTGTATTGCTGTCGACGGGTTTCGCAGGGGCTCCTCTGGCGTCGGCTGACGACGATGTCACGACGACGACTAAAACGTTTGGGAAAGATGTCCCGTTCGCCATGACGGTCATCAGTAAGGCCGAGCAGGTATCAAGCATCCTGTTCACCTATACGGTAACCGGTCAAACCGTGATGGCTCCGCAGTCGGTAATCGCCCAACTGAATGCGGAGTTAGGAACGGAGAGCAATAAGAGCGGAGATGCCGGTCTCGCCGGGGATGCAGGTCCCGCTGGGCCGGACGTCATCATCGAACATGAGCGCGATCTCCCTGGCGGGGGAGCCATCTATAGAGTGATGCGGCCCAATGGTCGTGTCCTCGGCTTCCTGATCATGGATAGGTACGGGTACGTTCAGTACGTGGCCGTCTAGTCTTTGAGTTATATGTCAGATGAAGAACCCGCCATATGGCGGGTTCTTCATATCTGCCGTTCCTACCAGCGTCCAGCACGGATGATCAACTCCTGCGCCGACTTCGCCTTCGCGCTGCCGCCGACCGTGTACTGGATGGCGATGGTATTGGTCGGGAACTCTGCGAACAGCCGCCGGACGTCCGGATGGTCGTTGATCGTCAGGATCATCCACCCTTGCAGGGCACGCATCGTCTCCGCCAGCTGCTCGTATTCCGACCGCGGGAACGTCGTTCCATAGGCCCAGCGTGCGCCAATACGGAAGGTCCGCGAAGAACAGCGTGTGCGGCCAGTCGTAGCTCGGTGCTGTTGTCAGTGGGCTACGCCTCGTGCTGATCGTCTCACGCCGTTCCCGTGCGGCGGGCGCGCGAACCCTAGCCGGGCTCGTTTGCGATGAGCCCGGTCAGTGAACCCGGCCCCGTTTCGGCGGCGCGTCGCTGGATCGAAACCGCCAACCCTTGCAGAATCGGCGTCTGCAACTTCGACCAGGGCGACCATGAAGATCCAGCTGACCAGCGTGATGGTGGACGATCAGCAGAAGGGGCTGGCGTTCTATACGAGCATCCTCGGCTTCGTGAAGCGGGCCGACATTCCGATGGGCGAGTACCGCTGGATCACCGTCGTTTCGCCGGACGGCTCGAAAAGCGTGGAGCTGCTGCTGGAACCGAACGCCAATCCGGCGGCGAAGGCGTTCCAGAAGGCGATGTACGACGCGGGCGTGCCGGCGGCGATGTTCGCGGTCAGCGACATCCAGCAGGAATACAAGCGCATGAAGATCCTCGGCGTCACGTTCCGCTCGGCGCCGGCGACGATGGGGCCGGTGATCGCGGCCGTGCTCGACGACACCTGCGGCAACCTGATCCAGCTGTACCAGGAAGTGCCGCAGGGGGCGTAAGCGGCGCGGTATCGCGGGCGTTCCTCGCACGTCGGGCGGGGCGTGTGCGACGGGGCAGGACGGCGCATTGCCGTCCGTCCTCCCGCGTAAAGCCGGACGACCGAGTCGACGTCATGCCCGCGAAAGCGGGCATCCACGTTGCGCTCTTTTCCATGGATGCCCGCTTTCGCGGGCATGACGGAGAAACGGGTCCGCACTGACCCGATCCAGCTGTGCCGGGAAATGCCGCAAGGGGAGTGAGCGGCGCGCAGTCGTCGGGCGTTCCTCGCGCGCCGGGCAGGGTGCGCGATGGGGCATGACGGCGGAAGTGATCGGAATTCCTCTCCCTCTACGGCCTGCGGCGAAACACCGCCGCGTTCGCTTCGCCCACCCGTCGAAGCCGTCGTCGAAGACGACGTCGCCCACCCATTCGTAGGCACCGATGTCGATCGCGCCGACGACCGGGCGATCGGCACCCGCCGCGGGATGCACGTACACGCGCGTGGGCAACAGGGATCGGCCCGCGCCGCTGCCGGGGTCGACGCCGGCATCAATGGCGGCCGTGCCGGGCCGCAGGCGGTAGTCGTAGTTCGCCGCGTCGACGAACCAGGCGTCGCTGCCGACGAGGTTGTGATCGAGCACGGTGCTCGCCTGCGAGCTCGGCGTGCCGCCGCCGTGGAAAATGTTGTTGCGCGCGATCACCGGCGTGGTCGCGGCGGCACCGATCTGCAGGAAGGTGCCGCTGCCGCGCTCGTTGACGAAGGTGTTGTTGACGACGAACAGGCGGTCGTCGGTGTTCTGCCCGAAGCCTTCGCTGAGGTAGTCGAGCAGGGCGCCGTTCTGCGTCGTGGCGGGCTGCTGGATCAGATTGCCGATGACGTAGGACAGGCCGCCGTTGGGCAGGTTGATCTCGTAGCTTTCGCTGCCGCCGGTCTCGCCGGTGAGGCGGTTGTACTCGATGATGTTTTCGGCGGCGCGCGATTTCAGCAGGTGTCCGACCACCGCGTGGTGCGACCAGTTGTAGCGGAACACCAGCCGGTCGACGTGGCCGATGTAGAGGTTGTGCGACTGGCCGTCGCCGGCGCCATTGTTCGCGAACACGCTGTGTTCGATAGTGATCGTGCTGCCGGCGCGGTCGCCGGCGAGGATGCCGTTCTCGTTGTCGTGGAAGTCGGCGTTGCGCACGGTCAGGTTGACGCCTTCCTGGCGGATGCCGGCGCCGTTGGCGTCGGGCACGCGGCAGCCGGACAGTTCGACGTTGTCGATGGTGGTGTCGTCGCCGGCGACGACCCAGATCGCCTTGCCCTGCGCGCTGTTTCCGGCGGCATCGATGCGCGGGCGGCCGTTGATGCCGCGCAGGGTCAGGCCGTTCGTCGACCAGGCGCAGACGTCGCCGTCGTAGTGGCCGGCGGCGTCGATGAGGATCGTGTCGCCGTCGGCGGCCGCGGCGATCGCCGCGCACGGCGTCGCATACGCCTGGCCGGGGCCGACCTGCAAGGTTTCGGCTGCGCTCGTGAGGGAAAACAGACCGCACGCCGCCGCCATCGCGGCACGGCCGGTTCGCATCGTCATCGTCGGGCTCCGCAGTGGCGGGCGCGATCATCGCACGCGGCGGCGACGGCGGTGTGCGCTCCGGGGACCGGCGTGCCGGTCCCCGGAGCGGGCCTGCATCAGCGCATCGCTTCGCCGTCGAAGCCGTCGCGGAACAGCACTTCCGACACCGTGTAGAGCGTGGTCGTGCCGCTGATCTCGTTGGCCACGGCGATCATCGCCTCGCCGGTCGGGCTGTCGGCGGCGGGGATGAACACGATGCCTTCGGGGCCGAGGTCGCCGGCCGTGGCCGGATCGACGTCGAGGTCGAGTTCGACGCCGAAGTCGCGCGGATTGACGTAGCCGGCGTAGCTCACCGCGTAGGGATCGGTCACGTCGAAGGCGACGATGCCGCCGACGCGTTCGAGGCCGACGAAGGCGTAGGTGCGGCCCGACGCCGTGGTGCCGACGGCGAGCGCTTCGGGTTCGGGTCCCTTGTTGTCGCTGCGCGTGTCGAAGCTGTCGTTCGCTTCGTTGTCGGAGTTGAACGCGGTCGGCAAGCGCGCCGCGGTCACCTGCTCGATGAGATCGCCGCTGTCGTAGACGAGGTTGCCCCAGCGGTCCCACACCGCCATCGAGCGGCTGCCGAGGATCTGCAGGCGATCGTACTTGCCGTCGCCGTCGAGATCGCCGTCGATGGTCGAGGCGTTGAGGCGGCCGATCTGCGCGTCGGTCTGCAGCGCCGCGGCGTCGGGGAAGACGCCGGGGTCGAGTTCCAGCGAGGAGATGCGCGCGACTTCGCCGCGGTCGTCGCCTTCGCCGGCGCTGGCGTAGAACGTGGCGCCGCCGGCGGAGAACGCGGCGATCGAATCGGGCATGTGCATGCCGAACACCGGCCAGTTGCGGATGTCGATCGCCGGATCGCCGGACGGGCCGTCGCGGTCGGAGGCGTCCAGGCCGCTGGGCTGGTCGAAGCTGACCAGGCCGAGCTGGATCGGCGTCGGCTCGGCGTCCATCGGCACGCTGCCGTCGGGCGGGCTCGGCAGCGGCTGCGGGGCGATGCCGAAGTCGTTGTCGTTGATCAGGGCGAGGCGGCCGTCGGGTAGCGCGGCGAGGCCTTCGAGCTTGTCGCCGGCGAAGTAGCCGAGCGAGGGCAGGTTGGCCACCTTGCGCTTGGACACGGCGCGGATGCCGGCGGCGGCGAGCTGGTCCGGCGTGTGCTGTTCCAGCGTGAGGCCGGCGAGCGGCGCCGGTGCGCCGGCCGCGCGCAGGTTGGTGGCACCTTTCAGCGTGAACTCGAACAGCATCTTCTTGCCGCTGCGCTCGGTCGAGTCGTCGCGCTCGACGAGGGCGAAGCGTCCGTTGCCCAGGTAAGCGGCGTCGCCGATCTTGTCGGTGTTCTGCTCGCGGAAGTCGGTCTTGTCGATGAGGTAGACGTACTCGGCGACGGTGGCGCCGCTGGCCGGGTCGATGCCGAGCATGCGGATCACCTTCGAGGCGTTGCTCGCGGCGGTGTCGGGGTTGGCCAGCGGCGTCTGGATGAAGGCGTACAGCACGCCCGCGTCGGTATCGTAGGCCATGCCCTCGAAGCCGCGGTTGGGGCGGCGCGTGGAGTACTCGGCCGGCAGCGTCTCCTGGCCGTAGTGGCCGGCCGGCTGGCCGCCGAGCGCGCCGGTGCCCTGCGGCACGAAGCGGTCGACGAGCACGCCGGCGCTGCTGAAGTGGTAGATCGCCGGGCGGTACTCGTCGACCATCCAGTACGAGCCGTCCGCGGCGACGACGAGGCCTTCGATGTCCGCGCCGAGCGGATCGAGCGGCAGCGGCTTGCCGAACAGGTCGACCGGTTCCTCGTCGACGCCGTTGCCGATGTTGGGCAGTCCGGTCATCGGCGTGGTGCCGTCCTGCCGGAACAGCGGCAGTTGCGCGCCGAGCGTGATCGCGCCGCTGGCCGGGTCGAGGCTGAAGCGCACGATGCGCGGCTGGTAGTCCGGCAGCACGAACGGGCGCTCGAGCGCGGCATCGCCGTCGACGTTGCTCGGCTCGCCGTTCGGGCCGCGGTCGGGCACGGTGATGAACTTCAGCGCGCCGCTCGCGTCGGTGCCTTCAAACCACAGGCCGGAGAAGCCGCCGAGACGGATGGTCTGCCCGGCCGGCGTGGTGCCGAGCGTGGGCAGCTGCGGGAAGGTGTAGGTGTCCACGCGCGGCAGGCCGCGCGAATGGTCCTTGAGGCCGGCGGCGACGATGTCCTCGACGCTGAGCGAGGCCAGGTCGATCACCGCGAAGGCGTTGGCTTCCTGCAGGCTGACGAAGGCGACGTCGCTGCCGGGCGCGGTGGCGATGTATTCCGGTTCCAGGTCGACGCCGGCGGCGCGGCCGGGGAACAGGCGCACGCCGCGCGCGCGCAGTTCTTCCTCGCGGCCGTCGAAGGCGTCGAAGCCGATCGTCGTCGCGACCGCGGCGCCGGCGCCGCCGGCGAGATCGACGACGGTCACCGAGCCGGGCGGATCGACGTCGCCGACCGGCTCTCCCTCGTTCGCCGACAGCACGTAGCGGCCGTCGGGGCTGAAGCTGACGTGGTCGGGCAGCACGCCGGCGGTGAACGTGCCCAGGTGCATGCCGTCGGCGTCGAACAGCGCGATGACGCCGGGCTGGGTGCCGTCCGCGTTCGGAATCGCCGCGGCCAGCACGCCGTTCTTCACCGCCACGCTGGTCAGCGATCCGCCGTACGGCGCGATGTCGATCTGGAACAGCAGCTGCGGCGCGTCGACGTCGGCGACGTCGAGCACGTCGATCTTGTCGAGGGCGCCGTTGGTGACGAACAGGCGGCGCGTCGGCGCGTCGTAGGCGACGATCTCGGCGCCCGCGACGATGCCCGACGGATAGGTGCCGCGGCGCACGAGTTCGACGGCGGCCTGCGTCTGGCCGGCGCAGACCGCGGCCAGCGCGGCGAGCACGGCGCGGGCGAGACGGGAAGGATGAGGCATGGGTGGTTCCCCGAAAATTGAGAACCGCCGATTGGACGTGTTTCCGGTGACGGAGCGCTTGCACTTTCGTTGCGCTTGCGCGCGCACGGCTGCCGCGCGCGGCCGTACGCGGGTGCGACAGGGGCCGACTGCGCAAATTGCGCAGGTTTTTCGACGGTTGATTTCACCGTGACTTCACCGGGCGGCCGCGTAGATTTTTCGCGGGTTCAACGCCAGGAGCATGGACATGGAAACGCGTTCCGTCGTTCAGCAGTCCGCAGTCCCCGCCGCACTCCTCTCCACCCTGTTCGCCCTCGCCGGCTGCGCCGCGCAGAAGACGCCGCCGCCCGAGCGCGCGCAGGCCTTTCCCGGCATCGCGCGCCTGGTCCTGCTCAACGCCAACGTCATCACCCTGGACGAGGCGCAGCCGGTCGCCGAGGCGATCGCCATCGACGCCCGCGGCAAGATCATCAAGGTCGGCAACACCTTCGAGGTCCTGCGCCTGGCCACGCGCACGACGCAGCGCGTCGACGCCACCGGCTGGACCATCCTGCCCGGCTTCATCGATCCGCACTCGCACATGGCCGGCTACGCGATGTTCACCGACATCGACCACTGGCTCGACGTCTCCAGCATCAACATCTACTTCAAGCCGTCGCCGGGCGCGCCCGGCTGCGTCACGCCGACCGATCCGCAGCGCTGCTTCATTCCGGTGCAGAACCAGAGCGACGTCGTCGCGCGCCTGCGCGCCGCCGTGGCCAAGGCGCTGCTGAACACACCGCCGACGCCGGTGCTCGCGTTCAACTACGACCCCTCGCGCCTGGGCCACGATCCGAGCTGCGTGAGCAAGCCCAGGAGCCTGTCGTTCGAATGCACCACGTTCGAGAACGGCAACGCGCTGGCCCAGCTCGACGCGATCACCACCGACGTGCCGATCTACATCACCAGCGAATCGGGGCACATCTCCTACGTCAACACGCCGGCGCTGGCGGCCCTCAACATCTGCGGCACCAAAGGCTCGACCAGCGACGGCAACTGCCACAAGCCGATCATGAACATCAACGTGGAGACCGCGCTGGCGAACATGGGCCAGCTCGACGAGGACCTCTCGCTGTACGCGACCGGCGTGTTCCAGGGGCAGGTGCTCAAGGCCAACCCCGGCCTCGGCGCCAAGCTGCTGCAGAACGGCGCGGAGATCTACGCGCAGCACGGCTACACGCTGGCGCAGGAGGGCGCGGCCGGGCTCGGCGAGTTCGGGCTCTACGCGGAGGCGACGGCCGGCTGCCAGCGGCCCGACTGCGCGTTCCCGCTGTCGGCGGCGATGATCGCCTACGACAACAGCAGTTCCGATTTCGCCAAGACCATCGCCATGGGCGAGGCTGGCAGGGCGGCGTTCCGCGACAGCCAATTGGTGTCGGTGCAGGCGCTGAAGTCGTTCGCCGACGGCTCGCTGCAGGGCTACACCGGCTATCTGAAGTCGCCGTACACGAACGTGTTTCCGCCGTTCACCCTGGGCGGCCTGTTCGCGCAGCCCTACGTCGGACTGCCCGACGTGCCGCAGTCGGAACTGGCGCTGCGCCTGCGCGCGGCGCACGCGGCCGGCTATCCGATGATCATCCACCAGATCGGCGACGCGGCGATCAGCGATGCGGTCAACGCGGTGGTGGCGACGCGCGACGCGCCGCCGCCGCCGGGCAAGCGCGACACGATGCTGCACGTGGCGATGATCTCGGGCCAGGATCTGGACCAGCTCAAGTCGGTCGGCACGACCGCGGTCAGCGTGATGTCGAGCAACGTGTACTTCTACGGCCTGCCCGAATGCCAGATGGTGCTCGACCCGCAGCGCATCCTCAACGTCTATCCGGCGCGCTCGGTGCTCGATCGCGGCCTGCCGATGACCCTGCACAGCGACAGTCCGGTGGAGCCGCCCTATCCGCTGTTCGAGATCTGGGTCGCGGCGACGCGCAACGTGCAGCAGCCGTCGTGGTATCCGAACCACAATCCGTCCGACTGCCCGGCGGTGTTCGCCAACAGCCCGAAGGTGCCGGGCGACGAGCGCATCGGCATTCTCGACGGCATCAAGGCCTTCACCACCAGCGCCGCGATGCAGTACGGCTTCACCGACCGCGGCGCGATCAAGGAAAGCTACATCGGCGACCTGGTGCTGCTGTCGGACAATCCGCTCGACCCGAAGGTGATCGCCAACCCCGACCTGCTCAAGACGATCCGCACGATGGGCACGGTCAGCTACGGGCAGTACTTCCCCAACCGGACGGCGAGCATGCCGCCGGTGTGGCCGCAGTGACGCGGCGGTCGTCCGCAGCGACCCGCTCGGGGTAACCCGCGCCGTGCGCGCGGCGCCACGCCCGTCCTCGCTGCCGGGCGTGGCCCCTCGCGCCGCGACGTTCCGTGGACAGGGACAGGTCCCGAACGGATACGTCGATGCGCCTGTCCCGATTCCTCCCTGCCGTCCTCGTCCTGGCCTGGCTGCCGTGCCGGGCCGGGCTGATCGAAGTCACCACGCCGCAGGACCAGTTCGGCGAGGACGAAGAGCACTGCTCGCTGCGCGAAGCGGTGCAGGCGGCGCGCACCGACACCGCCTTCGGCGGCTGCCCGGCCGGCACCGCCACCGACGCGATCACCGTCGGCAGCAATCTGCTCGGCTACAAGCTCACGCGCGAGGGCGCGGGCGAGGACGCCAACGCCACCGGCGACCTCGACGTCACCGGCAGCGGCACCATCGCGATCATCGGGCTGGGCGCCGCCCGCAGCGTCATCAGCGGCAACGGCATCGACCGCATCTTCCACGTCGACATGACCGCGGGCAGCACCTTCATCCTCAGCAACCTGACCCTCAGCCGCGGCGACGCCGGCGCCGACGTGGGCGGCGCGGTCTACGCGCGCCGCGGCCGCGTGCGCATCGCGCAGAGCCACCTGACGCGCAACGCGGCGCAGCGCGGCGGCGCGATCTACGTGTATTCCGGCGCCGAGGAAGTGAGCGTCACGCGCAGCTCGATCACGCGCAACCGCGCCGTCCAGCTCGGCGGCGGCCTGTCGAGCGTGGGCGCGTTCTCGCTGGAGAGCACCACGGTGGCCGAGAACGTCGCCCCGGAGGCCGGCGGCATCCATTCGCAGGGCACGTCCGCGCGGCTGAAGAACGTCACCGTCGCGTTCAATTCCGCCAACCAGCGTGGCGGCGCGGTGTTCGGCGACGGCGAGGCCAGCATCGACAACTCGATCTTCGCCGACAACGCGGTGATCGCCGGCGGCGCGCGCGCCTCGGCCGACCTGTACTGCACGCGCGTGCGCTCGCTCGGCTACAACCTGTACCAGCGCAAGGGCTGTCCGTTCTCGCCGGCGCCGCCGTCGGACCAGCAGGCCGATCCGCGGCTGGGCACGCTGGTCGATGCCGGCGGCGGCGTGCCGGTCAACCTGCTGCTGCCCGGCAGCCCGGCGGTCGACAGCGGTGCGCCGGGCGACTACGACGGCGAGGGCGCGCACTGCACCTCGACCGACCAGCGCGGCCTGGGCCGCTCCAACGGCTGCGACCGCGGCGCCTACGAGCAGCGCTACACCTTCACGGTGAACAGCACCGCCGACGCGCCCGACGCCAACGTCGGCAACGGCACCTGCCTGAGCACGCTCGGCGGCTGCACCCTGCGCGCCGCCCTGCAGGAAGCCTCGGCCAGCAACACGCTCGCCGTGATCCGCGTACCGCCGGGCGTGTACGACGTGAACATTCCCGGACGCGACGAGGACGAAGGCGCGAGGGGCGATCTCGACATCCAGGGCCTGGAGCGGGCGCCGCGCGTGCTGGTCGGCCACGGGCCGGACCAGTCGATCATCCACGCGCGCAGCGGCGACCGCGTGTTCGGCACGCCGAGCGGTTCGCTCACCCAGGTGCCGATCGGGCTGTTCGGCCTGCGCATCAGCGGCGGCACGGCGCAGGAGTCGCAGGAGAGCTGGTCGGATCGCGGCGGCGGCCTGCTGCTGTTCCCGCGCGGGCATACCACCCTCGACAACGTCTGGTTCGACGGCAACGCGGCCGACGGCGACGGCGGCGGCCTGTACCTCATTTCCGACGGCGGCACCGTGCGCATCACGCGCAGCGCGTTCACGCGCAACACGGCCGGCGGCGGAGGCGGCGGCGCCTTCCTGGCCCAGGGCGATCCGCTGGTCGTGCGCGACTCGCTGTTCGCCGACAACCGCGCCGGCGACTTCGGCGGCGGCCTGGCCACGTCCAATTCGCGCGACGTCGAGATCGCCTACTCGACCTTCACCGCCAACCGCACCGACCGCAGCGCCGGCGGCGGCGTCGCGGTGGACCGCAATGCAGTGCTGTCGGCGATCCTCTCGTCGGGCAACCGCGACACCGGCACCGACAACTCCAGCCCCGACTGCGCCGTGGTCGGCTCCGGCGCGGCCGTCTCCAAGGGCTACAACGTGATCGCCGACGCGCCGTCGTGCCCGCTTTCCGGCGACCTCACCGGCAACCTGGTCGGCGTGGCGGCGCCGATGTCGCGCGTGGCGCTGCTCGGCCGGCCGATGCCGTGGAGCGCGCCGCAGCCGGGCAATCCCGCGGTCGACCACGCGCCGCTGTGCCTGACCGCCAGCGGCCTGGTCGAGGTGCTCGACCAGTTCGGCGCCGCGCGTCCCGGCGAGGACGACGACGCCTGCACCAGCGGCGCGATCGAGGGTGCTTCCGATCTCGTCTTCGCCGACGGCGCCGACTCGGACTATCCGGGCGAGTGAGGCGGCGACGGACCGCGCACGTCCCGTTAAGAAACGCGCTCCGCCGGCCGTGTGTCGGGTATCTTCACCGCGAAAAGGCTGGGCCGCCCCGCGACCGGACGGCGCGCCGCGGCCCGCGACACACGATCTGCAGGAGTCCCCGTGACCGAGCGCGACGATCCCTTCCCGAACACCCTGGACGCCTACGCCGGCGCGGTCCGTCGCAAGGACGTCGAGGCGTTCCTGGCGCTGTACGCCGACGACGTGCTGCTGTTCGACCTGTGGGGCACGTGGAGCGTGCGCGGCATCGACGCCTGGCGCGCGGCGGTGAGCGAATGGTTTTCCTCGCTCGGCGACGAATATGTCGTCGTGCGCGCCGAGCAGCCCGCCTCGACGGTCTGCGGCGATCTCGCCGTCGGCCACGCCATCCTCACCTACACCGCGTTCGCCGCCGACGGTCGCGAGCTGCGCTCGCTCGACAACCGCCTCACCATGGCCCTGCGCTGTCTCGACGGCGGCTGGAAGATCGTCCACGAGCACACCTCCGCGCCGCTCGACCACGCTTCGGCGAAGGCGATGCTCCAACGCCCGCCCGGCGCCTGAAGACGGCGCGGCCGCGCCCGCCGCGTGCGCCGTCAGGCCGCGTAAGCACTTCGTAAGGACTTCGTGATGGCCTGCGGCGATGCCCGCGTGCTGTCATCGGGATCGCCGCGACGTTCTCCGGCGCCGGTGCGTCTTCGCCCGGCTCGCGTCGCCTTTCCCCGGAACGAAACCAAGGGCACACCATGTTCGCAGTCGCTACACCGCTCCTCGCCGCGGCGCTCGTCGCCGGCCACGCCGCACCGGCCGACGACTGGGTCCTCGCCAGCGGCACCGAGACCTGCTCGGTCACCTCGCTGGATTTCCCCGACGGTCCGCGCGGCTTCGCCGCCGGCGCGTTCAACTGCGGCCTGCTGACCGAGGACGGCGGCTACACCTGGAACCCGGTGCGCGTCGTGCCCGACCAGGGCCAGAGCCTGCTGTGGGCGCACGCGGTCAGCGAGGATGAGCTGTACGCGGCGCGCCGCGGCCTCTACCGCAGCACCGACCGCGGCCAGACCTGGGCCCAGGTCGGCCCGTGGGGCAGCGAGACGCAGGGCAGCGTGTTCGACGTGCATTTCTTCGACGCGACGAACTACGTCGCGATCAAGGGCGGCCAGATCTGGAGCAGCGCCGACGCCGGCGAGAACTGGACCCTGAGCTATCCCGGCGAATTCAACATCAACTTCCACGAGCTGCAGTTCCCCAGCGCCGAGGTCGGCTACGCCACCGGCGGCGTGATCCGCGAGGGCGAGGGCCTGGGCACCGTGCTGCGCAGCGACGACGGCGGCGCCAGCTGGACCCTGCTGACCTTCCCGCACGGCAAGATCAACGCCGCCCGCTTCGTCGACGTCGACCACGGCATGGTTTCCACGCAAGGCACGGACGGCTTCGGCCTGTACGTCACCGCCGACGGCGCGCAGACCTGGCAGGCGCTGCCATCGACGCCGCCGGGCCTGGTCAACCAGCTCCGGTACCGCGACGCGCAGCACTGGTACGCGACCACGTTCGAAGGCTGCATCTACGAAAGCCGCGACGGCGGCCAGAACTGGCAGGAAGGCTTCTGCGATCCGCAGGGCCGCGCGCTCGCCTCGCTGAGCCTGCGCGGCGGCGCCGCAGTCGCCGCCGGCAACGACGGCCTGGTGATCTACGAGAACCGCCTGTTCCGCAACGGCTTCGAGACGCCCTGATCACTCGGCGCAACGGTTTCGTCCGACACCGGCTGCTCGCATCGGACAGGAGACCGCCTCTCCCGCTTGCGGGAGAGGCCGACGCGCGCAGCGCGGCGGGTGAGGGAAACGTGCGGCGTCGTGCCAGGAGTTCCCTCATCCGGCGCTGCGCGCCACCTTCTCCCCGGGGGAGAAGGGAGGCGTGGGCATCCATTGGAAGGCGCGATGGACTCCCGCTTCCGCGCGAGTGACGGCGGTTGAGAGCGGAATGACCGCGATGCGCCGCCCTCAATCCGCCTTCGCCGGCGGAAGCATGACGTCGATGCCTTCCAATCCCGCCAGCGCGCCGCGGCGCAGTTCGTCGATGCGCGCCTGCGCGCGTTCGCGCACGGCCGCTTCGCCGCGCCGCGCCGACCATTGCGCGTACAGGCGCAGCACTTCGACGTCGTTGCTGGCGAGCAGGTCGTCGCGGCGCTGCGCGATCTTCGCGATCGCCTCGGAGTCGGTCGCCAGCGCGACGTGCAGCGCGAAGCGGCGCAGCTCGTTGCCCTGGCCGTCGTCGCGGTCGGGGTCGGCCGATTCTTCTTCCAGGTGCGCGGTCGCGGCGGCGACGTCGCCGCGCGCGGCGGCGGCGACCGCGTCGACGAGGCGGCGCACGTGCTTGTACGAAGCGCCGTCGCCGGCCGCGGCGAGGCGTGCCTGGATCGCCGGCAGCGCCTCGCGTTCGACGACGAAGGCGGCCAGCGCCTCGTACTGCGACACCAGCGCGTCGAGCGAAGGATCCTCGCGCGGATTGACCAGCGGCCGCACCGCGCGGTACGTCGCCAGCGCCGACTTCGCGTCGCCGCCGGCGCGCTGGCAGCGTGCGCGCGCCGCCAGCGAGACCGCCTTCCAGTACGCGTTCGGCTGCGGCTCGAGTTCGACGATGAGCGAGTCGGCGACGGCGCAGGCTTCGGCGTAGCGTCCGGTTTCCGACAGCACCCAGGCCAGTTCCACGCCGGCGAGCGCCTCGACGTCGAGCAGCGTGCGCTGGCGTGCGCGCTGCCAGGCGCGCGCCAGCGGCGGCAGTGCGGCGAACGGCCGTTCCTGCCAGCTGAGCATGCGGCCGATGCGATAGGTCTCGCTGATCGCCATGCGCTCGTCGCCGATCGCCTCGGCCGCGGCCAGCGCGGCGCGCGCGGCGGCTTCCTGCGCGGGATAGTCGCGGCGCACCTCGGCGATCTGTTCCTCGGCGTAGTGCAGGAGCGGCGCGCGCTGGCGCAGCGCGTGCCGCTCGATCAGCTCGCGTCCGCGCTGCAGGTTCTCGGCCGCCAGTTGCGGCTGCTGCAGGATCGCGTGCGCGCGCGCGGCGAGCAGGGCCAGGCGCGCCTGCGCGTCCGGATCGCCGCCGCGTCCGGCCGGCTCGCGCGCCTGCTCGAGCAGGGCCAGCGCGGCGCTGCGGTCGCCGCGGCGAAACTCGTTCTCGGCCAGGTCGATCAGCGCCGCGGCCTCCATCGCCGGCAGCTGGCGCCGGCGCGCCTCGTCCACCAGTGCGCGGAACGTGGCCTCGCTGGCGGCCAGGTCGCGCGTGTTCGCCTGTGCCTCGCCCAGGCGCAGGCGCGCCGGCAGGAAGTCGGGCGCGTTCTGCACGCACAGCGCGAAATACGTCTTGGCGCTTTCCCAGTCGCCGTGGGTGGCCAGGTCCACGCCGCGCGCGAAGGTCTGCGCCAGATACGCATCGCCGCCGAGGCTGCGCTCGGTGGCAGGGTCGGTCTTCGCCTCGCGCTTGAGCAGGCGCAGGATGCGCGGCACCGCGTCGACGCCGAGCGTGGCCGGCTGCGCCGCGGTCAGCACGATCTCGCCGCTGTGCGCAGCGTCGCCGCCGTCCACGCGCAGGTCCAGTTCGTAGAGTTCGTCGCTGAGCCGGCGCAGGCGGCCTTCGACCAGGATCGCCGCGCCGGTCGTGTAGCGCAGGCGCTCGGCCTGCGAGCGGCCGGGGATCGGCAGGTAGTCCCAGGCCTTGGCCACCTGCAGGGTGTCGCCGACGTCGACCGCGCCGCTCTCGCCGAGCAGGCTGCCGATCAGGCCGGGCAGGCCGCTGCGCGTCCAGTCCAGCGCCGCCTCACCGGTCGCGTTCTCGATCGGCAGCATCGCCAGCCGCGGCAGCGCCGACGGTGCCGGCTCGCGCGGGCGCAGCGCGAACAGCGCAATCGCCGCCGCGGCCAGCACGGCGGCGGCGAGCAGCGCCCAGCGTCCGCGCCGGCGCGGCGCCGGCAGCGCCGGTCCGGCGACGATTTCGGCAGGTGCGGGCGCGGCATCCTCGACCGCCGCCGGCCACACCGTCTCGGTCGGCGCCACCCACTGCAGGCCGCGGCCGTAGACGGTGCGGATCATCGCCTGGCGGTCGCCGTCGTCGTCGAGCGCGCGGCGCGCCTTGTGCACGAGCTGGCTCAGCGCCGCGTCGGTGACCGGGCGGCGTCCCCACAGCGCGGCGGTCAGCGTCTGCTTGTCCAGCGCGCGCTCGCGGTTGCGCAGCAGCAGCAGGATCAGATCGAAGACTTTCGCCTCGAGATCGAGCGCGTCGCTGCCGCGCAGCAGCCGGCGTTCGGCGGGCACGATCGTGTAGTCGCCGCAGCGGTAGGCGGCGGGTTCCTGCTGTTCCATCCTCGCTCCAAGCGCCGAACGCCGAGCGCCGAGCAGCGCAGTGTACCCGCTGCCCGGAAGCGGCCGCATGCGGCGGCCGCGGCGAGGGGAGGCGCCGGGCCGCTTCAGTCGAAGCCGTCGGCGAAGATCGTCTCCTCGCCCGGCGCCCCGATCGCGTGGCTGCCGCGGCCGCTGGCCAGCAGCAGGCGCGGCGCCGCGCCGCCGTCGAAGGCGAGTTCGCGCGCGATGCCGGCGCGCTCCAGCCCGGCGTCGAACGGCGCGAACGTGGCGCCCGCGTCGGCCGAGCGCGCCACGCGCGTGGCGCCTTCCTGCGCGACGTAGAGCACCGCGCCGTCGCCCGGATCGCAGGCGACGTCGACCACGGTGGCGCCCTGCCAGCCGGTCGGCGTCCATGTCGCGCCGGCGTCGTCGCTGCGCAGCAGGCTGCTGGTCGACCAGTCGTCGCCGACGGCGAGGAACAGCGTGTCCGGCGCGCCGGCCTGCGCGCACAGCCGCGGCGGGCGGTGGAAGGTGGCCGTCTCCAGCGCGATGGTCCAGGTCGCGCCGCCGTCGGTCGAGCGCAGCACGCCGCCCTGTTCGGGCGTCTCGCGGCCGTTGTACGGCGCGATCGCGATTTCGTCGCTGCCGTCCTCGACGATCTCGACGTCGCCGACGAACAGCCCGCCGCTGACTGCGTGCTTGGTCCAGCTGGTGCCGGCGTCGATCGAGCGCCAGACGGTGCCGTCGGTGCCGGCGACGCCGAAGTCGCCGCCGCCGAGCAGGATCAGGTCCGGATCGTTCGCACCGAAGCGCAGGCTGGCAAGGTCCGATTCGTAGTGCTCGCCCTGGTCCGGGCCGAGCGCGGTCCATTGGCCGTCGGCCTCGCGCCGGTACAGGCCTTCCGGTGCGACGTAGGACGGACCGCTGGAAATCGCGTAGAGCACGCCGGCCGGCGAGTAGCCGACCCGGCTGTAGCGCGTCGGCGGCACCGCCTCGAGCGTCCAGCTGGCGCCGCCGTCGGCCGAGCTGAACACGCCGCCGCTGTTGTTGCCCTGGAACGCGACCGCGAGCTGCAGCGGATCGAGCGGGTTGGCCGCGATCGAGTACAGGCCGAGTTCGGAAATGCCCTGCGAGGCGCCGTCGAACGTGGCGCCGCCGTCGTGCGAGAGGAACACGCCGAGCGAATTGGCGCCGGCCAGCAGCTGTTGCGAGCTGCCCGGCGCGAAGCGCACCGACTGCATCGCCAGCGAGCCGGTCGCGCCGATGCCGGTTTCCCAGCTGGCGCCGCCGTCGCGCGTGCGGTTCAGTCCGGCGCCGTCGGTGGCGACCACGATGGTCTGCGCGTCGTCCGGATCGACCGCGATGGCGGTGGCGATCAGCAGCGGCCAGCCGGCGTGCAGCGGCGTCCAGTTCTGGCCGAGATCGTCGGAGCCGTACAGGCCGAAATCCTGCGCGCCGAACAGCATGCCGCCGCCGGCCAGCAGCCGCGCGCCGCTCCAGGCGACCGCGTTCAGCGGCGTGCCGGGCAGGCCGGCGCTGCGGTTCTGCCAGCTGGCGCCGCCGTCCTCGCTGAGCCAGACCTCGCCGCCGCTGAAGTCGCCGCGGAACGCCGCCGCGACCTGCAGCGGATCGGCCGGATTCACCGCCACGCCGACGCCGTTCGCCGGCGCGGCCAGCGGCGGCGTGCGGTCCTGCCACGTCGCGCCGCCGTCGTCCGAGCGCATCAGGTTCACCGCCTGCTGGCCCCAGGCCGCGCTGACGCCGATCCACAGCACGTCCGGGTCGGCCGGGTCCAGCGCGATGTCGAGCACGACGTCGTTGAGCGGATCGATGCCGAGGTCGCGCTGCGTCCAGCTCGTTCCGCCGTCCTGGCTGCTCCACACGCCGTCCTGGGTCGCCGCGTGTGCGTGGCCCTGCGGATCGAAGACGAGCGCGAACACGCTGCGGCCGGCGAGGTCGTCGACCGCGTTCCAGCTCGCGCCGCCATCGGCGGAGCGGTAGAGGCTGCCGCCGAACGATGCCAGCGGCGCGGTGCCGGCGAGCAGCACGCCCGGCTGCGTCGGCGAGGCGGCCACGTCGGTGACGTCGCCGCCGGGCGGCCCCAGCGGCTGCCAGGCCGGGCCGGCGAGCGGCGCCGCGACGGCCGGCGGCGCGAGGCCGGCCGGCATCGGCGGCCGTGCGTCGCCGGCGTCGAGGCCGGGCGCGGCGAGCGCCGTGCAGGTGAACACGGATGCGAACGGAACGGCGAGGCGGCGGAGGGTCATCGCAAGTCTCCCGGTGACGGCGGCCGTGCAGCGTCGGCCTTGCGCGGCGGCGGCGTCATTCGCCGGGCATTTGCAATCCGTGCGGTTTCCGTGAGGGCGGCGCGCGAGTGAGAAGCGCATCGCACCGCCGCGTAGAATGGGCGCATGCCACCGCCTCGTCGCACCGGTTCCGCGGCGACACCCCGCCAGCGCGATCTGCGCGGCCTGCTCGCCGCGATCCGCGCCTGCCAGGCCTGCGCCGCCGAGCTGCCGCTGGGGCCGCGCCCGGTGGTGCAGGCCGGCGCCGGCGCGCGCCTGCTGATCGTCGGCCAGGCACCCGGCGCGCGCGTGCACGCCAGCGGCGTGCCGTGGGACGACGCCAGCGGCGCACGCCTGCGCGACTGGCTCGGCCTCGAACCGGCGCAGTTCTACGATCCGGCGCAGGTCGCGATCGTGCCGATGGGGTTCTGCTACCCCGGTCGCGGCCGCGGCGGCGACCTGCCGCCGCGGCGCGAATGCGCGGCGTTGTGGCAGGACGACCTGCTCGCGCGGCTGCCGCGCATCGGACTCACGCTGCTGATCGGGCGCTACGCCCAGCAGCACCATCTCGGTGCGGCGCGCAAGGCCAGCCTCGCCGCGACGGTCGCCGCCTGGGCCGAGTACGCGCCGCGCCATTTCCCGCTGCCGCATCCCTCGCCGCGCAACACCGCCTGGCTGCAGCGGCATCCGTGGTTCGAGCGCGAACTGCTGCCGCAGCTGCGCGAGCGCGTGCGCGAAGCACTCGCCGGAGGCCGCCGGTGAGCGCCGCGAAGCCCGCCGCCGACGTCGCGCTGCGGCGCGCCTACGACGCCCCCGGCGCGGACGACGGCCATCGCGTGCTGGTCGACCGCTTCTGGCCGCGCGGACGCAGCAGGGAGGTGTTGCAGCTCGACGAGTGGGCGCGCGAACTCGCGCCGAGCGCCGCGCTGATCCGCTGGTTCGGCCACGCGCCGGAACGCTGGGCCGAATTCCGCACGCGCTATCTCGACGAGCTGGCCGCGCCGGAGCCGCGCGAGCGCCTGCACGCGCTGCTCGCCGCCGCCGGTCCGCGGCGGCTCACCCTCGTCTACGGCGCGAAGAGCGATACGCAGAACCAGGCCGTCGTCCTGCGCGAAGCCTTGCTCGCGGCGGCGCGCCGCAACCGGAGAACCGCATGAAGAAGATCACCGCCGCTGCAGCGCTCGCGCTGGCCCTGACGGCGTGCTCGCCGTCGCCGCAACCGTCCGCTGCCCCCGCAACGCCCGCGGCGAAGCCCGTGCCGGCGGCGGCGCCGGCCTTCGTCGACCGCGACTGGCGCGTGGAGTCTTCCACGGCGGTCGCGCCTGGAACGCGCTACCGTTTCGGTGCCGACGGCAGCCTGCGCATCGAGTCGCCCGGCTCGCCGCCGGCGCTGGGCCGCTGGACCTACGACGGCGGCAAGCTGGTGATGATCGAGGACGGCATCGCGTACCCGACCGACATCCTCGCGCTCGACGCGAAGCGCTTCGCGATCCGCAGCCACAATCCCGGCGAGCCGGTCGACATCGCGATGGTCGACGCCGGCGCGCCGGAGCGCGACGCGCGCTAGGGGCGCACGATCTCCGATTCGATCACGGTGTCGAGCACGTAGGCCTGCGCGGGCGCGTCGGCCGGCGGGTGGGCGATCGCGTAGCGCTTCACGCGCAGCACGTTGCGCACGCCGGCCTCGTGCGTGTAGCCCTCGATGTCCTGGTACAGCAGCTGCCATTCGCCCGGCGCGCCGGCGGCCAGGCCGTTGGCGTCGTAGCGGCGCTCGCGCACCTTGAGGCAGCGCTTGTCGCGGATCAGCGGATGCGCGCACGGCTGCGTCTGCGCGTCGATCTCCAGGAACATCGTCTCGCCGGCGCTGCCGTAGCGCGTTTCGGCGGTCGGCACGCCGCCGAAGTCGAGGACGTCGCCGCCGTCCGTGGTCAGGCGCAGGCGCGGCGCCTCGCCGGTTTCCACGCTCAGGCGCGGAGCGCCCTGCAGGCGGCTGCGGATCGCCTCGTCCAGGCCGGACAGCGCCGGATCGGCGCAGGCCATCAGGGTCTGCATCATCTGCCCGGGACGCAGGCGGCCGCCGTCGATGCGGTAGTCGCCGCCGATGCGGTTGCAGGCGTTGGAGACGCCGAGCCGGCCGTCGCGGAAATCCAGCTGCAGCGGCCGCTGCGGCCGCGCGAACAGCGCATCGATGCGCTTGCCGTCGCGATCGACGGCGCCCTGCAGGTTCCAGTGGTAGGCCGACAGCGTCTTGTCGTCGACGCTCGCGGCGGCTCGCGTCACGGGTGGGGTACCGGCTTCGGGTTTCGGCGTCGCGGCGGAACAGGACGCCAGGATCGGCAACAGCAGCAGGGCGTAGCGCATCGCGGTTCTCCTTGTGAAGGGGCCTGCAACGCGCGCGCGGCGGTGCCGGGGTTGCGCTGCGACCGGCGGGGATGGGTTCCCGATCCGTCCAGGAATGCCGGCCGCAGTGTAACCCCGCCGGGTGTCATCGGCCGGCGATGACGGAGCCGCGGCGGGCTGTGAGAAGATGCCGGCGCGATGCGATCGACGGCCTCGGCGCCGCCTGCGTTCGTTTCGCCAGCGCTTTCTCGCAACCGGCTTCCGCCGTCCGGCGGCGGCCGACCTATCGAAGATGCGGCCCATGCCAAGCGCGCAGCGCCGGACGAGAACGGGGATCGCGTCGAACGCGCGCAGCCGCGGCCGCAGCGCAATCGCCGGCCTGCTCGTCGCGCTTCTCGCCGGCTTCGCCGTTCCTGCCGCGCGCGCCGCCGACACGGCGGCGCTGCGGCCGGGTGCCAGCCATGCCGTCCGGCTGGCGCCGGGCGAACACGCGAGCTACCGCATCAGCCTGCCGCGCGGACGTTCGGCGCTGCTGTCGATCCGCCAGCAGGACGGCATGCTGCATCTGCGCGCGCGCGCAGGCGACGCGGACGACTCGCCGCTGTTGCAGACCCAGGCCGGCCGCGCGGCGATGCTGCGCGTGTACCTGGTCGCCGAAGCGGCGTCGAGCTGGGACGTCGACGTCGCGGCCGCCAAACCGGAGCGCGCGGTGAGCTTCACCGTCGAACTCGGCGCCGAACACGCCACCCGCGCCGGCGACCGCGACGGCGCGAAAGCCGAACGCTTCTACGCCGAAGCCGAAGCCCTGCGCCGCGCCGCCGGCGGCGTCGAAGGCGGTCGCGGCAGCGGCGACGTCGACGTCGCGCGCCGGCGCTACCGCGAAGCCGCTTCGCTGTGGACACATCTGGGCGACGCCTGCGCGGCGCTGCGCGCCGGCAGCGGCCTGGCCCGCCTCGAACTGGCGCAGGCGCGCTATCCGCAGGCGCAGGCCGCCGCGGAACGCGCGCTCGCGCACGGCTGCGACGCCACCGATCCCGCGTTCGACGCCGAGCGCGCCGTCGCGCGGCGCACCCTGGCGGCCGCACTCGGCTACCAGGGCGAGTTCGAAACCTCGGCCGAACAGAGCGAGCGTGCGCTCGCCCTGTACCGCCGCACCGGCGACCGTCGATTCGAGGGCGTGGCGCTCGGCAATCTCAGCGCGGTCTACCGCTCGCTCGGCGAAACGCACAAGGCCCTGCAGGCGGCGGCGGATGCGCTGCGCATCGCGCAGGAGACCGGCGACGCGCAGGGCGTCGAATTCAGCCGCAGCAATCTCGCCAGCTCGCATCTGGCGCGCGGCGAGTTCGGCAGCGCGCTGGCGGTGTACCGGCAGACGCTCGACGAGTTGCGCGCCACGCCGTATCCGCTAGCCGAAGGACTGGCGTGGAACGAACTGGGCAGCCTGTACCAGCGCCTGGGCGAACGCGGCGATGCGCGCGCCGCCTGGACACGCGCGCACGCGGTGTGGTCGAGCAGCGGCAACCGCTCCGGCGCGGCCGAGACCTGGATCGCGCAGGGCGGCGCCGCGCTGGACGAAGGCGATACGGCGAGCGCCGAAGCCGCTTTCGCGCAGGCCGCGCAGATCGCGCGCGCCGACGGCCTGCGCAGCCTGGAGGCGCACGCGCTGTGTGGGCTCGGCCGCGTCGCCGCCGCGGCGAACGACGGGCCAACCGCGCGCGCGCGTCTGCGCGAGTCGCTGGCGCTGGCCACCGTGCTGCGCGAAACGGCCGCGATCGTCGCCGCCGAGCAGGCGCTGGGCGATCTCGATCTGCGCGAACGGAACTGGGCCTCGGCGCGCGCGCACTACGGCCGCGCACTGAGCCAGGCGCGGCGCGGCGGCGATGCCAGTGCGGAAGCGGCGGCCGGCGCCAGCCTGGCGCGGGTCGACGCGGCGACCGGAAAGCCGGCCGCGGCGCAGGCGTCGATCGAACGCGCGCTGGCCATCGTCGAATCGCAGCGCGCGGCGATCGCCGACCCCGGCCTGCGCACCGCGTTCTTCGCTTCGCAGCACGAGTACTACGCGCTGGCTATCGACGTCGAGATGGCGCTCGAACGCCGCACGCCGCGCAAGGGTCACGCCGAGCGCGCGCTGGAAATCGCCGAGCGCGCCCGCGCGCGTTCGCTGCTCGACCTGCTGGCCGAACGCTCGATCGGCATCGAGCGCGAAGTGGACCCGGCCCTGCTCGCGCAGGAGCGCGAAGCTGCCGATCGCCAGCGCCGCCTCGCCTGGCGCCTGGCGCGCACGCCGCAGGCGCAGGCCGGCGGCCTGCGCGACGAGGTCGCCGCCGCGCTGCGCGATCTCGACACCGCGCGCGGCCGCCTGCGCGCGGCCAGTCCGCGCTACGCGGCCATTGCGCATCCGGCGCCGCTGCGCGTCGACCGCGCACGCGCCGACCTGCTCGGCGCGGACGAGGCGATCTTCGAATTCTGGCTCGGCCAGACGCAAAGCTACCTGTGGGTGCTGCGGGCGGACGGGCTCGAATCCTACGAACTGCCTCCGCGCGCGCAGATCGCCGGATCGGTGCGGGCGCTGCTCGACGGCGTGACCACGACGCGGCGCGTGGATGCGGGCGTTCCGCTCGAACGCCGCGCTGCGCTCGACGCCGAGAGCGAGGCGGCGGTACGCCGGCTCGCATCGGCGCTGGCGCAGCAGGTGTTCCCGCCGGCGCTGCGCGCGCGCTGGCCGCGCCAGGCGGCGATCGTCGCCGACGCCGAACTGCAGGGTGTTCCGTTCGCGCTGTTGGCCGACGAACTGGTCGACGGCGAACGGCCGGCGCCGGTGCTGCTGCCGTCGATCGCCGCGCTGCGCAGCCTGCGCGAGCTGCCGGAACGGCATTCCGCGGGCGCCGGCGCGGCGATCCTCGCCGATCCGGTATTCGCGCCGGACGATCCGCGCCTGCAGCCGCGCCGCGACGCCTCCGTGCGGCGGCCGGCCGAGGCGCGCGATGCCGCCATCGCCGGGCTGCCGCGTCTGCTCGCCTCGCGCGCGGAGGCGCAGGCGATCGCCGCGCTCGCATCCTCCGAACGCTCCTGGCTGGCGCTGGATTTCGCCGCCAGCCGCGAGGCGGCGATGCGCGCGGACTGGTCCGCGTACGCGTTCGCGCATTTCGCCACGCATGCGGTGCTCGATGCGCGCCATCCGCAGCTGTCGGGCATCGTGCTGTCGCTGTACGACGAAGCCGGGCGCGCACAGGACGGCTTCCTGCGCGTGGACGATCTCTACGCACTGCGCATGCCGGTCGAGCTGGTCACGCTCGGCGCCTGCGATTCGGCGCAGGGCGCCGATCTGCCCGGCGAGGGCGTGCTCAGCCTCGCGCGGGCGTTCTTCTACGCCGGCACGCGCCGCGTCGTGGCCAACCTGTGGAGCGTCGACGACCGCGCCAGTGCTGCGTTCATGCACGCCTTCTACCGTCATCTTCTGCAGGGCGGACTGCGGCCGCCGCAGGCGCTGGCACGCGCGCAGGAACAGTTGCGGCAGAATCCGCGCTTCGCATCGGCGTACTACTGGAGCGGCTTCGTGCTGCAGGGCGATTGGCGATGATCTCTCCGGTCGACGCACCCGCGGCGGCGACGGCTGATGCCGCGGCGCTGGCGGCCCTGCTGCAGCGCCTGCAGCGCGACGGCGAGCCCGGCGCGGCCTACGAGACGCTGCGCCGGCGCCTGCTGCGCTTCTTCCGCCTGCACGCGCCGGCGCAGGCCGAGGAACTCGCCGACATCGCCCTGGATCGCCTCGCGCGCCGCCTCGACGAAGGCGTGGAGGTCGCGCGGGTCGCTTCCTACGTGCTCGGCATCGCGCGCCTGGTCGCACTCGAGGCGCGCGCGAAGGAACGGCGGCATCAGCACGCCGAGGACGGCGACGACTGGCCGGCCGAAGACGAGGCGTCCGTGCAGGAACGTGCGCAGGACGAGCGCGACGCGGCGGCCTTGTCGGCCTGCCTGGAAGAAGCCGGCGCGCAGGCGCGCGAACTGATCCTGGACTACTACGGCGCCGACGGCGGCGAACGCATCCGCGTGCGCCAGCGCCTGGCGAGCCGGCTCGGCGTCTCGCTCAACGCGCTGCGCAACCGTGCGCTGCGCCTGCGCGAGCGGCTGGAAGCCTGCCTGCGCGAACGCCTGCGGCGCGAGGCGGCGCCGTGATGAAAGCGCGAACGGACACACAGCCAGGGATACCGGCCCGAACGGCACGACGACTGCGATGAGCGAACCCGGCGACGAGACCTTGCGTGCATGGCTGCTGCACCGGTTGCCGGACGAGGCGTCGGCGGCGCTGGAGGAGCGCCTGCTGCTCGACGAGGCGTTCGGCGTGCGCCTGCGCGCGGTCGAGACCGATCTGTTCGACGACTACGCGCGCGGCCTTCTCGACCCGGCGCAGCGCGCGGCGGTCGAACGCTGGCTGCTGGCGACGCCGGCCGATCGTGAGCGCCTGCGCGCCGAGCGCGCGCTGTCCGCGGCGGCTTCGGCACGCCCTGCGTCGCCGACCGCCGCGCCGGCCCGGCGAATGCGCCGCCGGCGGACCGCCTGGCTCGGCTTCGCCTCGGCGGCCGCGCTGCTGCTCGCACTGTGCCTGCCGCTGCGCCAGTCCGGTGTGCAGCGACCGGCGGCGCCGTCGATCGCGGCGGTGCAGACGATCACCTTGCTGGCCGATCTTTCGCGCAGCGCGGGCGATGCGACGGGCATCGCGGTGCGCCTTCCCGCCGCGAACGCCGCCGTCCGCCTGCAAGCGGAAACGGCTTCGGTCGAACCGGCGTCGCCCGCGACGCCGGCGCGCTATGTCCTGCGCATCCGCGCGCCGGCGCGCGACGTGTTCGAGGCTCATGGTCTCGTCGCGCGCACCGAGGGCGCGTACCGCTTCGTCGAGGCGACGCTGCCGCCGGCGACCCTGGCCGCCGGCGACTATCGCGTCTCGCTCGCCGCCGAAGGCGACGGCGCTGCGGCGCAGGAATGGACCCTGCACGTGCGCGCGGAATGAGCGGGGCCGGCGTCCGGCCGGCTCGCGTGATGTTTCCGGTTCCGCGCTCACTCCCCTGAAAGAGCGGCCGTCGCGGCCGCATCGCCAAGGGGGTCGTCATGTTCGTTTCACGCGCTCGCGCGAGCGTCTCGCGCTGGATCGCGCTCGCCGCGCTGCTGGTCTGCAGCGGCGCGTTCGCCGCGCCGGAGAAGACCGTCGCCCTGCCGGGGCACGTGCTGCCGGCACTGGCCGCGGCGCAGCGCCTGCAGGAGAAGAGCGGCGCGGACCCGCAGGCGCTGCGCCTGACGGTGATCCTGCGCCGTGACGACGAAGCCGGCTTCGCAAGCTACCTGGCCGAGGTCTACGACCCGGCGTCGGCGCAGTTCCGCCGCTTCCTCCCGCCGGCCGCGGTGTCGGACCGCTACGGGCCGAGCGCCGACGGCTACGCCGCCGTGCGCGGCTGGTTCGCCGCGCACGGCTTC
Organism: Dokdonella ginsengisoli; assembly: GCF_042652785.1. NCBI lineage: Bacteria > Pseudomonadati > Pseudomonadota > Gammaproteobacteria > Lysobacterales > Rhodanobacteraceae > Dokdonella > Dokdonella ginsengisoli. Next base: position 219,412 of record NZ_JBHSHD010000008.1, on the reverse strand, counting down.
CGCATCGCCGCCGATTCCGCCAACCGCATGACGCTGGACGTGGAAGCGCCGCGCGCGACCGTCGCCGCGTCATTGGGCATCGGCATCGACGACTACGTGCTGGACGGCCGCCGCTTCCACGCCAACGACGGCGAACCGAACCTGCCGCCGGCGATCGCCGCCCGCGTGCACGCGGTGCAGGGCCTGAGCGATCTGGCACGGCCGCAGTCGCAGCGCGAGATCCACATCCTCGTGTTCTCGACGGTGTGCATGCTGACCGCGCTGGCCGACTGGGATTTCCTCGTCGCCCAGCAGGGCAGCGCCGCGGCGCAGGCCGCGTACCTGCGCGCGCTGGCCAAGTGCATCAACCAGAACGGCACCGCGGCCGGCTACGGCAAGCTGATCGGCGTCGATCCGCCGCCGCCGGCCTGGCAGGGCGTCGACGGCACCGGCCAGCGCATCGGCCTGCTCGAATACGACCACTACACGAGCAGCGACGTCGCCGACTACATCCGCCTGATCGGCCTGCCGGACGCGCAGATCGACAAGGTCCAGTCGGTCGCCGTCGGCGGCGGCACCGTGCCGGGAGCCAACCAGGACGAAGTGCTGCTCGACCTCGCCGACGTGCTGTCGGTCGCCTCCGGTGCGCAGATCGGCGTCTACCACACGCCGTTCAGCGGCGGGGCGAGCTTCCAGGCGATGTTCAACGCGATGATTGACGACCAGGTCGACGTCATCAGCAACAGCTGGGCGTACTGCGAGGACCAGACCAGCGCCGCCGACGTGCAGAGCATCGATGCGATCCTGCAGGCCGCGGCCGCCTCGGGCATTTCCGTGTTCTCCGGCAGCGGCGACACCGGCAGCACCTGCCTGGACGGCGCCGCCGCCACCGCCGCCGTGCCGGCCAGCGCGCCGCACCTGACCGCGGTCGGCGGCACCTCGCTGACGCTCGGCCCCGGCTACACCTACGCCAGCGAAACCTGGTGGGACGGCAGCGGCGCGGTGCCGCCGACCGGGCAGGGCGGCTTCGGCAGCAGCCGGTTCTTTCCGCGCCCGGCCTACCAGGACGGCCTGCACGCCGGCGCGATGCGCTCGCTGCCCGACGTCGCCGCCAACGCCGATCCGGCCCGCGGCGTGCTGATCTGCGCCGCCGCGCTCGGCGGCTGTCCCACCGGCGGCCTCTACGGCGGCACCAGCAGCTCGACGCCGCTGTGGGCCGCATTCACCGCGCTGCTGAACCAGGCGCAGGGCGAGAATTTCGGCTGGCTCAATCCTGCGCTGTACCCGCTGGCCGGCACCGACGCGTTCCACACCGCCGCCTCGATGGGCAGCGATTTCGCGCACGTGGGCCTGGGTTCGCCCAATCTCGCGCGCCTGCACCAGCGCCTGACCGCGCAGACGCCCGGCGCGGTCGACGCGGCGGTGTCCGAAGCGCATGCGTATCGCGAGGACGGCTTCACCTATCCGGCCGACCTCGGCCTGCCGCTGCCGGTGCCCGCCGACGGCAGCACGCCGGCATGGATCGTGGTGCGCGCGGCGGACGCGAACGGCAACCTGATCGGCGGCGCGACGGTCACCCTGTCCGCGCCCGGCAGCCACGCCTCGGTGACGCCGGCCAGCGCGACCACCGCGGCCGGCACCGGCAGCGCGGTGTTCACGCTGACCGACGCCAGCGTCGAGGATCTGGTCTTCACCGTTCGCGTCGCCGGCACCGCGCTGGCGCAGACGCCGCGGCTGAGCTTCGTCACGCCGCGCGCGGCGGGCGCGTCGATCCTGGCGTTCCCGACCAGCGTGGCCGCCGACGGCATCGCCACGACCTCGATCACGGTGACCTTGCACGACGCGCAGGACCGCCCCACGCCGGGCAAGCGCGTCGAGCTCGCGCACGACGGCCGCGCCGTGGTCACCGCGCCGGCGCCGGCCGTCACCGACGCCGACGGGCGCATCGTGTTCACCGCGACGGACGCGTTCGAGGAAAGCGTCACCTTCACCGCGGTCGACGTCAGCGACGGCAACCTGCCGGTGCCCGGCAGCGCGATCGTGAGCTTCAGCGGCAGCGCCGCGGGTTCGTGCGTGACGCCGCCGGTCGCGCTCGGCGACGAGGTGATCGCGCCGTACCTCAACGGCTTTGCCGCCTATCCGTTCTTCTACGGCAACACCAACTTCGGCTGCGTCGGCGCCACCAACCCGGCGTTCGACGCGGCCGGCAACGCCTACGTCGGGCACCTGCCGACCGGCGACTTCTACCGCTTCGCCGCGGAAGGCGGTTCCGCCGGCACGCGCCTGTCCAATCTCGGCCCGACGCTCGGCACGCCGGTGTTCGACACCCACGGCCGCCTGTACGCCACGCACGCCGTCACCACCGGCGATTTCCGCACCGGCGACATCGTCGAGATCGATCCGAACACCGGCGCGCAGCTGCGCGTGCTCGCCTCGAACCTAACCTGCCCGCACAGCATCGCGTTCGATCCTCTCAGCGGCGACCTGTTCTTCGACGACAACTGCACCGGCGCCGGTTCGGACGATCCTTCGCTGTTCCGCCTGACCGATCCGTCCGGCGCCGATCCCGATCGCCCGACCGAGGTGACCGTCTACGCGACCCTGCCGGGCACGCCGAACGGGGTGCTCTCGTTCGCGCCGGACGGCACGCTCTACGTCGCCACCGTGTACAACCCCTGCGAGCAGTCGCCGGTGATGCGCGTCAGCGCCACCGACGGTCCCTCGCCGCCGACCGTCGAGGCGGTGCCGGGCGTGACCTCGTGCTACTGGCTGCGCGTCGGTGCGACCGATGCGAACGGCGCCGCGCAGTCGCTGCTGACCTACAACCTCGACGCGACCGGCTTCTTCCTCAACCGGGTCGAGATCGCCACGCCGGCCGTGCAGACGCCGCTGGCGCGCAACCTCGGCAGCGGCACGATCGGCAACGACGGCTGCCTCTACAGCAGCGCGCCGGATGTCGTGTACAAGCTGACGCCGGCCTCGGGCGTGTGCGATTTCGCCGCCACCAATCCTTCGCCGGCACTGGCGCTGACGCCGCGGACGACCACGCCCAATCCGCGGCAGGGCGACACGCGCACCCTGACCGCGACGTTCTCGAACCTGGTCGTGCCGCCGGATACGCCGGTGTCGGTGCGCGTGACCGGCGCGAACCCGCGCGCGGCGCTGGTGCGCAGCGATGCGAACGGCGTCGCGCAGTTCGCCTACCAGGGCGTTTCCGCCGGCGCCGACGTGATCGTCGCCAGCGCGACGGTCGGCGGGCTGACCTTGACGTCCAACCCGGCGCGCCTGAACTGGGACAGCGGGCCGCATGCGAGCTTCCTCGCCTTCGTCGGCGCCACCGGTGCGCACGCCGGAACCACGGCGCTGGTGCAGGCGAGCCTGACCGACATCGCGCAGACGCCGCAGGCCGCGGTGGCCGGCGCGAGCGTGCACTTCGAGGTGAACGGCGTGTCCTGCGAGGCGACGACCGCCGCGAACGGCGTGGCCGGCTGTCCGCTGCCCGCGCCGCCGCCGGGTGTGTACACGCTGACGGCGAGCTACGCCGGCGATTCCGCGCACCTGGCGGCCACCGCCTCGACACTGTTTGCGGTGCCGGCCGACGACGTCGATCGCATCTTCGCCGACGGCTTCGACTGACTCGAAGGCGGCCCTGGAAGCATCGCCGCGGCGGCGATGCTTCCAGGCGCCGCAATCACGATCGTGCCGGCCGGCGCGGTGCGTTCTATTCGGCGGCGTCGAAGCCGTCGGCGAAGATCGTGTCGTCCGGCGCCGCCGCCTGCTGCTCGAACGCGCCGATGTCCGCCGCCGCGCCGACCTCGCGCGGGAAGCCGTCGCCGCGCTGGTCGAACACCAGGCCGACGGCGTTGTTGCCGGCGTCCAGCGCCGGGCTGCCCTTGCCGAGCGCATGCGTCGGCGTGGCGCCGCCGTTGTCGGCCAGCGGCAGCAGCAGCGGATCGCCGGTCAGGGTGTCGGCCGGCATCGCCGCCGGCAGGCCGGGCGCGTTGGGGATCAGGTTGTTGGCGCCGCTGACGGTGTCCGGGTAGGCCCACACGTTGTTGGCGTCGGTGCCGGTGGTGTTGCCGGCGACGATGCTGCTCTGCAGGTCGATCTCGTAGGCGTATTCGCTGCCGCTGATGCCGGCGCCGCGTTCGCTGGCCTGGTTGAAGGCAATGGTGCTGTTGCTGAACTGCGCGCGGCCGCCGTCGAGCATGAAGCCGCCGCCCTCGTTGCCGACGTTGCCCGAGACCGTGCTGTCGATCACCGTGGACGTGCCGGGCGCGTATTCGCCGAACAGGATGCCGATGCCGCCGCCGTTCGCCCCGGCGGTGTTGCCGCTGACCGTGCTGCTGGAGAGCTGGATCGTGCAGCTGAAGCAGAGCACGCCGCCGCCGCCTTCGTTGGTGCCGCCCTGGTTGCCGGCGAAGTTGTCGGTGATCAGGCTTGCGTCGATCGTCAGGTAGCCCTGGCTCGGGCCGATCAGGCCGCCGCCGGCCGAGTCGGCATGGTTGCCGCTGATCGTGCTCTGCACGATCTCGGCGCTGGCCGCGTCGAACACGCGCAGGCCGCCGGCGCCGCCGTAGGAGCCGGCCGAGCCGACGGTGTTGTTGCTGACCACCGTCTGGCGCAGCCGCGTGATGCCGACCGCGGCGATGCCGCCGCCCTGCGGGGCGCACACCGGGCAGCCGGACACCACCGTGTTGCCGCTGACTTCGCTGCCGAGCAGGTCGAGCGAGCCGGCGGCGTTGTCCGGATCCGAGCCGACCGCAAGGCCGCCGCCGAACACCTCGTAGGTGTCGGACTGGGCGGTGTTGCCGCTGATCGTGCTGTCGACCAGCTCGGCGTCGACGAGCACGTGGATCGCGCCGCCCTCGGCGATGTTCTGGAACGCGTTGCCGCCGGCGACCTCGTGGCTGTAGGCGCGGTTGTTGCTGAAGCGGCTGCCGCTGGCGTGCAGCGAGCCGCCGACGGCGAGGCCGCCGCCGCGCACGCGCAGGTTGCCGTCGACAGTGTTGTCGAGGAAGTCGGTGTTGGTCAGCGTCGCATCGACGGCCGCGCTGGCGCCGCCGCCGGCGACGCCGGCGGTGTCCGGCGTGCCGGCAGCGCAGGCGGACACGGTCACGCCGTCCAGGACCAGGTTGCCGGCGCTGCGCACGCAGCCGCCGCCCTCCAGGCCGAAGCCGTGCGTCACGCTCAGGCCCGACAGGCTCAGGGTGCCGGTGCCGGCGTGGTCGAACACGCGGTCCGCGTCGCCGCCGCTGATCGTCAGCTGCTTGCGGCCGGGGCCGGTCAGGCTCAGGTCGGCCACGCCGATGCCGATCGCGCCGCTGCTCAGCGTGATGGTGTCGCAGCCCAGGCCGGAGAGATCGACCGTGTCGCCGTCGGCGGCGGCGGCGACCGTGTCGCGCAGGCTGCCGGGGCCGGCGTCGTCGCAGTTGCCGACCTGCAGGCTGCCGCGCTCGGCGGCGGGGCGGACGCTGGCGTGGCCGGCCGGCATCAGCAGGGCGGCGGCGAGGCAGGCGGCGAGCGGGCTCAGCCGCAGGGCGCGGCGGCGAAGGGAGGAGAGGGCGGAATGGGACATGCGGGACTCCGGGGGATCGATCGGTCGGCCGCCGCGCGTGGCGGCCGTGACTGCGACAGGCTGGCAGGCGCGGGCCGGCGGCTCCATGCCGCCGCTGTTCGGCTTTCGTTCGGATTCCTTTCCCGGCGCGGCGGTCAGCCGTTGCGCGCCACCGGCGCGGGCGCCGGCGGCACCTCCAGGCCGGCCGGCAGCGGCCGTTCGCCGGCCAGGCGGCGTGCCTGCGCCAGCGCCTTCTGCCAGGCCGCCGGCTGGCCGAGCGCCTGGTACAGGCGCACGCCGACCACCGCCGATTCGTAATCGCGCTCGGCGTGGCGTGCCAGCGGGCCGGCGACCACGGCCGCGCGCGCCAGCTGGCCGCCGGCGATCAGGTAGCCGGAGTAGGACGCCGCCACCTCGGCGATGCCGTCGGCGCTGGTCGTCTCGGCGATGACCGCGGCCGCCTCGTAGGCGGCGACGGCGGCCTCGTCGCGCTGCGCGGCGGCGGCCGTCTCGGCCCCGGCCAGGGCGGCGAACAGGCGGGCGCGCGGCGGGTAATCGGGTTTGACCCAGGCGGCAAAGCGCGCGGCCTCGTCCGCCGCCGCGGCGGCGTCGCCCGACTCGCGCAGCGCGCGCACCAGCAGCAGCCAGGCGCGCGCGCGTTCGTGCGCCTCCTCCGGCGAATTCAGCCCGGCCAGCGCCTGCCGCGCGAGCAGGGCGGCCGCAGCCGGCTGGCCGCCGGTGCGGTCCAGCTCGGCCTGCGCCGCGCGGATCGGCGCCAGGCGCGCCGGATCCGGACCGGCGGCGTGGGCGAGGCCGTCGAGCACCAGGCGCGCCTCGTTCAGGCGGCCGTTCGCGGCCAGCACCTCGGCGCGATCGCGCTCGAAGGTGCTGCGCACTTCCGGGTCGGTGAGGCGCGTGCGCTCGCTCCAGCCGGCGTCGCTGGCCTGCAGCGCCTCGAGCGGCTGCAGCAGCATCAGGTGCGCGTGGATCTGGTTGACCAGCGCGGTGACGAACTCGTTGATCATGCCGAAGCGCTGGAAGGTGCGCCCGGCGCGCTGCAGCGTCGGCAGCGCCTCGGCCGGCCGCCCGCGCGCCATTTCCACCGTGCTCTCGTTGCCGTCCAGCTGCGCCAGCAGCAGCGGGTCGTCGGCGAGGTTCAGCGCCACGCGCGAGCGCGCGAAGTCCGCCAGCGCGGCGTCCAGCTCGTTGCGGCGCGCATGCAGGATGCCGCGGTTGTTGTAGGCGCGGCCGAGCGGAAGCGGTTCGTTGCGCGTCTCCAGCAGCTCGATCGAGCGATCGCAGGCGGCCATCGCGGGTTGCGGCCGGCCCTGGCGCATTTCCGCCACGCACAGGTTCTCCTGCAGGCGCGCGTGCATGACCGGGTCGACCTCGGCCGGCACGTCCTGCAGCAGGGCCACGATCGCGCTGCGCGCGCGCTCGAACTCGCCCGCGCGCAGGTCGATGCGGATCGCGCGTTCGCGCACCTCCGGCAGCGCGCGCAGAGCCTCCGGCGCGTTGGCGATCACCGCGCGGGCCAGATCCAGGTTCTCGGCCAACCGCGCGGCGTCGGTGCGTTGCAGCAGCTCGGTGACGCCGAGGTCCGCATCGGCGCGCTCGTCGGCGGCGGCGCGGCCGAGCAGGGCCAGCAGGCGTTGCGCGACCGCGTCGGCGGCGGCGACCGGGCTGGCCGCCTGCGCCTGCACGCTGCCGCGGCGGCCGCCGCGCACCAGCTCGGCGTGCACGATCCACTCGGCGCCGGACTTGCGCACCGCCGGCACGATCCAGCCGCCGACGTCGATCGCGCCGCGCACGGCCGCCGCTACGCGCTCGCTCGACCGCTCCGCACCGGCGGCGCGCACGACCGCATCGCTCGGCACCACCGCGACGCCGGCCGTGCGCAGGCGCGTGGCGAGCAGGTCCATCAGGCCCAGGCGCAGCCAGTCGTCGGCGGGATCGGCGAACACCTCGGTCGGCAGCACGGCGAGCAGGTCGCTCGGTGTCGCGTCGGCGGGCGCCATTGTCTCGGCCGGTGCGGACGGCGGCGGCGAACGCAGGAGCCAGGCCGCGCCCAGTGCGGCGGCGGCCAGCAGCACGGCCGTCGCCGCCAGTGCCGGGCGGAGACGGCTTGGCGCCGCCGGTGCGCGCGCCGGCACCGGTGGTGGCTGTGCCGGTTCCGGAATCGCGTCGGCGAGGTCCTGTTCCTGCACCGCGCCGACCCAGTGGTAGCCGAATCGCGGCACGGTGCGCAGCAGCGCCTGCTTCTCGGCGCTGTCGCCGACCGCGCGCCGCGCCGCTAGGATCGCCTTGCCGAGCATCGTGTCGCTGATCGCGGCCTTGCCCCAGACCGCGGCGACCAGCTCGTCGCGGCCGACCGCGCGGTCGCGATGGGCGAGCAGGTAGGCGATGCAGTCGAACACGAGCGGCGGCAGGTCGACGCGCACGCCGTCGCGACGCAGCTCGCGCGCGGCGACGTCGAGACTGCAATCGCCGAAACGGAACACGAGCCGGGCCATCGGGTCAGGTTAGCGGCGCGCGCGGCGGTGCGGAAGCCGGTCGCCGCCGCCGTGCGGCGCAGCGCGGCACCGCGATGCGGTCGTCAGCGCTTGCGCTTGCCCTTCGGCGCGGCCGCGGGCGGCTCGAGGTCGGACGTGCACAGCGCGGCGTCGAGCAGGTCGTGCAGCAGGCCGCTGCCCTGCGAGATCTGGCCCCAGTCGGTGCGCGCCGTGTTGGAGAACGCGATCAGCGCCGTGTTGCGTTCGGGCACCAGCAGGTTCACCGCGCGGATGCCGCCGATCTCGCTGCGCCGCTCGACCACGCCGACCGGTGCGGTGCAGTGCCGCGGCTGCGCCGCGTACGCCCAGGCGCCGAGCGCGGCGTTGCCCAGGCGCGGGTTGCCGGTCCACATCGTCGCTGCCGCCGGTTTGGAGACGAGCACGTAGTCCATCAGCGCGCGGTCGAAGCGCCACAGGTCGTCGAGGGTGCCGTGCAGCGCGCCGGCGGCGCCGTAGCGGCCGGCGTCGTAGGGGGCCTCGCGCGAACCTTCGCTGCTGTGGCCGATCACGCCGCTGCGCGTGGGCGAGCCGTTGGGCGGCAGCAGGCTCAGCGAGGACATGCCCAGCGGCTTGGCGATGCGCTTGGCGAGCAGCTGTGGGTAGCGCGTTTCGTTGACGCGCTCGAGCACGGCGGCGAGCACGAGGTAGTCGCAGGTGTTGGCTTCGTAGCGCGCGCCCGGGGCCGCCTTCGGCGCACCCGCGCACGGCGCCAGCATCGCCTTCGCGTTGGCCGTCTCGCCGTTGGCGCGATAGAAGGCGGGCACGCCGCGCTCGTCGACGGCGGCCTCGTCCGGGTTGGCCAGCCCGGAGGTGTGCTGCAGCAGCTGGCGCAGCGTGATGCGGCCGATCGCCGCGTTGCCGAAGCCGGGCAGGTACTGCGCCAGGGTGCCGTCCAGGCTCAGGCTGCCGCGCTCCACGTCCTGCAGCACGAGCACCGCGGCCAGCTGCTCGCTGATCGACAGCCAGCGCCAGCTCTCGCCGGGCGTGTGCGGCTGCTGCGCGATGCGGTCGGCCAGGCCGATCGCGCGCCGGTACACGACGGCGTCGTCGCGGCCGACCAGCACGACGCCGTCGAACTGGCCGGCTTCGTGCGCCTTGCGCACGACCGTGTCGATCGTCGCCGCGGCGGCCGGCATGCACGCGGCGGCCAGCGCGCCCAGCATCCATCCGATCCGACGTTTCATCCCCATCCGCATCTCCCTGATCGCGTCACCCGGCCATTATCGCCTGTGCGTCGTGACGGTACATCAAGGCGGCGTGACGAGGTGCTTTTGCGCGCGGCGGGCGACGGAGTACGCTGCGCGTTCCTCCCGCGGAGCGCCGTCATGGCCACGATCTCGCCGAAACTCGCCGTGTTGATCGACGCCGACAACGCGCAGCCGGCGGTGGTCGAAGGGCTGCTCGCGGAGATCGCCAAGTACGGCACGGCGACAGTCAAGCGCATCTACGGCGACTGGACCGGGCCGCAGCTGAAGGGCTGGAAGGAGGCGCTGCTCAAGCACGCGATCCAGCCGATCCAGCAGTTCCGCTACACCACCGGCAAGAACGCCACCGACTCGGCGCTGATCATCGACGCGATGGACCTGCTCTACGGCGGCAAGCTCGGCGGCTTCTGCATCGTCTCCAGCGACAGCGACTTCACGCGGTTGGCCGCGCGCCTGCGCGAGGCCGGGCTGGTGGTCTACGGCTTCGGCGAGCGCAAGACGCCGGCGCCGTTCGTGTCCGCCTGCGACAAGTTCATCTACACCGAGATCCTGGTCGACAAGGAAGACGAGGACGAGGCCGCCGGACCGCGCACCAGCGCGCAGCTCAAGCAGGACGGGCGGCTGGTGGCGCTGCTGCGCCAGGCGGTGGAAGCTTCCTCCGACGACGCCGGCTGGTCGCAGCTGGGCAGCGTCGGCAACACGATCGCGAAGCAGGCGCCCGAATTCGACGCGCGCAACTACGGCTTCCGCAAGCTCGGCGAGCTGATCGCGGCGACCGAACTGTTCGAGGTCGAGAAGCGCAAGAGCGCGGATGGTGCGTCGACCTCGACCTACGTGCGCAATCGCAAGCGCGGCGGGCGCAAGGGGGCGCCGGCCGGTGCGTAAAGGGCGCTGCCTTCGAGCGAATTCAGCTTGCGTGTGCGAGTAGGGTAGGGCGCTCGCGACTTCTCCTTCTCCCGGTGCGGGATGGACGGCCACCCACCGGCGGCCGGAGGACGCCGGTGGCGGATGACGGCAGATGGAGCGCGACACCCTGATTTCCCTCACCCGCGCCTGCGGCGCGACCTCTCCCGCCAGCGGGAGAGGTGAGAAGCGCTACGCCACGCTCGTCTGGATCAGCCAGTCGACCACGCCGCGCAGCGCGTCGACGCTGCCGGCGCCGGCCTCGCGCTGCGTGTGGTAGATCGCCAGCTGTTCGTGCGCGCTGGTGCCGCGCGCGAAGATCGTGCCCAGGTGCCGCAGCGCGGATTCGCAGTCGAGCCGGCGCGCGTCCTCGGCGACCAGCTCGAGCGCGGCGTCCAGCCACTGCGCGCAGCTGCGCGTGGCGCCGTCGCCTTCGTCGATGAACTGCGCGTCGAGGCCGAAGCGCTTGGCGCGCCAGCGGTTCTCGTCGATCAGCCGCCGCGTCAGCGCGCTGCGCGCGGCGCCGAGTTCGGGCCGGCGCACGTGCGCGCGCACCAGGCAGCGGAACAGCGCGGCCAGCGCGAGGGCATCGTCCAGGTGCGTGCAGCAGTCGGCGATGCGCAGTTCCAGCGTGGGATGGTCCTGCGCCGGGCGGATCGCCCACCACAGATAACTGCCGTCGCGCATCGCGCCGGCGCGCACCAGCAGGTCGCGGAACGCGCCGTATTCGGCCTCGTCGGCGAAGAAGTCCGGAATGCCCGAGCGCGGCCATTCGTCGTAGGCCGTCTGGCGGTAGCTGAGCAGGCCGGTGCGGCGCCGGCTCCAGAACGGCGAGGAGGTCGACAGCGCGAGCAGCAGCGGCAGCCACGGCATCAGCCGGTTCATCAGCGCGACGCGGTCGACGCCGGGCGGCGGCGCGACGTGCACGTGCAGGCCGCAGAACAGGTTGCGCCGGCCGAGGATCTGGAAGTCGTCGACGATGCGCGCGTAGCGCGACTTCTCGGTGTGCGCCTGCTGCTGCCAGGCGCTGAGCGGATGCGTGCCGGCGGCGACGATGCGCAGGCCGGCGGCGGCGGCGACTTCGGCGATGCCGCGGCGCAGGCGGCGCATTTCCTCGCGCGCCTCGTCGTGATGGCCGAACACCGGCGAGCTGATCTCGATCTGCGACTGCAGCAGTTCGTGCGCGATGACCTCGCCGAAGCGCTGGCGGCAGAGCTTGAGCAGCCGCTTGGACACGCGCGTGGCGGCGTTGCGCGTCACCGGATTGACGAAGAAGAACTCCTCCTCGAGACCGAAGGTGTAGGCGTCGTCGGACATCGCGGGAACCGGCGTGAAGGGCGCCCGAGCATGGCGTGCGGCTGGTGTGGACGGCGTTAAACGTCCAGCGGCGGTTTTCCCGATTGCGATGCCGTTCGCTGAATGTTGCGTCGCGTCATCACGATATTCCGCATTGTTGGGCGCGCGAACGGGGGGCGGTCGCTAGGCTGGCGATCGTTTCGCTCGCGCGTGTGTGTCGAACGCGCGAAGCCCGCAATTCCTTTCCCTGTCGAGTCCACACCATGCGCGTACGCCCGCTCCTCCGCCGCAGCCTGCCGGTCGCGATCTCCCTGTTCCTGAGCCTGCCGCTGCGCGCGATTGCGCAGGAGGACGCCGGCGAGACGGCCGCGCCTTCGCAGCAGCTGGAGGCGGTCACCGTCACCGGCTCGCGCATTCCGCGCGCGCAGGTCGAGGGTCCGGCGCCGGTGATCGTCATCAAGGGCGACGACATCGACAAGGGCGGCTATCGCAGCGTGTTCGACGTGCTGACCCAGCTCACCCAGAACACCGGCCTGGTGCAGGGCGAGGACTACGGCAGCACCTTCACGCCGGCGGCCAACGTGATCAGCCTGCGCGGCCTCGGACCGAACTACACGCTGGTGCTGGTCAACGGCCATCGCGTTGCCGACTACCCGGTCGCCTACAACGGCTCGGTCAATGCGGTCGACTTCGCCAACGTGCCGAGCGTGATGATCGACCGCATCGAGATCCTCAGCGGCAGCGCTTCGGCGATCTACGGCTCGGACGCGATCGCCGGCGTCGTCAACATCATCCTCAAGCAGCATCACGAGGGCCTGGACCTCAGCCTCAAGGTCGGCGGCACGCAGCGCGGCGGCGGCGACAACCAGCGCGTGCAGCTGATCGGCGGCGGCAGCTGGGGTGATCTGAGCGGCGTGTTCGGCCTGGAGCTGACCAACCGCGAGCCGATCTGGTACGGCGACCGCGGCCTGAGCAATTCCTACACGCGCTACGACGACAGCGGCCTGCCGCCGCCGCAGGTCATCGGCATCCGCGATCCGGCCTCGCGCAACTACTACCCGCTGGATTGCGCCGCGCCCGGACCGCTGCTGGACGGCAGCCTGCGCGCGTTCGAACGCCCCGGCTACGGCGGCAGCTACTGCAGCAGCGACCACTACTACAGCGATCGCACGGTGCAGACCAAGAAGAAGCTCGCCACCGGCTACGCCAGCCTGACCTACGCGCTGAACGAGAACACCGAGCTGTTCGGCGACTTCATGGCCGGCTGGTCGGACATCGCCACCGTGGTGCGCAATCCGAACTGGACCTCGCCGACGGCGTTCTGGAACGACGCGACCGGGCGGCTGGAAAGCTGGACCCGCCTGCTCGCGCCGGAGGAAACCGGCAGCCGCATGGCCGGCGCGCGCACCTTCCTGCAGCGCCAGTTCAACGTGACCTTCGGCGCGCGCGGCTCGTTCGGCGACTCGGGCTGGAAGTACGTCGCCGCGGCGAACCGCTCCGATTACAAGAGCGACCAGGGCGTGTTCCGCTTCCTGCGCGGCGTCGACGACTACTTCCTCGGCCCGCAGACCGGCACGCACGACTACGAAGGCGACACGTTTCCGTCCTACGACGCCGATCCCTCGCGCCTGACCACGCCGCTCGACGCGCGCCTGTTCCGCAGCCTCAGCACGCACACGCTCGAACGCGACAAGGCCTGGACCGAGGACCTCAGCTTCAGCGTCAACGGCGAGCTGCTGCAGCTGCCGGCCGGCCCGCTCGGCGTCGCCGGGGTGGTCGAGGCCGGGCGCCAGGGCTTCAGCAACCGGCCCGATCCGCGCATCAACGCCGGCGAGATCTGGAACGTCGCCGAGGCCCACGACGACAGCGGCACGCGCAACCGCTACGCGGCCGGCATCGAACTGAACGTGCCGATCTTCGCGCAGCTCACCGGCATCGCCGCGGCGCGCTACGACCGCTACAAGTACTCAGGCCAGAGCATCGGCAAGAGCACCTACAACCTCGGTTTCGAGTACCGCCCGTTCGAGACGCTGCTGCTGCGCGGCACCTACTCGACCTCGTTCCGCGCGCCGGACATGAACTATCTGTTCGCCAAGGGAACGGTCGGCTACGAGCCGGGCAACACCGACTTCTACCAGTGCGCGCTCGACGGCCACAGCTACAACAGCTGCGACGTGCAGTACAACATGAACTTCCGCAGCTCCGGCAACCTCGGCCTGAAGCCGGAGAACGGCAAGTCGTTCACCTACGGCCTGGTGTGGTCGCCGCTGGACGGACTGGACCTGACCGCCGACTACTACCGCATCCGCATCAAGGATGCGGTGACCAATCTCGACTCGGAGATCATCCTGCGCACCGAGGCGGACTGCCGCGTCGGCCACACCGAGGCCGGCACCCCGGTGGACATCGATTCGCAGCTGTGCCGCGACGCGCTCGCGCGCGTGGTGCGCAATTCGCCCGACGCGCCGGTCAATCCGAACCAGGTGACCAACCTGCTGCTCAACCCGATCAACGCGGCGACCGAGCGCACCTCCGGCATCGACCTCGGCGGCAACTACCGCTGGACGACCGACCGCTACGGCAAGTTCCTGCTGCACGCCGGCTTCACGCGCGTGCTCAGCCACGACTACCAGCAGTTCGTCGGCGATCCGACGCGCGACTACGTCAACGACGTGACCTACCAGCAGGACTGGCGCAAGAAGGTCAATGCGGCCCTGAGCTGGAGCCTGGGCGACTGGAGCGCGACGCTGAACGGCACGCGCTACGGCGGCGTGCCGCGCAACGACGGCGAGGCGCGGCGCAAGCCGTACACGCTGGTCAACGGCAGCGTCGGCTACGACTTCAACGAACGCGCGCACCTGTCGCTGATCGTCAACAACCTGCGCAATTCGCTGCCGGTGGACAAGAGCGCGGGCTGGCCGAACTACAGCAGCGCCTGGTACGACATCTACGGACGCCAGTGGTGGCTGCAGTTCGACTACCACTTCGGTGGCGGCAAGCGCGGATGAAGGCGTGCGGTGCGGCGCGCATCCGCGCGCCCGCGCCGGCGCGGACGGACGCGCGCCGTCATCGCCCATTCATCGGGCTTTTCAAATCGAAACGATCCGCCGGCGCGCTTCGCCTTGCCGCGCCGGCGAACGCTATGGAAGAATCGGGGCGGTTATCGAGTGGTTCGCAAGGCCGGGCATCGTGCCGCGGCCTGCAGGAAACGGACGCGGCAGGGCTGCGCCGCGTTTCCCGCGTCGAGCATCGACGCGCGCGACGCGACGGCAGATCCGCGTACCGCAGCGTTCCGCGAACCGCCCGACGGAGGAATTTCGCCGTGATCGATCCCGATGGCTATCGACCCAACGTAGGCATCATCCTGCTCAACGAGCACGGGCACGTGTTCTGGGCGCGTCGCGTCGGCCGCGACGGCTGGCAGTTTCCGCAAGGCGGCATGCACAGCGACGAGACGCCGATCGAAGCGATGTACCGCGAGCTGGAAGAGGAAACCGGCCTGCTGCCGCATCACGTCGAGGTGCTCGGCGCGACGCCGGGCTGGCTGCGCTATCGCCTGCCGCCGAGGCTGGTGCGCCGGCACGAGCGGCCGGTGTGCATCGGCCAGAAGCAGGTCTGGTTCCTGCTGCGGCTGGTCGGCGAGGAATCGGCGTTCCGCCTCGACGCGAACGAAAAGCCGGAGTTCGATCTCTGGCGCTGGGTCGATTTCTGGTACCCGGCCGCGCACGTCGTCAACTTCAAGCGCCGCGTCTACGAGCAGGCGCTGCGCCATCTGGTGGTGCTGGCCGAGGACAGCTGCAGCGTGCCCCTGCGCGACCAGCAGTGGAACTATCGCGTCGCCATCGTCGCCACCTGACGCACCCGTGAAACCGGAGGACCGGCCGGCTACACCGCCGGCCGCGTCGTCCCCAGCCCGTCGGTGCCGCGGCGGGAAGATCGCCAGCGTTCGGCAAGGTCGGCCAGATCCCGTTCGACGTCGGGCGTCGCTTCGCCGAAGACGACCGGCACCACACCCCAGTATTCGACCGGCCGGCCCTGGGTCATGTGCGGCACGTAGGTGCTGCGCTGGGCGGCGAGCCGCGCCGTGCGGTCGATGTCGTGCACGCCGGAGGAGCGCAGCACGACGACTTCCTTCGGTTTTCCGTCCGCGCCCACGTGCAGGCCGATGAGGGCGTAGCCCTTCCACTTCGAACCGCGCATCGAACGCGGCAGCAGCGGCGGCGACTTCGTCGCGAAACGGATGCCGGCGGAGGCGCCGGAATCGCCGCTGCCGCCGTTTTCCAGGCCGGCGCCTCCGGCCGTGCCGGCCGCAGCGAGTGCCGGACCGGAGACCGGCGCCGCGGGCGCAGCCACATCGTTGGGCGCCGCCGGTGCGCGCAGCGGCGGCGCGGAGGCGTGCACCACGGATTCGGGCGTCGTCGACGGCCGTGGCGGGACGGCCGCACTGCGCACGCGTGCGGCGCGCGGAATCTCCCTCGCCGGCCTGCCCGGCGGCGGCGTCGCCTCGCGCGGTCGCGGTGACGCCTCGCCGGCGAGCTTGCGCGTTTCGGCGATCAGCCGCACGACCATCGGCGCGGCGGATTCGCCGGCTCGCGGCGGCGGCGCCGGATAGGTGCCCAGCAGCAAGGCCAGCATGGCCAGGTGAACGGCCAGCGTGGTGCTGAGCGAAACGGTGCGGCGCCAGCTCATCCCCGAATCCGTGCTCATCGGCGGATCTCCTCTCGGTCGGGCTATCTGTGCCTCATTTCGCGCCCTCTGGCAAGGTCGCACTCCGCTTCGCTCCAGCCGCCGGACTCCTCCGGGCGCATGCGCTCACGGCGACGCACATCCCTTGATCGTTACCTGATCGATCGCCCAGTTCGGATCGGCGCGATGGGCGAAGCGGTCGTGGCCGAGGCGGAACCGGAACTGCACGGTCTGGCCGGCATAGCCGGCGAGGTCGACGATCGAGTTCAGGTAAGCCTGCGGATCGCCGCACCAGCCCTGGCGATTGCCGAGCGGGTTGCCGAAGCTGCCGCTGATCGCGCCATTGTAGGGATCGGTCTGCAGCGCGGTGGCGGGTACCGGCGTCCAGCTGCTGCCGCCGTTGGCCGAAATTTCCAGGATCGCGCCGTCCTGGCAGCTGCTGCCGCCGGAGGCGCTCTTGATCGACTGCTGGTTCCAGAACGACAGGCTCAGCGGCGACAAGTCGGCCGGCAGCTGGACGCTCGGCGAGATCAGCCACTGGTCGTTGGCCGAGGCGGTGGCGGGTGCGTTCGCCTGCCAGGCATGGGCGCCGCGATGCGCCGCATCGCCCAGTGCCCAGGTATCGACGCTGCCGTTGGCGGCGCCGTGGGTCCAGCCTGGGGCGCCGCTTTCGGTGTCGTCGCCGAGCACGATCACCGGCGCGGTGCCGACGGCGCAATCGCCCGGCTGCGCGACGGTGGTGAACGGCCGCGCGCCGACGATCGCCGCCGCCGGATCGAAGCCGTCGGCGAAGACGGTATCCGCGCCGGCGCCGAGCGGCGCGCTGTCGCCGCAGGGATTGCGTGCGACCACGCGCCACCAGTAGCGCGTGCTGGAGTCGAGCAGGCTCGTCTCGGGCAGGGTCCACTCGGTGTCCAGCGTCTGGGTCGAAGCGATGACGTGGCCGAAGGCGGCGTCGGTGGCGACCTGCACGAGATAGCTGTAGCCCTGTGGCGCAGCCTGCCAGCGCAGGGTCGGCAGCAGCGGCACGTCGACGTCGCCGTCGCCCGGGCCGTCCAGCGCCGGATTCGGCGGAGCGGCGTCGTAGACGCCGAGTTCGAGATCGATCGACTTGGCGATCGAGCCGGAGCTGGCGTCGACGCTCAGCGTGGTGATTCCCGGCTGCGCCGACTCGCTGGCTGCGAGCGTCAGCGTCGACTCGCCCGGCGGCTCGAGCGGATTCGGCGCGAACGTGACGCTCGTGCCGGGCGGAGCGCCGCCGGCGCTCAGGCTGACCGGATCGGCGAAGCCTTCGACCTGGCCGAGACGGATGGTCGTGTCGACGGTGCCGCCGGCGCAGACCTGCAGACTCGATTGCGCGGCGGCGAGGGTGTAGGTGGACACCCGGCGGCAGTTGCTGCAGACCAGGGCGAAGTCCTGGTTCGGCCCGCCCCCGCTGAAGGTGGCGTCGCCGGCGATGTTGCCGGCAGTGACGGTGACGGTGACTTCGCCGCTCGCGCCGGCCGGCAGGAAGACCGCTTCGTAGTTGTTCCTGTCGTCGGCGCTGCCGCCGGGCGTGCTCCACTGATGATCGAAGTGGTTGCCGAGGTAGCTCTGGCCGTTCACGCGGACGGCGAGGTCGAGATCGTTGACCTGCGGACTGGTGCCGAGCGCGCCCGGCGCGTCGGTATAGGCGAGCGCGACGCGCAGCGGTCTGGACGGATCGGCGACTTCCCAGATGTAGTCGCGCACCTCGCCGCTGGCGACGAGCAGATCGCTCTGGTCGAGCAGCACCTTCGGCGTAGTGCCGAACATGTCGGCCAGGTTCGGCATGCCGTAGCCCTGGTTGTTGCTCGGCAGGTCGTCGCCAGCGCCGTCGCCGCTCAGATAGCTCGGATGCGCGATCAGCCAGGCCTTCATCAGCGCCGGACTGGGCGCGCGGGCGCCGCCGACCTCGGTCACGCTGCCGGCCGCCGCGCCGGCACCGCCGTGCTCGATCCACCAGTACGCCAGCGAGGCGATGCCGGACACCGCCGGCGTCGAATGGCTGGTGCCCGAGGAGGCGGCGAATTCGGTCTGGCCGGCAGGATGGTGAAGATCGCACACGCCGGTGTCGTAGCCGGCGTAGTTGCTGGCGCCGGACTGGATGTGCGAACCCGGCGCGACGACTTCCGGCTTCACGCGTCCGCCCGGAGCCGGGCCGCGGCTGGAGAAGCGGGCGATGTCGTCGGCATGGTCGGCGTCGGCCGGGCCCATGCCGCAGCCGTCGGTCCAGTCGGGCCGCACGTTTTCCGAGGCGCCGACGGTGATCAGGTTCTTCGCCGCGCTGGGAATGCCGATGGTGGACGGATTCGGGCCGGAGTTGGCCGCCGCCCAGACGTAGATGAGTTCCTGGTTGCCGGCGGTGGCGGCGTCGGCGTCGCGCACGCCGGCGTCGTAGATCTGCTGGGTCGCCTCGTAGGTGCCGTTGCCGTTGGAACCCCAGGAGTTGCTGCTGATCCGCGCGCCGTTGCGCCAGTTCGCGTCGATCAGTCCGGCCGGACCGTTGTCGCAGCCGCTGGTGTCGAAATCCGGCACGAAGATCGCGGTCGAGCCGATGCGGCCGAACGGATTGACGCCCAGGCCCAGCTGGAAGCCGTCGCCGTCGCGGTAGGGGAAGCCACTGCGCTGGTCGTAGCCGGCCACGATGCCGGCATTGAGCGAACCGTGGCCGTCGATCGCGCCGACCTCGCCGTCCGGCTGCGACGAGCAGTTCTGGAAATACACCACGCGCGACGGCTGGCCGGCATCGCCGGCCACGCGGAACTTGACGTCGGCGGTGTTCAGCACGGTCACGCCGGTGCCGCCCTCGTCGACCGGGCTGTCGGTCACGTCGACGATCGGATAAGCGGCCGGGTCCTGCGGGAAACCCAGTTCGGTCAGGAACTGCACGTAGTCGATCGAGGCCGGGCTCGGCGCGAAATCGCCGGCCAGGATCACGTCCTGCTTCTCGTCCATCTGGCGGAAGGTCGGCGTGATGCCGACGAAGGTCACGTCCGCGCGCGCGGCGATCGCGACCACGTCGGCCAGACGCACGCGCAGGCTGAGGTTTTCGTATTTCAGGATCGGCACCCAGCGGTGGTTCGGCACGCCCGCGCCGAGCGGACCCTGCTGTGCGCTCGGCAGCATGGCGCGCTCCTGCACGAACTGCCTGGTTTCGCCGGCGCCATCGTGACGGTAGACCTGCACGGTCACGTCGACTTCGTCGCTGGCGGCGGCGTTCGCGGCCAGCCGCTGGCGCAGCGCCGGATCGACTTTCAGAAAGCTCTGGTAGGGCGCGGCGTACTGCAGCCAGCCGGCCGAGCGGCGCAGGGCCGCCAGTTCCGCCTGCGCGGCTTCGTCGGCCCACACGAGGTAGCCGTTGCTGGCGACGTACTGCACCGGCGCGATGCCGCGCGAGGCCAGAGCGTCCAGCCATTCCTTCTTGACCGGACCGACGAACTGCACCAGCTGCAGCGACGGCCCGGGCGTGGTTTCGGGCGAGAACGGTGCCGGCGGCGCCGGCTGGTCGCGCTGGGTGTCGAACGGCTGTGCGGTGAACTGCAGCACGTCCATGTCCGCCTTGGCGGCGAGTGCGCCGCGCGTGCCCGCCACGGTCGGCGTGGCGCTGCGGTACAGCGCGAAATCGCCGTAGTCCTCGAGCAGCTGCACGCCGGGGGTGCCCGGCGGCAGCGCGTCTTTCGGCGCGAAGAGCTTGTAGGACGCCGGAGCGGGAGCCGCCGCCGGCAGCGGGCGCGGCGCCAACCCGGCGCTGGTGCCGGCGAGCGCGGCGAGGACGGCGACGGTGATCGGGTTGCGCATGGACGATGGTCCTTTCTGCAAGGAGGCGGCGGCAACGGGAAGGCGGCCGCACCGAGACTCCGTCCGCTCCTTCCGGTCGGAAGGAGCGGACGGCATTTGCCGCCGGGGAGGGTGCGGCAAACCCGGGAATCCGCGGCGGTCAGTTCTCGGCGTCGCTGTCGAAGCCGTTGGCGAAGATCACGTCGGTCGGGCCGGCTTCCTGCACGGTCAGGCTGACCGGGATGGCGATCTTGCTGTGCGCCAGATCGTTGCCGTACACGCACAGGTTGGCGCTGTAGCTGCCCGGCGCGAGACTGCCGGCGTCGAAGTGGACGTTGACGGTGGCCGGATGGGTCATGTCCGGGTCCGGCGCGAGCGTGCCGCTGCCCGGGTCGTAGCTCAGCCACGGCGTATCGGCCGGAGTCGAGCAGACCACGCCGGACTTGGCGATCGCCATGCTGTCCACTTCGCCGCCCATCTGGCCGATCGGCGTGGTCGCGCCGGTGGCCGGATCGACCGTGTACATGGTCGAGATTGCGTTGGAGTTCGCGCTGGCCAGATACAGCACACCGGTCTCGGCATCGAAGTCCAGACCCTGGCCGAACACGGCGTCGATGCCGAGCGAGCCGATCGTCTGCGTGGCGGCGGTGGTCTTGTCGATCGCGACCAGCGTGTCGGCATCGGAATCCACGCCGTACATCAAGCCGTCGCCGTCGATCGCGATGTCGCGGATCAGCGCGCCGAGCGGGCCGACCAGGGTGGTCGTCGCGGTGGCGAGGTCGATCGTGTACAGCGTGCTGGTGCGCGGATTGAAATCGTCGATCACCAGGTAGGTGAGGCCGGTCGTCGCATCCCAGCGCATGCCGCCGGGCACCACCATGCAGCAGCTGACCAGGCCGGTGTTGCCGACCAGGGTGGTCTGGCCGTCGAGCGTGCTGACCGTGTACAGATCGCCTTCGAAGTAGTCGACGCCGTACACCTTGCTGAAGTCGCCGTCGACGAAGGTGGTGCCGAACAGCGCGGCGTTGGCTTCGATGATGGTGTGGAACACCGCCGGATCGAGTGCGTCGAACGTGACGAAGTCGGAAGGGCCGGCGCGCACCTTGCCCGCATAGACCGGCACCGCGGCCGTGCCGAGGGGTGCCAGCGTCGTGCGCTTGCCGGCGGCGCCGGCGACGGGATCGAGCGGACCTGGCGTGCCGCGGCCCACCGGCGTGGTGGCGCGCGGCACGTTCGGGAAATGCGCATTCGTCGCC
Source organism: Dokdonella ginsengisoli (assembly GCF_042652785.1). Classification (NCBI taxonomy): domain Bacteria; kingdom Pseudomonadati; phylum Pseudomonadota; class Gammaproteobacteria; order Lysobacterales; family Rhodanobacteraceae; genus Dokdonella; species Dokdonella ginsengisoli. The sequence continues at coordinate 198,180 of NZ_JBHSHD010000008.1, read as the reverse complement.
GGCGGCGTCAGGCTCCAGTGGAGATCGCGGTTGCCGATGTTGTCGATCAGCAGCGGCTCGCTCACCGTGCTGCCGGCGTCCACCGTCGGCGTGAAGCCGGTCGAACGGTCCGGCGTGGTGATCATGACCGGCGAGCCGACGTCGAGCGTGGCCGAGGCGGTCGCGCTGAACGAGACCGGGTTGGACGGCGTCCAGGCGATGGCGAGGCCGTCGTGCAGGCTGGCCGTGTTGTAGGAATACTGGTCGGCGAGCGTGCTGTTGCCCTGCAGGCCGACGGTCGCCGAAACGCCGTCGTCGTAGCCGGACGCGGCGCCGCCGAAGCTGGCCGTCTGGTACTGGAACGCGATCGAACCGCCGGCCTCGTCGAGGATCACCTCCCAGGTCGCGCCGGTCTGGCCGGTCGGGTCGCCGCCATCGCCGTAAGCGAACTTGTTCTTGTAGGCGACGATGAACTGCCGGTTGGGCGCACTGTTGCGCGTGGCGTAGTAGAGGGTGCCGTTGGGCAGCATGTCGTCCCAGTACGGCAGGATCGCCGGGCCGTTCAGGCTGGCCGTGGGCAGCGCCTGGTTGTTGTACGGCGAGGTCGAACAGGTGGCCGCGTCGAAGCGCAGCTCGCCGTTGTTGCCGATGCACAGGCTGCCGTAGCTGCCGCCGAAGAACGGGAACTGGAACGGCAGCGTCACCGCGCTGGCCGCGTCGTCACCCAGGTTCAACGCCGTGCCGTCGGCGCTGATGTCGATGAAGGCATAGGGCGCGGTGTCGTCCGGCGTGTAGCCGGCGAGGCCGTCGCTGGCGGTCCAGGTCGAAACGAAGGTGCCGGTATCGCTGTTCGGATTGGTGCTGGCGACGATCGTCCGGTGGTACCGGTAGCTCGCCCCCGGTGCCAGCGCGACGTTGCTGTTGGTCATCAGCGTGCCGAGGTGATCATCGCTGAGCGAGTGGTAGTTCAGCGGCGTGGTCGAGTTGTTGCTGACGGTGTAGCAGATGTCGACCTGGTCGCCGACGTTCACCTGCAGCGTGCTCGCACTGCCGCACAGGTCCGGATTGGCGGAGTCCGCCAGGGCGAGGGTGACGCTCAGGCAAAGCCCGTCGGGTGCACAACTGCCGTCCGGTACGGCGGGCCGGCTCGCCGGCGTGGCGCCGAGCGCGAATGCATGGCCGGAACTGGCCTTGTTGAGGCTGGTGCGCGGCAGCGGCTGCGAGGTCGCGCCGGCGCTGAGCAAGGTCAGGGCCAGGGCCGCAGCGGCCTGGCCGAAAAACGCGGAAGCTTTCATGAATGCCCCGATTGGATGTGGCAACTGGCGTTCCGCCCTGATGCGCGCAGTCATCGCCGTGTCATCCCCGGCACTCCCGGCCGGGCTTGGCGCTTCCGCCGGACCGGCGGACGACTCAGCCTGGCCGAAAGCGCCCGGCGGCGTTTGTAGGGCGTCTGTAGAACGCTTGTAGAGGCCGTTGCAAACCCATGTTTTCCGGTGGGAATCGGAAGAACGACCGGTTCGCCGCCGTCAGCGGCCGGCCGTCGCGGTCGGGACCTCGCCGGGCAGGACGCGCTCGCCGCCGAGCTGCCGTGCACGCGCGAGCGCAGTGCGCGCGGCATCGCTCTTGCCGAGGGCCAGGAAGACCTGCGCCTGCACCCACGCCGCGCGCACGTCCTTGTCGGCCCACTGCGCCAGGCGTCCGCCGACGGCGCTGCCCTGGTCGACCTGGCCGGCGGCGAGCAGCGCCGGAACATAGGATTCGCCCACCGTGACGAGATCTTCGGGAATGCCCAGGCGTTCGGCGCGCGTCATCGCTTCGACATAGCCGCGCAGCGCCGCGTCGCGGTTGCCCTCCGCGTTCGCCTGATCGGCTTGCGCCAGCGTTGCGTAGAGCAGGCAGCGATCGCCCGACAGCTTCTGCGCCCATTCGCGCAGGCGCCTGACTTCGGCGGCCGCGGCGCTCAGCTGGCCGCTGCGCTGCAGGGCGCGCACCCGCGTGAACCAGGTCGAGGTGTAGTCCTGCCAGTTGGTGCTCTCCAGCGCGGGCGTCAGTGCCGCTGCCGCCGCCACCGCCGCTGCCGTCGGATTGCCGCGCAGCAGGGCGATATCGGCCAGCACGGCCTCCGCTTCCAGCCGCGCCACCGCATCCTCGGCAGGGTCGCTGTCGCGGCGCACGCGCTCGAGCAGGGCTTCCGCGTCGCGCAGCCGGCCGACGCCGGTCAGCGCCACCGCCCGGCTCAGGGTCAGCCACCAGCCTTCGCGCGGATTGCGGTTGTGCGCCTCGGGCGGCCAGAAGCGGTCGGTGGTGGCCAGCGCCTGAGCGTGTTCGAGCAGCATCGACTGCGCGTCGGCCAGCGAACGCAGGGCGGAATTGCGCGCCTCCGGCGTGGCCAGGGTTTCGAAGCGCTCCGCCGCATCGCGGAACACCGGCACGGCGGCGGCCGGCTGGCCGCGGTCCATCGCGACGGCGCCGAGGTTGAGATCCACCCGGGCCACTCCGAACGCGTCGTTGCTCATCTGGTGCAGCGTGCGCGCCTGGCCGAACAGCGCGGCCGCCTCGTCCAGGCGCTGCGCCTGGCCGGCGACGGCGCCGCGACCGGTGTAGGCGGTGGCGAGGACGTCCGGCTCGTTCTGCAATGCGAGCAGGGCGATCGCCTCGCTGAAGGCGGCGTCGGCGTCGGCATAGCGGTTCTGGCGGAAATACGTCGCACCGAGCCGGTTCAGTACGCGCGCGCGCAGCCGCGGCTGGGTCGCCGCCGGCAGCCGGTCGAGCAGGGCCTCGTCGTGCTTGCGGCTGGCCTCGTATTCACCGCTGAAGAATTCGATGGAAGCGGTGCTGAGCGCGATGTCCGGACTCGCCTTGGCGGCGGCCGGAGCGTTCTCGATCAGCGCCCGTGCGGTATCCAGCTGGCCGGCCAGCACCGCGGCGCTGACCCGCTGCATCAGCTCTTCCGCCGCTTCGGAAGGTTCGGTGGACGTGCTGGCGGGCGGCGTGTGGCCGAGTTTGAGCAGCAGTTCGTCGGTCGTCGCGCGGCCTCCGGCGAGCACGTCCTTGGACTGGGTTTCGGCCAGCAGCTGGCGTCCGCCGCCGCGGGCTTCCAGGCGCACGTTCCACAAGCCGTTGGCGAACGCGACGTGCGGCTGGATCAGCAGGCGCGTATCGGCGGCCGCGTCGGTCCGCTTGTCCGCGTCGGTGGTGTCGAGCGCGCGCGCATCGACCAGCGCGACCACGGTTTCGCTCGGCGTGGTGGTCAGCTTGCCCTGGCGCAGGCGATTGGCGACCAGATCCATGAAACCCAGGCGCAGCCAGGCCCATTCCTCCGGCGCCTCGACCGTGGCCGGCAGCACCATCGCCACGCGCTTGACGTCGCCGGCGGCCGGCGCCGGCCCGTGCCGGCGCACCGGCGGCAGTGCGAGCAGGCAGATGGCGATCATCGCCAGCAGCAACGCGGCCAGGCCCCAGCGCCGCGCGCGGGCGCGACCGACGGCCGGCGAAGGCGCGGCGGGAGCAGGCGGCGCCGGCTCGGCGACGGTGCTCGCGTTCGGTTCGATCGCGGACGCGGGAGCGGCTTCTTCCAGCGTCGGCTCGAGCACCCAGCGATAGCCGAGCCGCTGCACCGTGCGGATGCAATGCTGGTCGCTGCCGGTATCGCCGAGCAGGCGACGCAGGCGCATGATCGCGTGGCTGAGCGAAACATCGCTCACATCGGCACGACCCCAGACCGCGGCGGTCAACTCGTCGCGCCCGACCGTGCGCGCACGATGCTGGATCAGGTAGATCAGGCAGTCGAGCGTGCTCAGCGGCAGCGCGACCAATTTGTCGTCCTGATACAGCTCGTGCGCTTGCGGATTGAGGCGGAAGTTTCGGAAGCGGTAGATCGGCACCGACATAGCTTAGCCCCTACCGATCCGGCGCGGCGCATCACACGCAGGCCGGGACCGCCGTCGCGCGGAACGCGAACGGACGCGGTGCCGCGCCGCAGAGGTCGCCGCCCGGGCAGCCGGTCATGTCGAACGGCAATGACCGACCAGCGCGCAGCGCGCGTCGATGGAACCGCGGATCTCCTGCGCGCCGTCCGTTGCAGTGGCGAACCCTTCATTGCGTCGATCCGCACCGTGCTCGGCGCGATGGCGATCCCTGCCCGGGTCGCTGACAAAGGGGAAGGAATGTCGACAGGAGAAGTGGGAATCACGCTTCTCTCTTCGGCGCTGCCGTTTTCCCGTCAGTGGGCTGGCGCGCGATGGCACAGGGCGAGCGGGAGCGTCGGCCGAGCCGGCCGCCTGGCGCCGAAACGGACCAGTTGTTGACAATCATTCGCATTTGCATTTGAATGTGCAAGTCCCGCCGGAATCCGTCCATGTACATCTGCATCTGCAACGCCGTCACCGAACGCTCGATCCGCGAAGCCGCCCGCGAGGGTGCGCACACGTTCGCGGAGCTGCAGCGTCGCACCGGCTGCGGTGACTGCTGTGGCAGCTGCGAGGATCTGGCCCGCGAGATCCTCGACACGGCCGTGCCCAGGCGCACGTTCGACCTGCCGCTGATCGCCGCCGCGGCCTGAGCCGCGGCTCGCCCCAAGTCCGCTCCGGCGGCTCGCCGGACGCCGGCGCCGCACGCGCAAATGCGTGCGATTTTCGTTCCTTCATGGCTCGCCGACGCGCGATATAGTCGCCGCGTTCCGCTCGCGTGCGCCGGTTCGGCCGCTGCATCGACGAGTGCCTGCCGCCACGACCGGAGCCCGCCATGAAAGGCCATCCCGAGATCATCAAGCACCTGAACAAGGTGCTCTACAACGAACTGACCGCGATCAACCAGTACTTCCTGCATTACCGCATGTACAAGAACTGGGGCTACGCCGAACTCGCCGAGCACGAGTACAAGGAATCGATCGACGAGATGAAGCACGCGGACAAGCTGATCGAGCGCATCCTGTTCCTCGACGGCCTGCCGAACCTGCAGACGCTGGGCAAGCTGCTGATCGGCGAATCGCCGAAGGAAGCGCTGGCCTGCGACCTCAAGCTCGAGATGCAGGCGGTGCCGGACCTGAAGGCCGGCATCGCCGACGCCGAGAAGCTCGGCGACTACGTCAGCCGCGAGCTGTTCGAGCACATCCTCGAATCCGAGGAAGAGCACATCGACTGGCTCGAGACCCAGCTCAACCTGATCGGCCAGCTCGGCGAAGTGCCGTACCTGCAGACCAAGATCGACAGCTGACCCGGCGGGCATCGCGCCCGGCGTGGTGCCAGCGAATCGCCAGCGAACGTCACCGCGGAGCCTGCCGGCGCGCGCAGGCTGCGCGTCCCTTCCGATCATCGGCTCCGACGAATCGGGCCGGCGCTGCACGAGCCGCGTGTAGACCTCAGATGACCGAGCCGCGGAAGTCGAAGCCGAGGTCGCTGTCGGCCGGCTGCACGAAATTGCCCTGCACGTAGTCGACGCCGGCCGACCACAGCGCGCTGGCGATGCGCGCGTCCTCGACGCGCGGGGCGATGACGCGGCGGCCCTGCTCGTGCAGCCGTTCGACCAGGGCGCGCAGTTCCTCGCGCGCGTCCGCGTCGGCGAGCTGCAGATGACGCGGCGAGAGCCGCACCGCGTCGAACGGCAGCGCCGCGAGCAGGCGCTCGCCGGTTTCGCCGGTCTCGAACGCGGACAGCACGAAGCCGCAGCCGAGCGCCTTCACCGCATGCGCGTAGCGCACGACGTCGATCGGCGCCAGATCCGCCTCGTCGGCGCGCAGCTCCAGCGAGATCGCCTGCGCGCCGATCCGGTATTCGCCGAGCAGGCGCTCGATGCGCGTGACCGCCCAGGCGTTGCGCACGCTGTGCAGCGACTGGTTGACGAACAGGCGCATCGCGCGGCCGGCCTGCATGCGCTGCGCGATCAGCGCGATGCAGCGCTCGAGCGCCCAGCGGTCGATTGCGCCGAGCAGCCCGGCGCGCTCCGCCGCGGGAATCAGATCGGCCGCGGTGTACATCCGTCCGTCGCCGCCGCGCAGGCGCAGCAGCGCCTGGAACTGCTCGCGCGCCTCGCCGTGCAGCGGCACGATCGGCTGGAACATCAGCTCCAGCCCGTCGCCGTCGAGCGCGGCGCGCAGGCGCGCCTCGAGCGTGTCCGGCGGCGCGATCGCGTTCGTGCGCGCGACCGGTTCGGCGTGGCCGAAGCCGGTGTACGCGTCGCTGGAAAGGCCGTCGGCGGCGATGGATTGTTCCAGCGCGGCGGCGGCGGCGATCAGGGCTTCCAGCCGCGCGCCTTCCTCCTCGTCGAGCACCGGTGGTTGCCGCGGTGCGGGAGGCGGTGCCGGCACGGCGGGCGCAGGTTCGGCACTCGCGAAGGAATGCCACTCGACCGGCGGCGCGGCGGCCAGCAGCGGGAACTCGTCTTCGATGGACGGTTCGGCGATCGCGACCGGTTCGAAGCGCGCCAGCGCCGCGAGGCGGGCGGCGAGGCGATCCATGCTCGCCTGGTCCGGCGTCCGCGGCGGATCGAGCAGGGGGGCGACCGCCGCCGCCAGTTCGCCCAGCGCGTCGGCGATGTCGCCGGATCCGGACTGGCTCAGCGCCGCGGCGAGGAAGCCGGCATCGTCGCCGAGCAGGGCGAGGGTGTTGACGTCCCAGCCCTCGCGCAGCCTCTCCCCGCGCCGCCGCAGGCGCGTCAGGCGCTGCGGCAGCTGCGACTGCAGCAGTGATCGCTGGTCGGGCCGCTGGCCTTCGTGCGCGAACATCGGCGTCCCCCGTGGGTCGGCGCGAATGTACCAGTCCGCGAGTGCACAGGCCGTGAGCCATGCACGTCGCGTTTCGGATGTTTACGCGGACCTCAGAACGGCTTGACGACGACCAGCAGGACGATCGCGACGAGCAGCAGCGCGGGCACCTCGTTGAACACGCGCAGCCAGCGACTGGAATGGCGGATGCGGTCCTGCGCGAACTCGCGCACCAGCTTCACCAGCATCGCGTGGTAGACGATCAGCAGAACCACCAGCGCCAGCTTGGCGTGCAGCCAGCCCTGCTGCAGGTAGCCCAGGCTGGCGTGGGCGAACGAGCCGAGCGTGAGCAGGCCGAAGCCCAGCGCCAGCGCGCCGCCGACGTGCGTGATCATCAGCAGCCGCCGCTGCATGATCTTCAGGCGCTCGCGCACGACGGCCTCGTCCGCTTCGGCGTGGTAGACGAACAGGCGCGGCAGGTAGAACAGGCCGGCGAACCAGGTCACGACGAAGATCACGTGAAACGCTTTCAGCCACAGCATGCGCGACTCCCGAGGCGGACGGCGAGTATACGGCGCGGACGCCGGCGCCTTGACCGCAGCTCGCGGGCGCGACTATAAGCTTCGGATTCGTCCGCGCGAGTCTCCCGACGATGCCCCGTGTCATTCCTCCCTTCGTCGTGCGCAAGCACGATCCCGGGCGCCAGCGCCGCGAATGGCTGCTGCTCGCAGTCGCGTGGCTCGGTTCCCTGCTGGTCGTCGCCGCGATCGCCTCGGGTCTGGCCAGCGGCCTGCGCAAGGAGAACAGCCGCGCCGTGCTGGCCGCGGCCGAGGCGCAGAACGAGGAGCTGAAGAAGCACGTCGCGGTGCTCGAGCGTTCCGAGCAGGTCGCGCGCGAGGCGCTCACCGACGTGCAGCGCACCTTGCGCGAGCGCGACGAGGAGATCGACGCGCTGCGCGCCGACCTGGCCTTCTATGGCCGCCTCGTCGGCGGCTCCAAGCGCGAGGGCCTGGCCGTGCACGCGCTGTCCATGAAGCCGGTCGGCGACGGCGGCGGCGCGTGGAACTTCAGCGCGACCCTGACGCAGAACTTCAAGCGCGGCCAGGACATCAAGGGCCGCCTGACGCTGTCGATCGAGGGCGTGCGCGACGGCAAGCTCGCCGCGCTCGACTGGAGCGCGCTGGGACAGGGCCTGGACAACGCCGGAATCGAGTACGGCTTCAAGTATTTCCAGCAGGTGAACGGTACCATCATGCTCCCGCCGGGGTTCGCGCCCAATCGCGTGAAGGTGCGGGCCGACGGCGACGGCGGTCGCGTCGAGCAGGAATTCGAGTGGAAGGATGCCGTCAATGGCGAGGCTGAGGGGAAAGACGATGTTCGGCAGTAGCGGCAAGAGCAACGGCAAGCAGTCGATCGCGGCGATCAGCACGCTGATCGCCGAGGGCACCACGATCCGCGGCGACGTGCAGTTCGGCGGCGGCCTGCACCTGGAAGGCGTCATCGACGGCTCCGTTTCGGCCGAAGGCGCCGACTCGGTACTCACGCTGAGCGACAAGGGCCGCGTCAACGGCGAGGTGCGCGTCGCCAACGCGGTCATCAACGGCACGGTCAACGGCGACATCTTCGTCGGCGAGCGTCTCGAACTGGCCGGCAACGCGCGCATCGAAGGCAACGTGCACTACAAGCTGCTGGAGATGGCGGCCGGCGCGCAGATCAACGGCAAGATGCTGTACCAGAGCGAACCGCCGCGCCGCCTGCCGGCGCCGGAGCTGAGCGGCGTGGTCGCCGAAGGCCTGACTTGAAATGAAGCGCCTCCGGCGCGATCTTGAGCGGGTCCCCGCGGGCCTGCCGACATGACCGAAACCACCACGCCCAGCTACCTCGACGCCGACGCCGCGCCGCTCGTGTTCACCCACGCCGCGGCCGGCAAGGTGCGCGAGCTGATCGCCGAGGAGGGCAATCCGGAGCTGAAGCTGCGCGTGTACATCAGCGGCGGCGGCTGCTCGGGGTTCCAGTACGGCTTCACCTTCGACGAGGCGCGCGCCGAGGACGACCTCGCCGTCGACCGCGACGGGGTGACCCTGCTGGTCGATCCGCTGAGCCTGCAGTACCTCGCCGGTGCCGAGATCGACTATTCCGAATCGCTGACCGGCGCGCAGTTCGTGATCCGCAATCCGAACGCGAAGACGACCTGCGGTTGCGGTTCGTCCTTCACCGTCTGACCCGGCGCCCGTGAGCGACCGCGTCAACGTTTTCGCCGGCCATCCGCTGGAACGCAACGCCGAGTCGCGCGACGACGCCGAATGGGGCGCCGCGCAGCTCGCCGACGCGCGCGCGCGCTTCGTGCTGGTCGCCGACGACGGCCGCGCCCTGGCAACGGCCGCGCGCGACGGGCTGCGGCTGCTGGACGCCGCCGAACGCAGGGCGTTCGCAGCGGAGGCCATACCGACCTATCTCGGCGCCGACGTCGGCGGCCCGCTGTTCTCGCTGGAACTGGACGCGGCGACCGCTGCCGGCGTGGCCGCCGCCCTGGCAGCGGGCTTCATCGACCTGCGCGGCGCCGGCCTGCGCCTGCCCGCGCACGACGCCGGGCTGTTCGCCTATGCACGCGCCTATGCGCACTGGCATGCGCGCACGCGCTATTGCGCGAACTGCTCGGCGCCGCTGCTTCTCGCCGCGCTCGGCCATCGCGCGCGCTGCACGAACCCGGACTGCGCGATCGAGCATTTCCCGCGCGTCGATCCGGCGATGATCGTGATCGTCAGCTTCGGCGACCGCTGCCTGCTCGGCCGGCAGGCGAGCTGGCCGGAAAACCGCTATTCGACCCTGGCCGGCTTCGTCGAACCGGGCGAGTCGCTCGAGGACGCCGTGCGCCGCGAGGTCCACGAGGAATCGGGCGTGCGCGTGGGTGCCTGCACCTACCACTCCTCGCAGCCGTGGCCGTTCCCCGCCTCGCTGATGCTCGGCTTCACCGCCGAGGCGGTCGATCCGACCATCCACCTCGGTCCGGAGCTGTGCGACGCGCGCTGGTTCGGCGTCGACGACCTCGTGCGCGAACTCGCCGAGCGGCGCCTGGTGCTGCCGCCGCGCGTGTCGGTCTCGCACGAGCTGATCGCCGACTGGCTGCGCAGCCGCAGCGGCCTGGAACTGGCCGAGCTGGCTTCCGACGAGCCCTGGCAGAAACCGCGCGACTGACCGCGCCGGTGGAAGCTGCGGCCGCGGAGGGATCGTGCGGAGCGGTCGTCATGCGCGCGCGCGACGAGTCGCCGGAATCTGGCGATCACCAACGATCGCATTAGAATGAACGCGGCGCCGCGTCGCATCGATGGCGGGCAATTTCGAGAACGCTCCATGGCAAAGACTCTGCTGGCGGTTGTGCTGGTGCTCGCGGCGGCTCATGCGCTGCCCGATCTCGCGCGCCTGCGCGATTTCTCGTGGCTCAAGCGCTGGCTGTCGCGCTGGAACGGCTCGCACGGCGCGCCGTCGCCGCTGCTGATTCCGGCCATCGTGTTCGTGCTCTGCGTGCTGGTGCAGAGCGCGCTCGCGCACGTGCTGTTCGGCCTGCCGGTGCTCGCCTTCGGCGCGCTGGTGCTGTTCTACAGCTGGGGTCCGCGCGATCTCGACGCCGACATCGAGGCGGTACTGAAGGCGCCCGACAGCGACCGGCGCCACGCCGCCGTGCAGGGCCTGCGGCCGGTGCCCGAGGCGCAGCCGCTGCCGCTGCAGTCCGCTCCGCTGGTCGAGGCCACGTTCGCCTCGGCGCTGTCGCGCTGGTTCGGCGTGCTGTTCTGGTTCGTGATCCTCGGCCCCGCCGGCGCGCTGGCCTACCGCATCGTGCAGCTGCTCGCGCGGCATCCCTCCTTCACCGTGGAAATCGACGGCGAGCGCCGCGCGCTGCTCGAGCGCACGGCGCTGGTGCTCGACTGGGCGCCGTCGCACCTGGTCGCGCTGACGCTGGCGCTGGTGACCGAGTTCGACGCCGTGATCAAGACCTGGCGCGACTACCACGCCGCGCACGGCCAGGGCTATTTCACGCTCGACCTCGGCTTCCTCGGCGTGCTGGCGCGCGCCGGCATCGACGCCGACGTGGTGGCCGGCGACGGCTACGCCGCCGACGTCGACAATCCGCTGGTGGAACTCGCCGATACGCGCACCGTGCTGCGCCGCATCCTCTACGTCTGGGTGGCGCTGATCGCGCTGTGCGTGATCGCCGGCTGGGCGACCTGACGGACACGCGTCGCGGTCAGGGCGTCGACGACGAACACTTCGCTCGTGCGGCGGCTTCCCCGCTGCGCAGGCGCGGCGAGATCGGCGCACAGGCGCAAGTTCCGGCGCATGGCCTGCCGGCGGTGCTCAGGCCTGATCGCCGCGCAGCGCGCGCACCTTCGCTTCGAGCACGGCCGCGCTGGCCTGCGCCGCCGGCAGCGGCTCGTCGAAGGCGATGCCGATGCGCGACCAGAACCGTCGCGGCAGCCGCGAGCGGCCGAGCGCGGAATCGCGCCGGCTGAACACCGAACCCCACAGGCCGCGCAGCGCGATCGGCACCACCGGCACCGGCCGGCGCGCGAGGATGTGCTCGACGCCGGGGCGGAACGGCGCGATCTCGCCGTCGCGCGTCAGGCCGCCTTCGGGGAAGATGCACACCAGTTCGCCGTCGGCGAGCGCGCGGTCGACCTCGTCGAAGGCGCGCTCGAGCAGTTCGGCGTCTTCCTTCGCGCCGGCGATCGGGATCGCCTTGGCCGTGCGGAAGATGAAGTTCAGCAGCGGGATGCGGAAGATCTTGTAGTACATCACGAAGCGGATCGGCCGCCGCACGATGCCCATGACGATCAGCGGGTCCATGAAGCTGACGTGGTTGCAGACCAGCAGCGCCGGGCCCTCCTCGGGCACGCGCGCGGCGCCGTCGGCCTCGATGCGGTATAGCGTCTTGACGAGGACCCACGACAGGAACCGCATCAGGAATTCGGGCACCAGCGTGTAGATGTAGATCGCGACCGCCGCATTCAGCAGCGCGACGGTGAGGAAGATCTGCGGGATCGAGAAGCCGAGCGCAGTGAGGCCGAGGCCGAGGCCAGCCGCGAGCACCATGAACAGCGCGTTCAAGATGTTGTTGCCGGCGATCACCCGCGACAGTTCGCTGCGCTCGCTGCGGCTCTGCACCAGCGCGAACAGCGGCACGATGAACAGGCCGGCGAATGCGCCGATCAGCACCAGGTCGAGCACGATGCGCCAGTGCCCCGGCGCGAGCAGGAACGCGCCGAGGCCGAGGCCGTTCACGGCGGCGGGCAGCGGCCGCGCGAAATACAGATCGAGCGCGAACACGGTCATGCCGATCGAGCCGAACGGCACCAGCCCGATCTCGACCTTGTGGCCGGACAGCCGTTCGCACAGCAGCGAGCCGACGCCGACGCCGATCGAGAACAGCGCCAGCGTCAGGTTCAGCACGCTCTCGCCGCCGCCGAGGAAGACCTGCGTGTAGGCCGGCAGCTGCGAGGTGAACACGGTGCCGAAGAACCAGAACCAGGAGATGCCGAGCACCGAATTGAAGATCGTGCGGTTCGCGCCGATGTAGCGCATCGTGCGCACGGTCTCGCCGGCGGCGTTGTAGTTGAACTTCAGGTCCGGCGCGGTCGCCGGCGCCGGCGGGATCGCGCGGCTGGTGAGATAGCCGGCCACCGCGATCGCGACCACCAGGACCGAGGCGGCGGTGGTGCCGAAGTCGCCGAGCGCCATCAGCGCGCCGCCGGCCATCATGCCGAGCAGCACGGCGATCGAGGTGCCCATCTCGACCAGGCCGTTGCCGCCGACCAGTTCCTCGGACTTCAGCGCCTGCGGCAGGATCGCGTACTTGATCGGCCCGAACGCGGTCGAATGCAGCCCCATCAGGAACAGCACGACGAACAGCAGCCAGACCTGGTGCGCGTGGAACGCGTACACCGCCAGCAGCATCGCGCCGATCTCGAACAGCTTGATGTAGCGGATCAGGCGCGTCTTCTCGAACTTCTCGGCGATCTGGCCGGCGCTGGCGGAGAACAGGAAGAACGGCAGGATGAAGATCGCCGGCGCGATCATCGCGTAGGTGCCGGCCTTCTCCACCGACAGGCCGAGATGGAAGCCGATCAGCACGATCATCGCCTGGCGGAAGGCGTTGTCGTTGAACGCGCCGAGCGCCTGCGTGGCGAAGAACGGCGCGAAACGGCGCGTGCGCAGCAGATCGAACTGGTTGGAGCCGCTCATGGCGCGCCGATTCCCGGGAAGTGGCGCGAATCTAGCAGGACGTCGCATGAGTTGGCGACGCGGAGGCGGCGAACTTTGCGCGTCGGTGCCGGTCCGCCGCGCGCGCCGCGGCGAGCAGGTAAACTGCGCGGCTTGTTCCTCCATGGCCGCGTCGCCGCGGTATCCGCCGATGTCCCCAAGCCCGCTGTCCAAGATCGTTCTCGCCGTCGGCCTCGCGCTCGCGGCGCCGCTGCTGCACGCCGAAGACGCGCTGCTCAAGCCCGTGCCGGTGCCGGACCTGACCAAGCTGCCCGCGCCGAAGGCCGAGGCGCTGCGCAAGGAGCGCGAGGAGTTCGACCGCGTGCGCGCCACGCTCGCCGGCGACCGGCTCGCCGAGGCCTACGCGCTGCTGGCGACGGTCTATTCGCGCAACGAGCTCAACGCCGCCGCCACGGTGGCGATCGAGGACGCGGTCCTGCTCGCCCCCAAGGACGGACGCTGGCGCTACCTGCAAGGCATCATCTCGCTCAACGACCGCAACGCGCTCGGCGCGAAGACCTCGTTCGAGAACGCCTTCGCGCTCGACCAGAACTACCTGCCGATCCGCACCGCCGCGGCCAACCAGCGCATCGCCGCCGGCGATCTCGACGGCGCGCGCAAGATGCTCGAGGAATACACCGCCAAGAAGCAGGACGAGGCGGTGCCGTACGCGATGCTCGGCGACATCGCGCTGCGGCAGAAGCGCTACCGCGACGCGATCGACCAGCTCGATCGCGCGCTCAAGCTCGCTCCCGACGCGAACAAGCTCTACGCGCAGCTGGCCGACGCCCATGCCGGCGCGGGCGACGCCAAGGCCGCCGCGGAGGCCCGCGCCAAGGCCGGAAACAATACCCCGTCGCTGTACGACCCGCTCGGCAGCGGGCTGTTCGGCCGCAACGCGGCCAAGGCTCCGCCGGCCGCACCGACCGCGCCGCAGAAGCCGGTCGATCCGAAGGCGCAGGCGATGAACGAGGCGATCGTGCAGTCCGGCCAGCGTCAGTACGCCGCCGCGCGCGCGAGCCTGGACAAGGCGCTCAAGATCGCCCCGAACGATGTCGCGGTGCTGTCGCTGTACGCGCGCATCGAGGCGATTTCCGGAAACATCCCTGCGGCCGAATCGCGTGCCGCGGCGGCGATCGCGGCCGACGGCAAGAATGCCGTCGCGCGCTTCAGCCAGGGCGCCGTGCGCGAAGTCGCCGGCGACGACGCCGGCGCGCAGCGCGGCTACGAGGACGCGATCCGGCTCGATCCGAAGCAGATCGGCGCGCGCGTCTCGCTCGGCAACCTGCTGCTGCGCAACGCCCGCTACGACGGCGCGATCGAGCAGTACCGCAAGGTGACCGAGCTGAGCGGCGACGGCGACGCGCTGGCGCGGCTGGTGGCGGCGGAAGTCGCGGCCGGGCGCTGCGCCGCCGGCCTCAAGGACGTCAACGGCGCGCTCGCCAAGAGCGCCAACGATCCATATCTGCTGCAGCTGTTCGTGCGCCTGGCCAGCACCTGTTCGGCCGCCAGCGCCGACGAGAAGCGCATGGCGCTGGACTACGCCGGCAAGATCTATCGCGGCAGCGAGTCGGCGCAGGTGGGCGAGGCCTACGCGCTCGCGCTGGCCGCAAACGGCAAGTGGGACGACGCGGTGAAGACGCAGCAGGGCGCGATGTTCCTGGTCCTGCGCGGCGGCGGGCAGGCCGAGCTCGCTCCGTTCCGCGAGGTCCTGCAGCAGCTGCAGGCGAAGAAACTGCCGGACCGGCCGTGGCCGGCCAGTTCCAGCATCTACCGTCCGGCGCGGCTGGAGCCCGACCGCGGTCCGCCGCTGTCGGCCACGCCCGCCGCCGCGCCGCCGAAGAAGCCCTGACGGCGGCGTTCGCGCCGTCAGCCGCGGCGCAGCGCGCGGTGGCCGATGTCGCGGCGGTGGAAGGCGCCGTCGAAGGTGATCGCACGCGCCGCCGCATAGGCGCGTTCGCGCGCCGATTCGATGTCCTGGCCCAGCGCGCAGACGGTCAGCACGCGGCCGCCGGCGGTGACCACGCGGCCGGCCGCGTCGAGGCGCGTGCCGGCATGGAACACCTTGCTGTCGTCGCCGGCCGGTGAATCCAGTCCGGCGATCGCGTCGCCGCTGCGCACCTTGCCGGGATAGCCGGCAGCGGCGACCACGACGCCGAGCGCGGGGCGCGGATCCCATTGCGCCGTGAGCGCGTCCAGGCGGCCGTCCAGCGCGGCCTCGGCCAGCTCGACCAGGTCGGATTTCAGGCGTAGCAGGATCGGCTGCGTTTCCGGATCGCCCAGACGCGCATTGAACTCGATGACCTTCGGCGCGCCGCTGCGGTCGATCATCAGCCCGACGTACAGGAAGCCGGTGAACGGCGCGCCTTCGGCGGCCATGCCGGCGATGGTCGGACGCACGATCTCGTCGAGGATGCGCCGCTCGACGTCCGGCGTGACCACCGGCGCCGGCGAGTACGCGCCCATGCCGCCGGTGTTCGGGCCGAGATCGCCCTCGTCGCGGCGCTTGTGGTCCTGGCTGGTCGCCAGCGGCAGCACGTGCGCGCCGTCGCTCATGACGATGTAGCTGGCTTCCTCGCCGTCGAGGAATTCCTCCACCACGACACGCGCCGAGGCGTCGCCGAACGCGTGCGCGCCGAGCATGTCGCGCAGCGCCTGCTCGGCGTCGGCCAGGGTCAGCGCGACCACCACGCCCTTGCCGGCGGCGAGGCCGTCGGCCTTGATCACGATCGGCGCGCCGCGCTCGCGCACATGCGCCAGCGCGCGATCCAGCTCGGTGAACACCGCGTAGTGCGCGGTCGGGATGTTGTGCCGGGCGAGGAAGTCCTTGGCGAACGCCTTGGAGCTTTCCAGCTGCGCGGCGATGCGCGTCGGCCCGAAGCAGGGCAGGCCGCCGGCGCGGAAGCGGTCGACCACGCCGGCGGCGAGCGCCGCCTCCGGACCGACCACGGTGAGCGCGACGTCCTCGTCGAGCGCCAGCTCGAGCAGGCCGTCGACGTCGGTCACCGCGACGTCGGCGTTGCGCACGCCCGGTTCCGTCGCCGTGCCGGCATTGCCCGGCGCGACGATCACTTCACCGACGCGCGGCGACTGCTTCAGCTTCCAGGCCAGCGCGTGTTCGCGGCCGCCGGAACCGATGACGAGAATTTTCATAACGCGATTCCTGCGGTCAATGCCCCCTGAGTCAGGGGGCGATTCGCGCCAGAGGCGCGAATGGGGGTGTGGAAGAGCAAGGCCGGGGCCCAAAGTTTGCCATGCGAACTTTGGGGTTGATGCCGCGTAGCGGCGTCAATGCCCCCTTGAGTCAGGGGGCGATTCGCGCCAAAGGCGCGAATGGGGGTGTGGAAGAGCAAGGCCGGGGCCCAAAGTTTGCCATGCGAACTTTGGGATTGATGCCGCGTAGCGGCCTCAATGCCGGAAGTGGCGAACGCCCGTGAACACCATCGCCATGCCGTGCTCGTCGGCGGCGGCGATCACTTCGGCGTCGCGCATCGAGCCTCCGGGCTGGATTACGGCGCGGATGCCGGCTTCGGCGGCGGCGTCGATGCCGTCGCGGAACGGGAAGAACGCATCGGACGCCATCACGCTGCCGGGCACTTCGAGCTTGGCCTCGGCCGCCTTCAGCGCGGCGATCTTGGCGCTGATCACGCGGCTCATCTGGCCGGCGCCGACGCCGATCGTGCGGCCGCCGCGCGCGTAGACGATCGCATTGGACTTCACGTACATCGCCACGTGCCAGGCGAACAGCAGGTCGTGCAGCTCGGCAGCGTCCGGCGTGCGCCTGGAGACGACCTTCAGGTCCGACAGCAGCAGCGTGTCGCGATCGGCGTCCTGCACCAGCAGGCCGCCGGCGATGCGCTTGTAGTCCTGCGCGTGCGGCGGCAGCTCGCTCCAGTCGCCGGTCTCCAGCACGCGCACGTTCGGCTTGGCCGCGATCGCCGCGATCGCGTCCTCGTCGAAGGACGGCGCGACCACCACCTCGACGAACTGGCGCGCGACGATCGTCTTCGCGGTGGCCGCGTCGAGGCGGCCGTTGAACGCGATGATGCCGCCGAACGCGGACACCGGATCGGTCGCGTAGGCGTGCTCGTAGGCTTCGGCGAGGTTTGCGCCGAGCGCGACGCCGCAGGGGTTGGCGTGCTTGACGATGACGCAGGCCGGCGTCTTGCGGAACGCCTTCACGCATTCGAGCGCGGCGTCGGCGTCGGCGATGTTGTTGTAGGACAGTTCCTTGCCGGCCAGCACGCGCGCGCCGGCGACGGTGCCCGGCGGCGGATCCTGCTCGACGTAGAGCGCGGCGCCCTGGTGCGGGTTCTCGCCGTAGCGCAGCGTCTGCCTGCGCTCGAAGGCCAGGCGCAGGCTCGGAGCGAACGCTTCGGGCTTGTCGGTGTCGGCGCGCGTGCCGAGCCAGTTGGCGACCAGGCCGTCGTAGCGCGAGGTGTGCGCGTAGGTCTTGGCGGCCAGCCGGCGGCGCAGCGCCAGCGAGGTGCCGCCGTGCGCGAGCGCCTCGAGCACTTCGGCGTAGTCGGCCGGATCGACGGCCACCGCCACGTGCTCGTGATTCTTCGCCGCCGCGCGCAGCATCGCCGGGCCGCCGATGTCGATGTTCTCGATGGCGTCGGCGAGCGTGCAGTCCGGCGCCGCGGTGACCTGCTCGAACGGATACAGGTTGACCACCAGCAGATCGATCGGCGGAATGCCGTGGTGCTCCATCACCGCGTCGTCGACGCCGCGCCGGCCGAGCAGTCCGCCGTGCACGCGCGGGTGCAGCGTCTTGACGCGGCCGTCCATGATCTCGGGAAAGCCGGTCAGCGTGCTGACGTCGGTCACCGGCAGCCCGGCCTCGCGCAGCGCCTTGGCGGTGCCGCCGGTCGAGAGCAGGGCGACGCCGAGGGCGTCGAGTCCGCGCGCGAGATCGGTCAGGCCGGACTTGTCGGAAACGCTGAGCAGCGCGCGCCGCGTGGGGACGAGAGTCGCATCGAACATGGCTGAGGCAGACCGCCGGGAAAAGCGGAATTGTAGCGGCGCGGCGGATTTCGCGCCTCCGGCCGGGGCCGAGGGCGCACGGGGCCGTTCAGTCGGCCAGGCCGTACTGCTGCAGCTTCTTGCGCAGGGTGGCGCGGTTGATGCCCAGGGCGGCCGCGGCGCGGCTCTGGTTGCCGCCGTACCAGGTCATGACCTCGCGCAGCAGCGGCGACTCGACTTCGCACATGACGAGCGCGTGCAGGCCTTCGCCCGGTTCGGATTCGACGTCGGAGAGATAGCGGCGTACGGCGCGCGAGACACATTCGCGCAGCGCGGGTTGCAACGAGGATTCGTGCGCGCCATCGGCGCGCTGAAGACTTGCGGCGTTCACAGCGACCAGGGCCCCTTCAGATGAAACGAACTTCCTTGAGTGGGCCGACGCGCCGATTGGGAGACACGTCGGAAGGGGATAGTAGCGCTGCCGGTGCGCCTTGGTAAGTCCTGGGAATGTGAAATCCGGTGAGGCGAGCACGCCGCGACGGCGATGCCTTTGCGTCGGCGCGGCTTGCGCGCGCTTCTTCAAGCGATCGTTGAACACGGCGCCGCGGACGGCGGTTCTACTCGAACTTGAACTCGAACGCGACCGCGTTGCGCCCCGGATCGGCGACCTCGAATACGAGCGCCGCGCTGGCGCCGGCGGCGAGCCCGCGTTCAATGCCGCGCGTGTCGCCGAGGTACTCGCGCGGCATGAAACGGCGCATCGCGATGCGCTTCTCGTCGAGGTCCGACAGGGTGATGTCGACGGTCGGATACGCCTGCGCGAAGTCCGCGTCGTTGCGCACGGTGGCGGAGACGATCAGCGCGCCTTCGACCGACGGATGCGGGCGGATGTCGCGCGACAGCAGGGTCAGTGCGGACGCGTCGCGGCGCAGCGGCAGGGTGCAGCCGAGCCGGGCGCAGGCCGCGTCGAGC
This sequence comes from Dokdonella ginsengisoli, assembly GCF_042652785.1. Taxonomy (NCBI): domain Bacteria; kingdom Pseudomonadati; phylum Pseudomonadota; class Gammaproteobacteria; order Lysobacterales; family Rhodanobacteraceae; genus Dokdonella; species Dokdonella ginsengisoli. Next base: position 179,309 of record NZ_JBHSHD010000008.1, on the reverse strand, counting down.
CAGGGGCGCGTGCGCGCGTCGTCGAGCCAGCGCGCGCGTTCGGCCCAGGCGACCTCGCCGAGTAGGGTCAGCGCCAGCAGCGCGCAGCCGGCCAGCCAGCGCGCGGTGCGCGGCGGGCGCGCGCGCCGGCGCGCCGCGGCGAAGGCCGGCAGGGTCGAACGCTCGGCGGCGAGCGTGCGTTCGGCCGGCGCGACGAACAGCATCGCCTGCGCCGGATTGGGCCGGAACACCGGCAGGTCCAGCTGCGGCGGCAGCTCGCCGGCGGGATGCGTGTCGAGGTATTCGATCGGTTCCGGCGGCAGCTGGTCGGTCAGCGTGCGCAAGGCGTCGAAGCCGGCCGCGCAATGCCCGCAACGCACGCGCCCGCCGGCCGCGGCCAGCTCGGCGCCGCCGAGCTTGAAGATCGTCAGGCACTCGGGACATTGCACGTACATCCGGCGATTGTACGGCGCCGGCCGCGTCGTCGACGTGACCGGTGTCGGTGCGCGCGGCGGCCGCTCAGCGGCGGCGGCCGGCGATGCGCACCCAGTCCTCGCGCGTCGTCACGACGAGGTCGTCGAACCACGCGGCATAGCGCTCGACGAGTTCCTGCGCCTGCCCGGCGAGAATGCCCGACAGCGCCAGCAGGCCGCCCGGACGCACGTTCGCGGCGAAGCGCGGCGCCAGCTCGCCCAGCGGGCCGGCGAGGATGTTGGCGACGAACACCTCGGCCGGCGCGTCGGCGAATTCCTCCGGCATGAACAGCTCGAGGCGGTCGTCGACGCCGTTGCGCGCGGCGTTGTCGCGGCTCGCCTCGAGTGCCTGCGGATCGTTGTCGACGCCGGCGACGCGCGCCGCGCCGAGCTTGAGCGCGGCGATCGCGAGCACGCCGGAGCCGCAGCCGTAGTCGATCACGCTGCGGCCGGCCAGCTCGATGCCGTCCAGCCACTCCAGGCACAGCGCGGTGGTCGGATGCGTGCCGGTGCCGAAGGCGAGGCCGGGGTCGAGGCGGACGATCACCGCGTCCGCGTCGGCCGGCGGCTCGACGTTCCACGGGTAGATCCACAGGCGGCGGCCGAAGCGCATCGGGTGGAACTGGTCCATCCACACGCGCGTCCAGTCCTGGTCGGCGACCTCGCGGAAAGCGATGCGATCGGGCGCGAGGTCCGGCAGCAGGTCGGTCAGCACGTGCACCAGGCCGGCGCGATCGGCGTCGGGGTCGAACAGCGCCTGCAGCGCGATCTCGCCCCACAGCGGCGTCTGGCCGACGCCCGGCTCGAGGATCGCGCGCTCGTTCGGTGTGTCGACCTCGGCGTCGAGCAGGGTCACGCTGAGCGCGCCGACTTCTTCCAGTGCGAGTTCGACGCGTTCCTGGTCGGACGCGCGCAGCGTGAGGGAGAGTTCGAGAAAGGGCATGGGAGCTGGGGCTGAGGGCGAAGGGCTGAGGGCTCAAAAGCGGAAGGCGCGGGCGAGGGCATTGGGGACTGCCGCTTTTCAGCCCTCAGCCCCAGGCCCTCAGCCCTGCTTTTCACCCAATGCCGATCGCCTTGTCCTTCGCCTCGGCGATGCGCCGCTCGAGGTAGTGGATGTTCTGTCCGCCGGCCTGGAAGCCGCCGTCGGCCATGATGCGCTGCTGCAGCGGCACGTTGGTCTTGATGCCTTCGACGACCATCTCCGACAGCGCGATGCGCATGCGCGCGATCGCGGTGGCGCGGTCGCGGCCGTGCACGATCAGCTTGCCGATCATCGAATCGTAGTTCGGCGGGATGCGGTAGCCGTCGTAGACGTGCGTGTCCACGCGCACGCCGGGGCCACCCGGCGCCTCGAAGCGCTTGACCGTGCCGGGACTGGGCATGAACGTGTCCGGATCCTCGGCGTTGACGCGGCATTCGATCGCGTGGCCGTTCAGCACGACGTCTTCCTGGCGGATCGACAGCTTCTCGCCAGCGGCGATCAGGAGCTGTTCGCGCACGAGGTCGACGCCGGTGATCAGCTCGGTCACCGGATGCTCGACCTGGATGCGCGTGTTCATCTCGATGAAGTAGAAGCGGCCGTCCTCGTACAGGAACTCGAACGTGCCCGCGCCGCGGTAGCCGATGCGCAGGCAGGCTTCGACGCAGACCTTGCCGATCTCGGCGCGCTGCTCCGGCGTGATGCCCGGCGCGGGCGCTTCCTCGACCACCTTCTGGTGGCGGCGCTGCATCGAGCAGTCGCGCTCGCCGAGGTGGATCGCATTGCCCTGGCCGTCGGCGAGCACCTGGATCTCGACGTGGCGAGGATTCTCCAGGAACTTCTCCATGTAGACCTCGCCGTTGCCGAACGCGGCCTTGGCCTCGGACTTGGTCATCTGGATCGCGTTGGACAGGTGCGCCTCGGTGTGCACGACGCGCATGCCGCGTCCGCCGCCGCCGCCGGCGGCCTTGATGATGACCGGGTAGCCGATCTCGCGCGCGATCTTCGCGTTCGCGGCGATGTCCTCGCCCAGCGGTCCGCCCGAACCCGGCACGCACGGCACGCCGGCCGCCTTCATCGCGCGGATCGCCTCGACCTTGTCGCCCATCAGGCGGATCACGTCGGCGGTCGGTCCGATGAAGATGAAGCCGGACTTCTCCACGCGCTCGGCGAAGTCGGCGTTCTCCGACAGGAAGCCGTAGCCGGGATGGATCGCCTGCGCGTCGGTCACTTCCGCCGCGGCGATGATCGCCGGCACGTTCAGATAGCTCTCGGCCGCCGGCGGCGGACCGATGCAGATCGACTCGTCGGCCATGCCGACGTGCTTGAGGTTGCGGTCCGCGGTCGAGTGCACGGCGACCGTCTTGATGCCGAGCGTATGGCAGGCGCGCAGCACGCGCAGTGCGATCTCGCCGCGGTTGGCGATTACGACTTTGTCGAGCATAGGGCAGAGGGCCTAGGGCTGAGGGCCGAAGCGATGGGCCGTGAGCGATGGCGCGGGCTTTTCAGCCCTGAGCCCTCAGCCCTCGGCCCCGGTTTCATCCGATGACGAACATCGGCTCGTCGAACTCGACCGGCTGGCCGTTGTTGACGAGGATCGCCAGCACCGTGCCGCTGACGTCGGCCTCGATCTGGTTGAACATCTTCATCGCCTCGATGATGCCGAGCGTGTCGCCGGCCTTGACCGACTGGCCGATCTTCACGAACGGCGCGGCTTCCGGATTGGCCGAGGCGTAGAAGGTGCCGACCATCGGCGCCTTGACCGTGTGACCTTCCGGCAGCGACTTGCCGCCGCCGGCCGGCGCGGACGCCTCGGCGACGGGCGCGGCGGCCGGCGCCGGCGCCTCCATGCGCACGGGCGCCATCGGCGCCATCTGCGGCAGCGAGGCGACCATGCCCTTGGGCAGGCGCGAAAGGCGCACGATCTCCTCGCCTTCCTTGATTTCCAGTTCGGCGAGGTTGGATTCCTCGAGCAGGTCGATCAGTTTCTTAATCTTGCGCAGATCCATGGAGAACCTCTGAGGTTCGGAACGATGATGTTCTGAGGCCGGCTGTGTCAGCCGGCGTGATCCAGCCGTTGCGCCGCCGCGGCGAGGGCGAGGCCGTAACCGATCGGGCCGAGGCCGCAGATCACGCCGACGGCGATGTCGGAAAGATAGCTGTGGCGGCGGAACGCTTCGCGTGCGTGCACGTTCGACAGGTGCACCTCGATGAACGGGATCGCCACCGCCGCGAGCGCGTCGCGCAGGGCGATGCTGGTGTGCGTGAACGCGCCCGGGTTGATCAGGATGAAGCCGGTGCCGTCGGTGCGGGCGCGCTGCACGCGCTCGACCAGCTCGTGCTCGGCATTGGACTGGAAATGCTCCAGCGCGTGCCCGGCGGCGGCGGCGCGTGCGACGAGGTCCGCGTCGATCTCGGCCAGCGTCGTGCGGCCGTAGACCTCCGGCTCGCGCGTGCCGAGCAGGTTGAGGTTGGGGCCGTGCAGGACCAGGATCTTCGCCACGGGCGCGTCCGCCGAAAACGGGCCGCTAGTCTGGAGGACGTCCGGCAATCTGTCCAGTTCGACGACGTTTGACGGGAAATGCCGGAGTTTGCGGCTAGATATGCGGCGCGAGCCACGCGTCCAGCGCCGCCTCGCTGAAATTGCCGGCGCGTTGCGCGAGGATGCGGCCGTCGCGGCCGATCAGCACGGTGAACGGCAGCACGCCGCGCAGGTTGCCGTAGTCGAGCGCGACGTCGCTGCCGCGCGCCGGATCGTCGACCAGGATCGGATAGGCGACCGGGTACTCCTTCAGGAATGTCTGCGTCGCTTCGGGCGTATCGGCGGCGACGCCGACGATCTGCAGGCCCTGCCCGGCGTAGCGCCGCTGGCTGCGGTCGAGCAGGGGCATTTCCTCACGGCAGGGGCCGCACCAGCTGGCCCAGAAGTTCACCAGCACGAGCTTGCCGCGCCACTGCTCGAACGACTGCGGCTTGCCGTCCAGGTCCGGCAGCGCCACCGGCGTGCTGGCATCGCCGACCTTCAGCGCGTGCGGCGCGGCGTACTGCGGCGGCGCCGGCCGCAGCCAGCCGCCGGCGAGGAAGCCGGCGCCCGCGCCGACCGCGGCGATGACCAGGATCAGCAGGTTCGTGCGGTTGAACACGCTCACTGCAGCTTGCCGATGCGCGCGACGAAGGCGTCGGCGTTCTCAAAGCCGATCAGGCGCAGCGCACGGCGCTCCTCGCCGCCGGCGAAGAAGATCGTCGCCGGCGGGCCGAACAGGCCGAAGCGCTTGAGCATGGCCTGGTCGGCCTCGTCGTTGGCGGTGACGTCGGCCTTGAGCAGGACGAAGTCGGCGAGGCCCTGGTGCACGGCCGGCTGGGTGAAGGTGAACTTCTCCATTTCCTTGCAGCTGACGCACCAGTCGGCATAGAAGTCGAGCATCACGCGGCGGCCGCCCTGCGCGGCGGCGGCGACTTCGCGCTCGAGGTCGGCGACGGTCTTGATCTTGCGGAAGGCGAGTTCGCCGGCGGCGCTCTCCTTGCCGCCGGCGGCGACGATGCCGCCGAGCGGCTTGAGCACGTCGCGACCGCCGGCGGCGGCGCCGATCAGCTGGGCCGCGCCGAGCAGGAGCAGCATCACGCCGAGCGCCTTCCACAACCGGCTCCAGCCGGACGCGCCGTCCGGCAGGCGCTCCAGCGCACCGAGATAGACCGCCGAACCGATCAGCAGCGCGCCGCTCATCAGCATCACCCAGACGCCGTCGAGGATGCGGCTGAGCATCCAGATCGCCAGGCCCAGGAACAGCACGCCGAACACCGCCTTGACCGCGTTCATCCAGGCGCCGGCGCGCGGCAGGTAGCGCCCTGCGGCGGTGCCGAACACGACCAGCGGCGCGCCCATGCCCAGGCTCAGCACGAACAGTGCGAGACCGCCGAACACCGGATCGCGCGTCTGGCTGATGTACAGCACGGCCGCGGCCAGCGGCGGCGCGACGCAGGGGCCGACGATCAGCGCCGAGAGCAGGCCCATGATCGCCACGCCGATCAGCGAGCCGCCCTTCTGGCGGTTGCTCAGATCGGCCAGCCGGGTCTGCAGCGAACTGGGCAGTTGCAGCTCGTAGAAGCCGAACATGCTCAGCGCCAGCAGCACGAAGACGCCGGCGAAGCTCCACAGGATCCACGGCTTCTGGAACGCCGCCTGCAGGTTGGCCCCGGCCAGCCCGGCGATGACGCCGGCGATGGTGAACACCACGCAGGTCGCCAGCACGTAGACCACCGACAGCACGAAGGCGCGCCGCGTGGAGATGTTCTCGCCGGAGCCGGCGATGATGCCGGACAGGATCGGGACCATCGGGAACACGCACGGCGTGAACGCGAGCAGCAGGCCGAAGCCGAAGAACGACAGCAGGGCGAGCAGGCGGTTGCTCGACAGGTTCGCCGCCAGCACCTGCTCTTCGGACTGCCCGCCGATGCCGTCACCGCTGCCGCTGGCGGGAGCGGTCGGCGCATCCGCGCCGGGCGAGGGCTGTGCCGGGTTCGGCGCCGCCGGCACGAAAGATGCCTTCGCCGCTGCCAGCTCCTGCGCCGTCGCCGCCGGCAGGTCGACGGCGATCTCGCGCGTCATCACCGGGTAGCAGATGCCGTCGTCCTGGCAGCCCTGGTATTCGGCGTGCACCTTGATCGTCTGCGCCTCGCCGCGTTCGCGCGCGAGCGGCAGCGGCAGCTCGACCTGGTCGAAATACACCACGACCTCGCCGAAGTGCTCGTCGGTGTGCGGCACGCCCTCGGGCCAGCGCGGCGCGCCGATGCGCACGCCGTCGCCGCCGGCCAGGGTCACCGTGCTCTTGTCGCGATACAGGTAGTAGCCCTTCGGCATCGTCCAGCGCGCCAGCAGCGAGGTCGGGCTGGCGGCGATCGTCTCGAACACGAAGGCCTGTTCCGGCGGCAGCGGCGTACGGTCGGCGGCGCCGCCCAGGGACGAGGCGCCGCCGAGCTTGAGCAGCGATTCGCCGCCGCCGGTGGTGGCGTCCGCTCCGGCCGCGGGCGCCGCGGCGATGGGCAGCTCCAGCGTCAGCGGCGTCGCGTGCGGCGGATAGCAGATCTTCGGATCGACCTCGTGGCAGCCCTGCACGCTGATGGTCACCGCCAGCGTCTTCGCCGCGGCGTCGGCGAGCGTGTACGGCAGGGTCGCGTCGACCGAGTCGTGGTAGATCTCGACCTCGCCGAGGAACTCGTCGTGCTTCTGCTTGCCCGGCGGCAGCTCCAGCGCGCCGAGCGTCGCGCCTTCCTGCGTCGTCTTCGCCTTGATGCGCGAGCGATACAGGTAGTAGTCCTTGGCGATGTCCCAGTGCAGGGCCACCTTGCCGGGGCCGGCGATGCGCGCGGTCAGCTTGAAAGCCTGCTCGACCGGCAGCAGCCCGTCGTCAGTCTGGGCCTGCGCAAAGCCGGCCAGGCCGAGCGAAAGAATGAGGCCGGTCAACAGCTTGCGCATCGCGAAACACTCCGGAAGGACGGTGGGCGGAGGACAGGACCGCGCTTGGACCGCGCGGCTTTCAGGACGTTCATTGTCGCGATGTCGCAGCCGCGATCCAATCCAGGTACGCGCCGAGGCCGTCGACCGCGTCCAGCGCGATCAATTCGGGCGTTTCGTACGGATGCAAGTCGGGCAGGCGCGCCTTCAGCGCGTCGAAGCGCTCGCGCGTGGTCTTGATCAGCAGCAGCACTTCGCTTTCCTGCTGCACGGCGCCCTGCCAGCGATAGGTGGAAACCATGCCGGGCAGGGTCTGCACGCACGCCGCCAGGCGTTCCTCGACCAGCACGCGCGCGATGCGCGCGGCCGTTTCGGCATCGGGACAGCTGCAGTGGGCGACGAGGGCGGACATGCGATCGATCGTGGCGGCGCGAGCGCTGCATGTTCGCACAATCGCATCAGCCGGCCGGAGTCCGCCGGCCGGGCGGGCCCCCGCCTGCTAATCGCGCCGCGGAAGCAGCGGCGGCAGCGGACGCCTGGAATGCACCGGCAGCGGCCACGGCTGCGTGCGCCGTGCGATCGCGCGTTCCAGCGCGGCGCGCGAGGGCGCATTGAACACCGGCAGGATCCGATGATTGCGCATCATCGACTCGATCGACGGCCGGTACGCGCCGCCGGGATAGTGGTTGGCGCCTTCGTACACGCCCAGCGACGACGTCAGGTCGCGTGCAGGGATCCGGGCGTCGGCCGACAGCCAGCTCGCCCACGGAATGTCGGCCAGGCTCGGCGAGTAGCTCGCGTTCGGGCACCGGCTGGTGGGGCGGCCGGCGAGGGGATGCACGCCGGGAGTGTCGCTGTATTCGTCGCACAGGCCGCCGACGAAATGTCCCATCTCGTGCGCCGGCCCGGCTCCGTCCCCGGCGATGGACCAGTCCGTGGCGAGTCCCGCGGTCCACAGCATGTCGCCCGGGCTGACGGGATTGACGCTGCCGCGCGCGTTGTCCCTGACGGGCTGGTTGATCAGCAGCACGACGAGGTCGACCTCCGGCAAGGCGGCCAGCGCGGTGTGCCGGAAAGCTTCTTCGTCCGCAAACAGGAGCCGCTGACCCAGCTCGAGCGTCGAGCCGTAGCGCGTCCGGCGGGTGATGAGGGCCTCCCCGGATTCCGTCACGACGCTGTAGCCGGCCTGCTCGGACGGTTCGAACAGGACATAGGCATTGAAGGCGTCGCGGTGCTCGTTCCAGACGTCCGCACCCAGCAGGGCGCGCATGAATTCGCGGGCGCTGCGGTGAAACAGCGCGCCGTCGTCGCTGCTGAGGACGCCGTCGCCGTTCAGATCGGTGAAGGGCTCGCTGAAGTCGGCCGGGACGGAGCCGTTCGGCAGGGGATCGGGCGTCGGCGAGCCGTAGGCCGTCACTCTGTCGCCGTCGCTGACGACACCGTCCTGGTCCAGATCCTGCCAGGCATAGCCATCCCACTGGCCATTGCCGTTGCTGTCGACGTACGACTCGCGCGCCTGCGCGTAACCGTCCGCGAGGAACAGGAGGTTGAAACGCGCCCGGCGGTTGCCGTCGCCGTACAGGCGCAGCAGGCCGTCCTCGTTCACGGACGGAAACGCCAGGTCGTGCAGGACGATCGACGAGGGCGGAGCGGCGTCTGCCATGACCACGGTCGTGCTCGCTGCGGAGTCGTGCGCGGCAAGGTCGGCGGGTTCGAACTGCGCCGTCCAGCCCGGTCGGTAGGGCGTTTCGAACCTGCCGAGCGAGTCGGTGGACACCGCGAACGTCCTGTCGTTGATCAGCAACCGGTTGTGCCAGTGCAGGACGCTCGGAATCGGCTGTCCGGATTCGCCGACGACCTGGCCGCGCCAGACCAGGGTCCGTTCCGCCGCGGAAAACGTTTCGGCCCGTTCGATCCGCGAATTCGCCGCAATGTGCAACGCGTCGTAGCGCCGGCTCTCCCAGCCCAGCGGAGCGGCCTCGACGGCGTAAGTGCCCGGGCCGAGCTGCAGCCGGTATCGCGCGGTGCAGGTTCCGTCCGGTTCCGGCGGCGTCGCGCCTTCGGCTTCGATCAGGCGTTCGATGCGGGCGCCGTCCGCCGACGTCGCGGTGACGGTGAAGTGCGTCAGCGGCGGCTGCGATCCGGGGCAGGGCAGCTTTGCGGACAGGACGAAGTCGCCGCTGGCGTCGTCGAGAGCGATGTCGGGCAGCGTGGTATCGGCGGATATCGACGTCGGCGCGGTCCGGGTCGGAGCGCGGTAGAGCAGCACGTGATCGAAGTTCATGAGGTTGTCGTCCGCCTCGAACACGTAGCGGCCCGCCGGCAGCGGCATCTCGAACGTACCCGTCGCCGGCTCCTGCCGCGTCGAGAGCACGAAGCGGCCCGTGTCCGCCTCGTAGGCGCGCACGAGGACGAGGTGATCGACGTCGACGCGGCCGGATACCAGCAGCGGCGGTCCGTCGGTGCTCGCCGCAGGCACGGGGGCCGGGCCCACGGAGCGCCTGCCTGCGACGTCCGGGATGCGGAACGGCTCCCGCTCCACCGAGCGCGCCGCATCCGATCGCGACGCATCGAGCCGCGCCGGTGTCGAGCGCATCAGTTTCGCCGTCGCGGCATAGGCGGACGCCAATCCGCCCCGAACGCGCGCGCCCTCGCGGTCGGCCCGCGCGATGAGTCCGGCGTCGACCGTGCGGCTCCAGATCACGTCCCCCTGCGCGTTGCGCATCACGGCTTGCGATCCGGGCCGCGGTCGCGGCACGACGACGCAGAAGCGCACGCCATCGCCGGCGGCGCGGTGGAACGCGCGCGGCACCGCAATGCGGCGCGTCCAGGAGGCTTCGCCGGAAGCCCCGTCGATCGAGAGGCTCCAGGTCGGGCCTTCGAGGAACGAAGGAGAGGCGGCGTAGTCCGCGACGGATGCGCCGAGAAGTTCGACGGACTCGACGGACTCGTCAGCGCGGAAGTCCAGCACCAGACCGTCGGGCGACTTCGCGGCGGCCACGCCGGCCAGCGTCGCGAACAGGAACCAAACGCCCATCCTCATGCCCGGATCCCCACCGCCTTGGTTGGCGGCGATTCGAGCACGGCGGCGGAGTCAGGTCAACGAATAACTTCGTACGTATCGGCGCGGTACCGGCGGGATGTACATCAGCCGCGGGAGTGGTGCAGGAAAGCGAAGATGAACCCTGCGGAAAACCGCAGGGTTCGCGTCGGTTCTCGTGAAGAAGTTTCCGATGGTTCGGACCACGCCCCTCTCGCGGAGGGGCGTGGGTTCGAATCCTTACGGCACAGCCTCGAACCCGTTCTTGAAGATCGAGTCGGTGTCGACCGGCGGGGTGAGTTCGCAGGTCGCCGGCGAGATCGATTCGAACAGGGCGCGCGTGGCCCATTCGGGATGGTCGACGAACGGGTTGCGGTTGCCCTGGAAGCTCTGGATCACCTCGTTGCGCGCTAGCTCGGCGGCGTCCGGCGGGTCGGCCTGGTGCCAGGCGAGCAGGTCGCCGAGCAGGCCCATGTACGCGGTCTGCGAGTAGTTGTTCATCTGCACGATGCGGCTGCGGTCGTCGGTCAGTTCGAGCTCGGGTTCGTTCTGGCCGCTGACCGGGTCGACGCCGCCTTCGTAGCGGATCGCCATGTAGAAGATCGCGCGCGCCATCTCGCCCTTGCGGTGGTTCCACGCCTCGAACGAGCCCTGGTTGCCGTCCGGGGTCTTCACCCAGTTCGAGTTGCCCGGATACACGCCGCTGCCGCCGCCGACGCCGCCGTTGGCTTCGGTGGTGCGCTCGCCGCAGTTGGTTGCGCAGTTGGCGAACGGCTTGTTGCCGCGGTCGGCGTTCCACTGCGTGTCGGACAGCCACAGCATGTGCGTGTCGGTGTACGGCGCGTTCGGCAGGCCGAGGTTGCCGGTGGCGCCGGGGAAGCCGAGCGAGTTCGGCCAGGTGTGCTCGCGGTTGTAGGTGATGCCCGAACCGGTGCCGGCGCGGTCGCTGACCTTGGTGTAGGAGCGGTTGCGGTACACGTCGACGATCTTGCCCGAGTTGTTGGGATCTTCCTGCGCCAGTTCGAGGATGGTCCAGGTGTTGGTGCCCGAGCCGCTGTACGGGTACGCGGTGTGGCCGCGGATGGTCGCGTGCAGCGAGCAGCGCAGCTGGTCCGGACTGCTGGTGTTGACCTGCGCGTAGTAGCCCTCGACGGTGCCGCTGGCGACGTGGAACGTGACCGTGTAGTCGGCCGCCATCGCAACGCCGCCGATGTTGCGCACGCCGTCGGCGTCGATGGTGAAGGTGCAGGTCGCGCCGGCGGGCAGCACGGTGTCGGGGGTCAGCGTGCGCGAGTCGCCGCTGCCGGTCTCGGCGAGCGTGACCGGCGTCGCGTCGCAGGCCAGCGCGAAGGCGCCGCTCGTCGTGGTGACGGCTTCGCTGAAGGTCACGCGCACGTCGCTGGCGAGCGCGACGTTGGCGGCGCCGTCGGCCGGCGTCGTGGAGAGCACCGTCGGCGGCGTGTTGGCCGGATCGGCAGTGGTGAACGTGACGACGTAGTCGGCGGCGAGCGCGTCCGGCGTGCCGTCGCGGTCGACCACGCCGGCGGCGAGGGTCGTCCAGGTGCAGCTCTCGTTCGCGGCGAACGCCGGCGAAGGCGTGAGCGCGTAGGCGCCGGGGCCGCCGCTGACCGTGGCGGTATGGCTGCCCGAGGTCGCGCACTGGATCGTGAACCACGGCGCGGTCACCGTGACTTCCTCGCTGAAGGTCACGCTGAGCACGGCGCCGAGGGCGACGTTGGTGGCGCCGTCGGCGGGCGCGACGGCGACCACGGTCGGCGGCACGTCGACCGGCGGGTCGCCGGCGATCGCGAACGTGACGTCGTCCAGCGCGAGGCCGTCTTCGGGGCCGGAGATGTCGGCGTCGACCCAGCGCACCCACACGCTCGCCGACGGGGCCAGGTTCAGGCCGGTGATCGAGCCGGAGATCGCGCTGCGGTTCGCGGCGAGGTTGCCGTCGAGCTTGCCGGCGGTGCCTTCGGTGACGGGCGAGGACAGGTCCAGCGCCGGCACGTCGGTCCACAAAGCCCCTTCGTCGCCGAGCGAGGTCGCGTCGAGGCTGTACTGAACGTGCAGGGTGTCGGCGCGGCCGGCGGCGCCCAGGCGCCACTGCTCGCCGGTGTAGCTGACCGCGATCTCGCTGATCGCCGCGCCGGAATCGTTGCGCAGGCGCGCGCCGACCGTCGGCGACAGCGAACCGGAGCGCAGCAGGCCCAGCGCACGTTCGCCGCTGCCGCTGGCGCCGTAGCTGTAGGTGTTGCCGGAATTGGTGCTGCCGTCGTCGGCGGCGTAGCTGGTGTTGGCGTTGTTGCCGGTCTCGAGGAGGTACCAGCCGTCCGGCAGGGTCGTGCCGGTGCCGCCGGAGGCGAGCGAGTCGAAGGTCTGCGTGGCCGGCGTGCCGGTCAGCGCGACGTACTGGGCGAACGCGGGCGCCGTGCCCGCAAGGAAAAGCAACGACAAGGACGCCCGCAGGGCGTCGCGGCGAAAGGACATGCGGAATTTCCCCAGAAACAAGCGTCCGAGCGTAGACGCGGGCCGAAGTCTAGCGCGGGGGCGGTGACGCGCACATGTCGCCGCGGCCTGCCCGGATCGGACGGGTACGGGAACGGGCCTCTTGAAACGTCCGCCGCCGGCTGCATCTGTCGCTGCGGGTCGGCGAGCCTTTCTTCGGGGAGCGTTCGCCGCTAAACTTGGCACTCACAAGATTCAAGTGCTAACAACTTTCTCAAACCCCTTTTCTTTCAATCAGTTGACGGAGACTCTCCAATGAAGCTTCGCCCGTTGCACGACCGCGTCATCATCAAGCGTCTGGAAGCCGAGACGAAGTCGGCCGGTGGCATCGTGATCCCCGACGCCGCCGCCGAAAAGCCGGTCAAAGGCGAAGTCGTCGCCGCCGGTACCGGCAAGATCCAGGAAGACGGCAAGGTCCGCCCGATGGCGGTCAAGGTCGGCGACATCGTGCTGTTCGGCAAGTACAGCGGCACCGAGGTCAAGGTCGACGGCCAGGAACTGCTGGTCATGCGCGAAGAAGACCTGATCGCCGTCGTCGAGAAGTGAGAGGGCCGGGATTGGTGATTGGAGATTGGTGATTCGTCAGAGCAGACCCGCTCCGGATCCGATCCCGTCACCTCAAGTCCCGCCTCCGCTTTTTCCGAATCCCCAATCCCGAATCCCGAATCCCGGAGCCCTACCATGGCAGCCAAAGAAATCCGTTTCTCCGAAGACGCCCGCGCGCGCATCCTGCGCGGCGTGAATACCCTCGCCAACGCGGTCAAGGCCACGCTCGGCCCGAAGGGCCGCAACGTCGTGCTCGAGAAGAGCTTCGGCGCGCCGACGATCACCAAGGACGGCGTGTCCGTCGCCAAGGAGATCGAGCTGGCCGACAAGTTCGAGAACATGGGCGCGCAGATGGTCAAGGAAGTCGCTTCCAAGACCTCCGACGTCGCCGGTGACGGCACCACCACCGCGACCGTTCTCGCCCAGGCGCTGATCCGCGAAGGCCTCAAGGCCGTCGCCGCCGGCATGAACCCGATGGACCTCAAGCGCGGCATCGACAAGGCCGTGATCGGCGCGGTCGAGGAGCTGAAGAAGCTGTCCAAGCCGTCGGCGGACTCCAAGTCGATCGCCCAGGTCGGCGCGATCTCGGCCAACGGCGACGACGCGATCGGCAAGCTGATCGCCGAGGCGATGGACAAGGTCGGCAAGGAAGGCGTGATCACGGTCGAGGAAGGCTCGGGCCTGGAGAACCAGCTCGACACGGTCGAGGGCATGCAGTTCGACCGCGGCTACCTGTCGCCGTACTTCATCAACAACCAGCAGAGCCAGCAGGTCGAACTCGACGACCCGTACGTGCTGCTGTACGACAAGAAGATCTCCAACGTGCGCGAGCTGCTGCCCGTGCTCGAGGGCGTCGCCAAGGCCGGCAAGCCGCTGCTGATCGTCGCCGAGGAAGTCGAAGGCGAGGCGCTGGCGACCCTGGTCGTCAACACCATCCGCGGCATCGTCAAGGTCGCCGCCGTCAAGGCGCCGGGCTTCGGTGACCGCCGCAAGGCGATGCTGGAAGACATGGCGATCCTGACCGGCGGTCAGGTCATCTCCGAGGAAGTCGGCCTGCAGCTGGAGAAGGCCACGCTGAAGGATCTGGGCCGCGCGAAGAAGGTGCTGATCTCCAAGGAGAACACCACCATCATCGACGGCGCCGGCGAAGCGGCGGCGATCCAGTCGCGCATCAAGCAGATCAAGGCGCAGATCGAGGAGACCTCCTCCGACTACGACCGCGAGAAGCTGCAGGAGCGCGTGGCCAAGCTGGCCGGCGGCGTGGCGGTGATCAAGGTCGGCGCCGCGACGGAAGTGGAAATGAAGGAAAAGAAGGCGCGCGTCGAAGACGCCCTGCACGCCACGCGTGCGGCGGTCGAGGAAGGCGTGGTGCCGGGCGGCGGCGTCGCGCTGATCCGCGCGCTGGCCGGCCTGGGCAAGCTCAAGGGCGACAACGAAGACCAGAACCACGGCATCCAGATCGCCAAGCGCTCGATGGAAGCGCCGCTGCGCGAGATCGTCACCAATGCCGGTGAAGAGGCTTCGGTCATCCTGAACAAGGTTGCCGAGGGCAAGGGCAACTTCGGCTACAACGCGGCGACCGGCGAGTACGGCGACATGGTCGAGCTGGGCATCCTGGACCCGACCAAGGTCACGCGCACCGCGCTGCAGAACGCCGCGTCGATCGCCGGCCTGGTCATCACGACCGAGGCGATGGTCGCCGAAGCGCCGAAGAAGGAAGAAGCCCACAGCCACGGCCCGGCCGGCGGCGGCATGGGCGGCATGGGCGGCATGGACTTCTAAGAAGGTCCGTACTTCACCCTCTCCCGCGTGCGGGAGGGGGCCGGGGCGAGGGAACCCTCGCGCCGACGCTCCACACGAAAAGCCCCGCAGCGATGCGGGGCTTTTTGTTCCACGACTACTTCCGACTGTGCTTGCGGCCACTCCTCGAGCGCATTACCCTGCCCACGCTTCGCTGGAGGGCCATTGCATGCTGAAGCCCCATGAGCGTGAGAAGCTGATCAATGCGGTTGTCTACTTCGCTTCAAACACCGAGCACTGCGGGAAGATCAAGCTGATCAAATTGCTCTACCTGCTCGATTTTGAACACTTTCGCCAGACTGGTCGCAGTGTGACAGGACTGGACTACAGTGCGTGGAAGCTAGGGCCGGTTCCGGCAGCTTTCTTTCAAGAGTGGGAGCAGTGGCAACCCGATTTCTCCGAGGCGATTGAAATCCAACCCGAGCGTGTTTTCGACTACGACCTGCTCAAGGTCGTACCCAAGGCAGCGTTCGACGATAGTCACTTTACGCCTCGGGAGCTGCGGATCATGCATCAGCTTGCCGAACGCTTCCGCGGCGAACGTTCCCAGCCGCTGATCAACTTTACTCATGACGAGCTGGGGCCCTGGTCTAAGATTTGGGATTCGGGCCGCGGCTTCAATCACCGTATTCCCTACATGCTTGCGATTCCCGACAGCGATCCGCATGCGCAAGTCGTGCGGGAATTTGCCAATGAGCAAGCCGCGATCCGAACGGCACTCGGCACTTCGCGCTGACCCGTATGCAGGTCGGTGGCATCTATCACCATGACGCCTTCTATGCCGCCCCGGATACAGGCGAGTCGCTCGGCAAATATCTCATCGTGCTGGCTGTCCCGGCGGGCGATGACGTGGTTTTCCGACTGCTGACCAGTCGATATGCAGAGTTGCGTCCACCGGAATGCCACCATGGCGCGCCTTACCCCGGCTATGGTCTGGGTGTGCCCGGCGGCGAGCTTCAAAGGCTCACGTGGGTCGATCTCCGCAGCCAGGAAGACTATGACATCGATGTATTCCGGGGGCGGATGCGGAAGGGGCATATCCGACACGTGTTGACTTTGAACGCGTCAACAACTCGAAGTGTGCTCCTATGCGTGGCGGGCGCTCAAGACACCACGCGACAGCAGGCGCGACATGTCCGGGACTCCATGGCGGTTCTCAACGGCTGATATCCGAAGTTCCCGGTGAAAGAAATTGCAGCGATACAGCGTCATTCATCGTCTAAGTTGCCGATGAAGATCAGTAAGGGCTCTGCAACGATCGTCTGTAGACCGCGGGTGGCTGGGAGGGATGTCACCCATCTGGCATGAGCCGGTAAACCCACACTTGGTTCGCCAATGTCGACGCAATTCAGGCATGCGTCTTGCTCAAGAGTCGGCATTCCAGCGAAAAGCTCCGGTCTCTCTCTCGCTCTGCCCGCTCCGCCGCACCGCAGGCGATTTGCCGTCCCCCGCGTTGTATGGCAGCGTAGCCAGGGCGGGGGACGCATGGCTGACATCACCGAACTGATCGGCAAGGCGCGCACCGGCGACCGGGCGGCATCCGAGCGGCTGTTCGCCGCGCTCTACGACGAGCTGCACCGCGTCGCCGCCGTGCAGCTGCGTGGCGAGGGCGAGATGCGCGCGACCTCGCTCGTGCACGAGGCCTACCTCAAGTTCGCCCGCCACGGCGCCCTCGAAGTCAACGACCGCGCGCACTTCTTCGCGCTCTGCGCACGCGCGATGCGCCAGATCGTGGTCGACCATGCGCGCGCGCGGTCGGCGCAGCGACGCGGCGGCGACGTGCAGTTCGCGTCGATCGAGACGACCGCGCTGCAGGCGGCGGCCGACGGCCGCGGCGAAGAAGTCCTGCAGCTCGACGAGGCGCTGACCCGGCTCGCCGCGGTCGACCCGCTGCTCGCCTCGCTGGTGGAGATGCGCTTCTACGCCGGCCTGGAGCTTGGGGAAATCGCCGGCGTGCTCGACCGTTCCGAACGTTCCCTCAAGCGCGACTGGCGCCGCGCGCGCGCCTTCCTGCAGCGCGAAATCGAAGCGGCGTAGACCCATGTCCGTCCCCGCCGAGCGCTGGGCCGAGATCGCCGCGTCGTTCGACGAGCTGGTCGAACTGGCGCCCGCGCAGCGCGCGGCGCGACTGGCGCAGATCGCGCGGGAAGATCCCGCGCTGGCGCGCGAAGTGGAAGCCCTGCTCGCCGCCGACGAAGCCGATCACGCACTGCTCGAGGGCGGTGCGATGCAGGCGATGCCGGCATTCGCCGAGCTCGCCGGCGGCGATGCCTCCGTCGGCGCCGTGGCCGGACCCTATCGCCTGCTGCGCCGGCTCGGCGAGGGCGGCATGGGCGTGGTCTGGCTGGCCGAGCGCATCGACGGCGCCTACGAGCAGCACGTCGCGGTCAAGCTGCTCAGGCCCGGCATGGACAGCCACGCCATCGTGCGCCGCTTCCTGCAGGAGCGGCGCATCCTCGCGCGGTTGTCGCATCCGCACGTCGTGCGCCTGCTGGACGGCGGGATGAGCGCGAGCCGTCGCCCGTACTACGTCATGGAGTACGTCGACGGCACCACGATCACGCAGTACGCCGCGCAGCGGCAGGCCGACGTGCGCACGCGCGTCGCGCTGCTCGCCGTCGCTGCCGACGCGGTCGCCTACGCGCACGCCAACCTGATCGTGCATCGCGACCTCAAGCCCTCCAACGTGCTGGTCGACCGCGACGGGCAGCCGCGCGTGCTCGACTTCGGCATCGCCAAGCTGATCGAGGAAGGCGGCGAGCAGACGCTGACCGGCACCGCGTGGCGCGTGCTGTCCCCCGCTTACGCGGCGCCCGAGCAGATTCTCGGCGAACCGGTGGGCACCGCGACCGACGTGTACGCGCTCGGCCTCGTGCTGTGCGAGCTGCTGGTCGGCGAGCTGCCGCAGCGGCGCCGCGCCGCGCAGCTGGCCGAGGACGCGACGAAGGAGATCACCCTGCGCGCCAGCACAATCGCGAGCGGCCTGCCGCCGGATCGCGTCGCCGGGCTCTACGGCGCCGCGCTCGACCGCCGCAGCCTCGTGCGCAGCGTGTCCGGCGACCTCGACCTGATCATCGCCACAGCGCTGCAGCGCGAACCGGCGCGGCGCTACGCGACGGCGGCCGCGTTCGCCGCCGACCTGCGCCGCTGGCTCGACGGCCGGCCGATCGAGGCGCGCGCGGATTCGGCGGCGTATCGCCTGGGCAAGTTCGTGCGCCGCCATCGCGCCGGCGTCGCCGCATCGGCGCTCGTCGCCTGCGCCCTGCTCGGCGGCTTCGGCGTCGCACTGTGGCAGGCCGGCGTCGCGCGCCAGCAGGCGCAGCGCGCGGACGCCGAGCGCGTGCTGGCGCAGCGCCAGCTCGCGCGCACCGAGCGCGTGAAGGACTTCATCCTCGCGCTGTTCCGCGAGCAGGATCCGATCAGCCGCGCGAAGGCGCGCGCGCGTTCGGCAACCGACCTGGTCCGCGAAGGCGTCGTCCAGACGGATGCCACGCTGGCCTCCGATCCGGACCTGCAGGCCGAACTGCTGCGCGATCTGGGCGAGATCCAGATCGGTCTCGACGATCGCGAGAACGCCGCACAGACCCTCGAGCGGGCGTGGAATCTGCAGCGCCGCGCGTCGGGCGCGGACAGCGTCGCTGCCGCGAAGGCGCTGGCCTCGTACGCCGACGCGGTGAGTGCCGGCGGCGACATGCAGGCGGCCGAGCCGATGTTCCGCGACGCGCTCGCGCGGCTGCGCGCGGCGGGCGAGGGCCAGACGCCGTCGATCCTGCCGGCCGAATCGAAGCTGGCCCTGATCGAACTGGTGAAGGCGAACCACGCCGAGGCCGAGCGGCTCGCACGGCACGCGCTCGAGGTCGCGCGCGCGGCCTGGGGCGGCGATTCCGTGCGGCTCGTGCCGCACCTGCTCACCCTGGGCAAGGTGCAGCAGGAGATTCCGCGCTACGAGGACGCGCTGCGCACGTACCGCGAAGCCTTGCGCATCACGGTCGGTGCGAGCGGCGAGGAACACGTGCGCACGGCGATGCTGCACGCCTCGATCGCCGACGTGCTGCGCGTGCTCGACCGCGAGGACGAGGCGCTGGCCGAATACGCGGCGGCGCTGCGCGTGGTGCGCGCGCAGCTGCCGGCCGGCCACGCCACCCTCGCCAGCATGCTGACCCGGGTGGCCGATCTGCAGCGCCGTCGCGGCGACCTGGACGCGGCCGAGAAAGCCATCGACGAGGCGATTGCGATCCTCGCCGCGGGGCAGGCCTCCGGACCGTACGCGCAGGCGTTGCAGTTCCAGGCCGACCTGCTGCTCGCCCGCGGCCGCGCCGACGCGGCCGTGCAGCGTTATGCGCAGGCCGTCGCGACGTTTCGCGCCGCCACCGGGGAAAGCGCGTACGTCGCCACCTCTACGCTCAAGCGCGCCGGTGCGCTGGTGCGCGCCGGACGCCTCGCCGAAGCCGAAGCGGCGTGCCTGGAGGCGCAGGGCGTGCTCGCGCGCCTGCCGCAGGACGAATACCTCGGCGGCTACGCAGCGAGCGTGCTCGGCGAGCTGCGCCACGCGCAGGCGCGCTACGCCGAAGCGGCCGCACAGCGGCGGATCGTGCTGGCGCTGACGTCGAAGATCTACGCCGCCGGCCACCCCGAGATCGCCGTCGCGCGCATCGCCCTGGCGGACAGTCTCGTCGCGATGCGCGACGCCGCGCAGCGCGCGGAGGCGGCGACGCTGCTCGAGGACGCGCGCGCCGTGCTCGAACGGCCGGACGCAGCGGGAGACGCGGCGCCGCTCGGCGAGCTGTATCTGGCCCGGGCCGCGCTGCGCCTGGACGAGGGCGACGTCGCCGCGGCTCGCGCGGACGTCGGCAAGGCGATGCCGCGCCTGGCAAAAAAACCGCAACCG
The DNA here is from genome assembly GCF_042652785.1 of Dokdonella ginsengisoli. Lineage (NCBI taxonomy): Bacteria > Pseudomonadati > Pseudomonadota > Gammaproteobacteria > Lysobacterales > Rhodanobacteraceae > Dokdonella > Dokdonella ginsengisoli. Next base: position 159,644 of record NZ_JBHSHD010000008.1, on the reverse strand, counting down.
GAGAACACGCTGCGCCGCGCGCGCGAACTGGCGCGGCGCCTCGGCGTGCGGCCGGCCTGAGCCGGGCGCGGCCGCGCGTCAGGGCTCGAAGCCGTTGGCGAAGATCGCGTCGCCGGCACCGGCCTCGACCGCGCCGACGTCGCATCCCGCGCCGTGCGGCCGGTCGTAGCCGCGCTGGTCCGTCGCCAGGCATTGCGGCGCCGGGGCACGGTCGATCGCGAGACTGCCGTCGGCCGGCAGGTAGGTCGGGGTCAGGCCGCCGTGGTCGCCGAGTTCGCCCAGCCCGAGGGCGGCCGCCGACACGCCGACGCGGTTCTGCTGCTCCTGCGTGTCCAGATCGCAGGTATCGCCGGGGCCTTCGAGGTTTCCGCTGTTGTTCGCCAGCACGCCCGAGTCCATGCCGCACGAGCCGAGCAGGATGTTGTTGGAAAGGTCGACCGCGACGCTGCGGCCGTGTCCGCCGATCAGCGTGCCGACGATGCCGGAAGGAGGCGCGGCCGGAGCGACGAAGGTCGCTTGGCGCACGATCAGGTGCGCGCCGGCGCCGTTGCGATAACCGATCGCCGCGCCGCGTGCGCCGTCGGCGGCGGCCGAGGCCGCGAAGGTGTTGCCGGAGAACGTGCTGTTGGAGATGCGCAGCTCGGTGTCGTCCTCCAGCACGATCGCGCCGCCCGCGTTGCCGTCGACGCGGTTGTCGACGAAGCTGGATCCGCTGACGTTCCAGTCGGCGCCGCCGGCCGCGTATATCGCGCGCGTGGCGTTGTCGCGGAACTCGCTGTCGACGATCGTGACCGTGGCGGCCACTTCCGTGCGGACCGGCCCGCCGTTGTCGAGGTAGCGCACGCCGTCCAAGCGCAGCGACGCCGCGGCATCGTCGATCGCCACGCTGCTGCGCGTGATCGTCGAGTCGCGCACGCTGGCGGCGGCCGGCCCGATGAGATACAGCCGGCTCTGCGTGATGGTCGAATTCTCCATCGCGAACGTGCCCTCGTGCAGCGTGACCGTGGACGACAGCGGCGGGTCCGGATACAGCGTGCCGTCGACGACGCTGCGGCGCACGGTCACGTCGGGCGCGCCGACCTGCGCCGGCATCGCGTAGAGATTGAAGATCGAGCTGTCCTCGACCAGCAGGGCGCCGTACGCGTAGAGCGTGCGGCGCAGCTCGCTGCGGCGGATTTCCATCGCGGACTCGCCGCCGTCGGTGACGGTGCCGCTCTCCACCACCACGTCGTCCAGCCCGGCCCAGGCGCCCGACTGCGCCAGCACCGTGGCGGACGTCGAGGAGAGGCCGAGGCCGGTGAGGGTCAGCTCGGCGCCGGACCCCGCGACGAACAGCGACACGTCGTCTTCCGCGATCGCGATGCGCGTCGCGGTCGAGCCGGCGCCGCGCACGTGCAGCTTCTGGCGCACCTGCGCGAGCGCCCCGCGGATCGGCGTGTAGGTGCCCGCCGCCAGCACGATTTCGTCGGTGCCGGCGAACGGGTCGTTGGCGCCGGCCGCGTCCATCGCCTCGCGCAGCGAGCAGTCGCCCGGTGCGCAGGCATCGGGCAGGGGATCGTCCAGGCGCGTCACGACGAAGGTTTCGGCCTGCGCGCCGGCGCTGCAGGCGGCCAGCGCGAGCGCGGCCAGTACGATGCTCGGTTTCATGCAGGTTCCGTGATTCCGGCGGGAGGCCGGGTCCTGCTTCGGTCCACGCAGGACGCCGCCGCGCGGGGCCACGGCGCCGCGATTTGCCGTTTCGCAGGCCGCGGCGGAAATCGCGCTGCGGGCCGCGTTCGCGACGATTGCGTCGAACCGGCGCATGGCGTCAGTCCGCCGGAAACGTGGTGAGCTGCCGTCCGCTCACGACCCATTCGCCGCCCTCGCGCGACATCAGGACCGCGCCGCGCTCGATCCAGCCGATGCCGTCGCGGGCTTCGACCACCAGCGCGGCGTCGTCGCCGAGGCGGTAGCCGCCGCCGATCTTCACCTCGCGCAGCAGGCGCAGCGACTGCACCTGCAGCTTGCGCTTGCGCGCCTCGAGCGAAACCGGCTTGCCGTCGTAGTCCTTGTCCGCATACACCAGGGCGGCGATGCGCCCGCCGGAGCGCACGGCGGCATCGGGATCGCGCGCGTCGGCCGCCGCGGCCATCGCGCGCGTCTGCGCGACCAGCGCGGCGCCGGCCTCGCCGCCGTCCGCCGGCAGCCGCGTCGCCGCGGTTTCCCAGTCGGTGCGGCGCGTGCCCAGCGCCGTGTCGTAGACGCCGGCGGCGAACATTTCGCGCAGCATCTGCTCGCCGGTGATCGCGCGGCGCCGCGCGATTTCCGCCGGCGACAGGCGCAGCGCGACGATGCGGCAGTCCTTGCCGATCCGCGCGTAGGGCATCTTCATCGTTCCCGACGAGGAGCCGTCCTTCGCCTTCGCGGCGATCGTGACGAGGCCTTCGATCGGCGGGAGTTCGGCTTTCTCCTGCGCCGCCTGTTCGGCGAGCTGCTGCCGGAATTCGGCGTCGAGCGGCGCGACGGCGACCGTGCAGCGGCTTTCGTCCGCGCACTCGCGCACCTGGTCGAAATAGAAGAAATGCAGTTCGGCCGGCGCCGCGTCGAGGTCCGCCAGCGCGCGTGCGGCCGCGAAATCGCCGCGGTCCAGCGCCGATTGCATGGCCTGGGCCAGGGCCTTGGGGCTGGAGGCGGCCTGGGCGCAGCCGGCAAGCACGCCGCAGAGCAGCGGAATGAAGAAGCACGATGGGTTCATGATCGAGGCCTCGGCAAGGTGGGTTCGCGGCGGAGCGCAGCGGCTCCTGCCCGACATCACGCGACGCCGCGGCGCCAGGGGCCAGGGCGGAGCGGGGACTCCGCCGGCGGACTTACGCCCCGGGCGGCGATTGGGTAGAGTCGGGCAGGGCAGCCGGTCGACCGGCCCGCCCGCCGACGGCGGATCCCGCCGCAATGCCGGACCATGGCCTCGCAGTACTACCGTTTCGACCGCTTCGAACTCGACGCACTGTCACGCGAACTGCGCCACGACGGCTCCGCCGTCGCGCTGCCGCTGAAGTCGTTCGACTGCCTGGTCTATCTGCTCGAACGCCGCGACCGCGCGGTCGGCCGCGACGAACTCATCAGCGCGGTGTGGGGCCGCGTCGACGTCAGCGACGCCCTGCTCGGCCAGACGCTGGCGCGGGCGCGCCGCGCCGTCGACGACTCCGGCGGCGAGCAGCGCGTCATCCGCACCGTGCCGCGCTTCGGCTACCGCTGGGTGGCGCCGGTCGAGGTGATCGACGCGGCGCCGCCGGTTGCCGTTGCGCCGCGCACGCAGGACGTCGCGCCGGCCGACACGATGCCGGCCGGCGAGGATGAGCCGGCCGCACTCGCGACGGAACCGATGGACGCTCCCGTGCGCCCGGCACCGGTCGCGCCGTGGCGCCGCCGGCTCGTGCGCGCGGCGCTGGCCGTCGTGCTGGTCGCGGCGCTCGCCGTTGCGGCGGTCGAATTCGCGCCGCGGCGCGAGCCGCCGTCCACGGCGGCGGCAGCGGCGACGGCCAATCTCGTGCTGCCGGTCGAGGTCGCCGATCCCGATCCGCAGTCGCACTGGATCCGTCTCGGCGCGATGGACTACCTCGCTTCGCGCCTGCGCGAGCGCGGCCGCCTGGCCGTACTGCCGAGCGACCGCACCATCGCGTTCCTCGCCACGCGCGGCGACGCCTCCGCGACCGCTCCGGCCGAGCGCCAGCGCATCGCCGCCGAGAGCGGCGCCGAGCGCGTGTTCGCCGCCACCGCGCGGCACCTGCCGGACGGCTGGACGTTCGAGCTCGACGTACAGGATGCCGAACGCACCACGCGGTACAGCGGCGTCGCCGCCACGCCGCTGCAGGCGGCCGATCGCGCGCTCGCCGGCTTCCTCGCCGGCATCGGCATCGACGGCGAGGCCGCGCCGCCGCAGCGGCCGACCCTGGTCGAACTGCAGCAGCGCATCGACGCCGCCTTCCTGGAAAGCGACCTGCGCACCGCCGCGGAACTGATCGAGGCGGCACCGCCCGAGCTGCAGCGCGACGCGCAGATCGCGGTGCGCGCGGCCGAGATCGACGAACGCGCCGGCCGCACCGACCAGGCCGAGCGCGGCTTCGCGCGCATCGCCGGCGACACCGATGCATCGGCCGTCGTGCGCGGCCGTGCGCAGTACGGACTGTGCGCCGTGGCTTATCGCAAGAACGATCTGACGACGGCGCAGGCGCGCTGCGGCGACGCGCTGGCGGCGCTCGGCGGCGACGCCGACCCGATGCTGCTCGGCCGCGCGCACATGTTGCGCGGCGTGATCGACGACCAGCTCGGCCGCACCGACGAGGCGCTGGCCGCGTTCGGCCTGGCGCGCATCGAGTGGCGCCGCGCCGGCAACCTGCCGGGCGAGGCCAGCGTCGACGTCGACGAAGGTCTGGCGCTGGCCCGCGGCGGGCGGCTGGCCGACGCCGTGGCCCTGTTCGACCGCGCCATCGGCGTGCTGCAGCGCCTGGGCGTGAACGACCACCTGGCCTCGGCGCTGGCGGCGAAATCCGACGCGCAGCGCACCATGCTCGATCTCGACGGCGCGCTCGCCAGCAGTGCCGAGGCCTGGCGCCTGGCCACGCGTGTGGAGAGCGCACGCGCGGTGCGCGCGATCGGCTATTCGCGGGTGCTCGTCCTGCTCGCCGCCGGCCGCCTCGACGAGGCCGCGCGCGTGCTCGACCGGTTCGACGCCGCCTCGCCGGATGCGGCGCCGGAGTTCGCCGTGCAGCAGCGCGTGCTGCTGGCCGAGCGCGGCCGTTACGCGGAGGCGACCGCCGGTGCCGAGGCCGTGCTCGACCGCGCCGCCGCGCCGCCGGATCCGACCAGCGACGCGAGCCTGTCCGAAGCGGCCGCGGTCCTGGGCGACGCTGCGCTGCGCGGCGGCGACCTCGACCTCGCCCGCCGCGTGCTCTCGCGTCTGCAGGCCGCCGGCGCCGCGGCGCAGGACCCGGACCGCGGCTTCGTCGCCGACCTGCTGCAGGCGCGCATCGCCGCCGCGGCGGCCGACGACGCCACCGCGGACGCGCGCTTCACCGCCGCGCTGCAGTCGGCCCTGCGCAGCACCTATCCGGACCGGATCGTCGCCGTCGCCTCGGCCTACGTCGGATTCCTGCTCGAGCGCGAGCGCCTCGCCGACGCCACCCAGGTCGGCGCGCGCCTGGCGCTCTACGTCGATCGCGATCACGGCGCCGCGCAGGCGATGGCGGCCCTGTACGAGCGGCTCGGCGATGCGCGCTCGGCGCAGCAGGCGCGCGAGGCGGCGGCCCGGCTCGCCGGCGAGCGCGTGCCGCCGCCGCATCCGGCCGGCTGATCCGTCCTCGAGCGGGCGCTTCGCCGGCGTCCGGCGGCAGCGTGTGCCGTTGCGCCGCGGCGCTTCTCCGCCGGCGGCTTTCGACGGCACGCTGTCTCGAATCGACACCGAATCTCGTTCTATCCGATGATCCAAGAACGGGGAGAACGACGATGGCGCGAACGGCATTGGCCGACCTGCTGCGGCGGGCGGCGCGGCTGGCCGAACAGGCGAGGGTGTCCGGCGAGCCGCTGGACGAGGCGCTCGCGCGCGAGCGCGAGGACCGCGTCGATCGCGCGCGGCGGCGTTTCCTGCGCCAGGGCGCCGGCGTTTCCGCCGGCCTGCTGCTCGCCGCCTGCGCGCCGCCGCCGCGGCGTTCCGGCGATCGCGATGACGACGTGGTGGTGGTCGGCGCCGGCATCGCCGGGCTGAGCTGCGCGCACCGGCTGCGCCAGGCCGGCGTCGGCGTGCGGCTGTACGAGGCGCAGGAACGCGTCGGCGGGCGCATCTGGAGCCTGCGCGGTCATTTCGCCGACGGCCAGGTCTGCGAACTCGGCGGCGAACTGGTCGACAGCGGCCACGCGCGCATGCGTGCGCTGGCGGCGGAATTGGGCCTGGAGTTCGACGATCTCGCCGACGACCCCACCGCCGCCTGGGGCGACGTCTGGTTCTGCGGCGGACGCCGCTACGGCGAAGCGGAAATCCTGCGCGAATTCGCGCCGCTGGCGGCGGCGATCCGGCGCGATGCCGGGAGCCTGCCCGAGGCGGAAATCACCTACGCCGCGCCCGGCGGCGCCGAAGCCCTCGATCGGCTGTCGATGACGCAGTGGCTCGACCGCAACGGCGCCTCCGGCTGGCTGCGCACGCTGATCGAGGTCGCGTTCACGACCGAGATGGGCCTGGACTGCGAGCAGCAGTCGGCGCTGAACTTCCTCACCTTCATCGATCCGGGAACCGAACGCTTCCGCGTGTTCGGCGACAGCGACGAGCGCTTCCACCTGCGCGGCGGCAACGACCGCATCGTGCAGGCGCTCGGCGCGAAGCTCGACGACGCGATCGTCACCGGCGCCGCGCTGGAGGCGCTGCGCCGCTCCGCCGACGGCGCCTACACGCTGAGTTTCCGGCGCGGCGCCGGCGCTTTCCAGGCGCGCGCGCGCCGCGTCGTGCTGGCGCTGCCGTTCACCACCCTGCGCCGCGTGCGGCTGGACGTGGAGCTGCCACCGGCCAAGCGCCGGGCGATCGACGAACTCGGCTACGGCAGCAACGCCAAGCTGATGATCGGCTTCGACGAGCGCATCTGGCGCACGCGCCATTCCAGCGGCGGCAGCAGCTACAGCGACCTGCCGCTGCAGACCACCTGGGAAACCAGCCGCCGCCAGCCCGGCGCCGCCGGCCTGCTGACCAATTTCACCGGCGGGCGCCACGGCGTGGAGATCGGTCGCGGCACGCCGAAGCAGCAGGCAGATCTCGCCGCCGGCCAGCTCGAGGCGATCTTCCCCGGCATCGCCGCCGCGCGAGGCGGCGCGCGCGAGGCGCGCTTCCACTGGCCGAGCTTCCCGTGGACGCTGGGCAGCTACGCCTGCTTCCTGCCGGGCCAGTGGACGAGCCTGCGCGGCGCGATCGGCGAACGCGTCGGCGAGCTGCATTTCGCCGGCGAGCATTGCGCGTTCGACAACCAGGGCTTCATGGAAGGCGGCGTGGAGAGCGGCGAGGCGGCGGCGCAGGCAATTCTCGGCAGCACGGCCGCCGCCGCCGCGTGAGCCTCAGTCGCCGAGCGTGTCCGGCGCGCGCCGTTCCGGACCGGGCCGCTTGCCGAGCTTGCGCTGCAGCGAGCGCCGGTGCATGCCGAGCAGGCGTGCGGCGGCGGCGATGTTGCCGCCGGTCTCCTGCAGCGCCTGCTGGATGTGCTCCCATTCCAGCCGCGCCAGCGGCGTCATCGTCGGCTCCGCCTGAGTCTCGGGCGCGGCGCCGCGCAGCAGGCGCAGCAGCGAATCGGCGGTGACCGGCTTGGCCAGGTAGTCGTCGGCGCCGCGCTTGATCGCGTCGACCGCGGTGGCGACGCTGGCGTAGCCGGTCATCAGCACGATGCGCGTCGAGGCGTCGAGTGCGCGCAGCGGTTCGATCAGGGCCAGGCCCGACTCGCGGCCGAGCTTGAGGTCGAGCAGCACGAAATCCGGACGCCGTTCGCGCGCCAGCGCCAGCGCCGACGCACCGTCGTGCGCGATGCGCAGGCCCACGCCGCGGCGTTCGAGCGAACGCTGCAGGGTCTGCGCGTACAGCACGTCGTCGTCGACCAGCAGGCCGTTCACGCGGAGGTCCCCGGCAGCGGCAGGCGGAACGACACGCGCGTGCCGCGGCCCGGCGCCGCCTGCAGCGACAGCTCGCCGCCGAGGCGCTCAACCGTCGCGTGCGACAGCGCCAGCCCGACGCCGAGGCCGTCCGGCTTGGTGCTGCGGAACAGCGCGCCGGGCGCGGCGCGTGCGGAGACGCCGTCGCCGTAGTCGCGCACCGAGCCGACCAGCGCGCCGCCGTCGCCGGCCAGATGCAGCGTCACGCGCCGCTCGCCGGCCGCCTCGCTGGCGTCGGCGGCGTTGTTGAGCAGCGCGGTCAGCAGATGCCCGACGCCGGGCGCGAGCCGCGCGCCGGCCGCATCGGCGAGGTCGCCGTCGCGTTCGAGTTCGATCGCCGGCCGCAGCAGCTGCCAGCGTTCGACGACGTCCTCCAGCGCCGCCGCGAGAGGGCGTTCGTCGAGCGTCACGGCGCTTTCGGCCGGCGCGGCGAGTTCGCGCACGCGGTCGCGGCAGGCGTCGACCAGCGCCGCCATCGTCTGCAGTTCGCCGCGGTCGGTCTCGCGCGGCGTCTGGTCCAGGCGGTCCTCGAGCATCAGCGTGAGCGTGGCCAGCGGCGTGTTCAGTTCGTGCGCGACCGCGGCCGCGTGCGTGGCCAGCGCCACGATGCCCTCGTTGCGGGCGAACTGCTCGCGCAGCCGCGCCAGCTCGCGTTCGCGCGAGCGCAGCGCCTGCGCCAGCCGGGTCAGGAAGAACGCCACTACCGCCACCGAGATGGCGAACATCACCGCCATGCCGGCCAGGTGCAGGTTGAACGGATCGCCGATCGCGCCGTGCACGTGCGGCAGCGGCGCGCCGAACAGCGCCGAGGCGGCGTAGCCCAGGCAGCACAGCGCTGCCGTCAGCACCACCCACGGTGGCGGCAGCGCCACCGCGAGCAGGGCGATCGGCAGCAGGAACAGCGGCGCGAACGGATTCATCGCGCCGCCGCTCCAGCCGATCAGCCAGGCCAGCACGAGGATGTCGACCGCGGCGTGCGCCACCGCCTCGGGCGCGCCGACGCGCGCGACGCGGCGCACGCGCCAGCTCGCCCACAGGTTGAACGCGGCCAGCACGCCGACGCCGAGCCACAGTGGCGCGGCGCGCAGCGGAATGCCCAGCCCGTGCACGACCAGGGCGATGGTGACGGCCTGCCCGCCGACCGCGAGCCAGCGCAGCACGACGAGATTGCGCAGCAGGCCGGGCAGCGAATCGTTCATGGCGGGGGATCGTACTCCGCGCGCCGCGGACGGCGCCGTCACGCGGTGCGCAGCCCGAGGAACTGCGCCAGCCGCGCCGACCGGCGCAGCGCCCAGCGTTCCAGCGCAAGCACCAGCAGCAGCGAGGCGCCGAACAGCGGCAGCAGCACGGCGAGGACCGCGACCAGACCGAGGAACGGCCACGACAGCCGCCGCTCCGCCAGCGCCGGCGGCGCGCCGAGCACACCGCTGCGGCGGCGCTTCCACCACATCGCCACCGCGCTCAGCGAGACCGCGATCAGGCCGAGCGCGGTGAACGCGCCGAGCATCTGGTTCGGCCAGCCGAACAGCTGGCCCTCGTGCGCGGCGACGCCGACGCCGACGATGCGGTCGAGCAGCGGCCGCTGGCCGAAATCGGTGCGCTGCACGATCGCGCCGCTCGCGCCGTCGAGCCGCAGGTTCGCGCGCAGCGGGCGGTTCTGCGCTTCGGAACGCGCGCTCCAGTTCGCCTCCGCGCGCGACGGCGGCGCGATCAGCACCGGCGCGGCGAGCCGCTGCGCCGCCACCACCGGCACCAAGCGATCGAGCGCAGCGTAGTCGCGCGGCGCCGAGGTGTCGGTGTGCGCGCGATGCCCGGCGTGGCCGCCGTCGGGCGCCGCGTTCGCCGCGCGCCGCTCGGCCAGTTCGCCGGCGCGGCCGGTGTTCCAGTCCTGGCGCACGGCGACGCTGCTGCCGAGGCTGCGCGCTTCCTTCAGCAGGCCGCCCCAGGATTTGGCCCACGGCAGGCCGGAGAACATCAGGAACAGCGCGAACAGCGACACCCACGTGCCGGTCACCGCGTGCAGGTCGCGCCAGAAGCGGCGGCCGCCGGCGGACAGGCGCGGATACAGCACGCCGGCCGCGCCGGCACCGTCGCGCGGCCACCACAGCCACAATCCGCTGAGCAGCATCACGATCGCCCACGACGCGGCCAGCTCGACGATCATCGAGCCGCGGTCGCCGAGCATCAGTTCGCCGTGCAGGCGGAAGATCCAGCGCATCGGACGCTGGTCCTCGTCGATCGTCTTCAGGATCGCCCGCGTGTGCGGATGCACGTAGACGCGCACCAGCCGCTCGCCGCTGCCGACCAACACGCGCACGGCGGAATCGGGCGAGGACGGCAGCTCGTAGGCGTTCAGCGCCGAACCCGGCACCGCCGCCAGCGCGGCGGCGACGATCGCCTGCGGCGCCGCGCGCGCGCCGTCGACGGCCAGATGCTCGTAGGGACGGTCGAGCCAGGTTTCGATCTGCGGCTTGAACAGGTAGATCGAACCGGTCGCCGCCAGCCACAGCACGAACGGAATGCAGAACAGGCCGGCGTAGAAGTGCCAGCGCCAGACGGTGCGGTAGTCGAGGCCGGGCTTGGATGCGGAGCGCTTCGGGTTCATGAGCAGGTTTCGTTGGCGACCTCACCTCTCCCGCTTGCGGGAGAGGTCGCGCCGCAGGCGCGGGCGAGGGATTTTCGGAGTGAGGCGTGCGGCTGCGATTCCCCTCATCCGGCCCTCCGGGCCACCTTCTCCCGTTGCCGGGAGAAGGCAATGCCGGCTCCCAATCTGCCGGATCCAGGTGCCATGCGAATTCGGAACGTCCTCGATTTTGTATTGGCGCATCCCGTCGGTCGGCGAACTCACCTCTCCCGCTCGCGGGAGAGGTCGGCGCATCAGCGCCGGGTGAGGGCTTTCGGCGTGGGGCGTCACGCCCGATTTCCCCCGTCCGGCGCCTTCATCGGTACGACACCTTGCCCTCGGCGTAGAACGTGCGGCCCGGATAGGGGTGGTACACGTAGTAGCGGCGGTCGGTTGCGTTGTCGATGCCCAAACCCAGTTCGGCGTTCGCACCCAGGCGCAGCTTCAGCTTGGCGTCGACGACGAGGTACGAGCTGGTACCGCCGAACGTGTCCGGGTGCACGTCGGAGTTGTCCAGCGTGTTGTACTGGCGGCCGGAGTAGCGCGCGGCCAGGGTCAGCGCGGCGGCGTCGTCGAAGTGCCAGGTGCCGACCACGTCGGCGCGCCATTCGGGAATGCGGTAGAAGCGCTTGCCGACGCTGGCCGGATTCTTCGCATTGGCCACGGTGCGCGCGTCGTTGTGCGCGGCGCTGAGGCCCAGATCGAATCCGCGCGCGGCGTCGCGCCAGTCCCATGCGACCTCCTGTCCGCGTGTGCGCACGCGGTCGACGTTCTGGATGTTGGTCACGGTCGGGAAGACGGTCGTGTCGGTCTGGCTGAACAGCGCGTCGCGCACGTCGTCCTCGTACAGCGACAGGCGCAGCGTGCCCGACGCCAGCGCGCGCTCGACGGTCAGGTCCTTGGAGAACGCGCGCTCGGGTTTCAGGTCCGGATCATTGTTGATCAGCGCGCCGCCGGTGATGCGGCCCTGGAACAGCTCGCTGACGGTCGGCAGGCGCAGCGCGCGGCCGAGCGACAGGCGCGCGCTCCAGCCGTCGGCGAACTCGCGTTCGAGCGCGAGCTTGGGCGACCAGTACGCGTCGGAGCGGGTGGCGTAGCCGATCCGCACGGCGTCCTGCGCGCGCCGGCCGTCGAAGGCGCGCCAGCGCTCGTAGCGCAGGCCGGCGACCAGCTTCCACTGCGGCGCGAAGCGCCAGGCGTCCTGCGCGAACAGCGCCTGCGTCTGCGTCTTGCCGGCGAAGGCGTTGTCGAACGCGGTCAGGCTGCGCCCGCGCCAGTCGGCGGCGTCGAAGGTGCGGCTGTCGAGCACGTAGCGGTCGTAGTGATAGCCGAAGGAGAGCGCGTGCGCGTCGAAGCGGCGGTCGGTGCGCAGGTCGAACGTGCGCCAGCCGCTGCCGTCGCCGTAGCCAACCTGGCCCGCGCCTTCGCCGGCGCCCGCCGAGGTGGCCGAGACGTCGCGCACGACGTCGAACAGCGACGCGGTCGCCTCCACGCTCCAGCCATCGTCGCGGCGCGAGGAGAAGGAAAGGCCGTACAGCCGTCTGGTTGCCTCGCCATCGCCGGGCGCGAACGCGTTCGCCGGCAGCACGTAGCGCTGGCCGTCGATGGCGATGCTGCCGCCGCTGACGACGCGGCCGTCCGCGTCGCGCAGGTAGCTGCCGGTGCGGTTGCTCGAATCCTGGCGCCAGTCGACCACCGTCAGCGCCAGCCGCGTGTCCGGCGCGAAATCGTAGGCGAGCTTGAACTTGGCCTGCGTGTTGTCGATGCGCGTCTCGCCCTCGCCGTTGACGCCGAAGGCGTAGCCGCGGCGGCCGAACTGGTCGACGTAGGGCGCGGCGCCGCGGACCGCGACGTCGTCCGCGCCGGCCGGCACGGTCGACAGCGCGGCGGTGTAGAAGCTCAGTGGCTGGCCGGTGTTCTCCAGATGGTCCAGGCTCAGCAGGTACGACCATGCGCCGCTGCGGCTGCCGACGTAGGCGTTCTGGTGCGAGCCGTCGTAGTCGCCGCGCGTGCGGAACAGGTCGAACGACTGGCGCAGCCACTGCGCGCCGGCGTCGGCCTCGAACTGCGCCGGCATGCGCGTGGCGATCAGCACGGTGGCGCCGAGCGAGTTGCCCGGCAGCGCGGCCGAGTAGGGCCCGTAGAGCACGTCGACGCGTTCGATCTCGGCCGGCGCGATCGCCGACCAGCGCGGCGCGAAGCCGAAATCCGAGCCGAGCAGGTTGCTCAGCAGCAGGCCGTCGGCGTAGACCAGGGTGCGTGCGGACTGGCGCGAGCTGGTGCTGCGCACCGCCACGATCGAGTTGTTGTCGCCGACGAAGCGCCGCCGCACGGCGAGGTTCGGCGCGTGCTTGAGCGCGTCCTCGCTGTTGGCGACGTTGAACGCGTCGAGCGCCGCCGCGTCGATGCCGAACGAGGGGCCGGGCGTGTCCGCGGCGACGCCGGCGATCTCACCCTTCGGGGCGGTGACGACGACGCGTTCGAGGTCGACCTGCGGCAGTTCGTCGGCCGTGACGGCCAGGGGCAGCGCCGCCAGCGCGGCGGCGAGGGAACGAAGACGCGGCATCGGCGGCCCTGTCGAGAGGAAAACGCCGCGCGCGAACGCGCACGGCGTGGGCCACGCAGTCTCGATCGGCCGACCGGCTCGCAACAGTGACCGACTGACGCACCGGACCCGAGCCTAGGTACCGGCCGGGGCCCGCGCGGTTGCCGCCGCGTCGTCGCCGCTCAGCCGAGCGAGGCCAGCCACTCGTCGTCGGAGCCTTCGTTCACGCCTTCGAACAGGAACGTGCTGAGGTAGCGTTCGCCGGTGTCGGGCAGCATCGCCAGCAGCACCGAACCCTGCGGCGCCTCCGCGGCGACCTTCAGCGCGGTGGCGAGGGTCGCGCCGGAGGAGATGCCGGCGAAGATGCCTTCCTCGGCGGCGAGCCGGCGCGCGGTGTCGCGCGCGACGACCTCGTCGACCAGCTCGATGTCGTGCGCGACCGTGCGCGAGAGCACGTCGGGCAGGAAGTCCGGCGTCCAGCCCTGGATCTTGTGCGGCTTCCATTCCTTGCCCGACAGCAGCGGCGCGCCGGCCGGCTCGGTGGCGACGATCTTCACCTCCGGCCGCGCCAGGCGCAGCACCTCGCCGACGCCGGTCAGGGTGCCGCCGGTGCCCCAGCCGGACACGAAGTAGTCGAGCCGGCGGCCGGCGAAATCGCGCAGGATCTCCGCCGCGGTCGTGTTGCGGTGATAGGCCGGATTGGCCGGGTTCTGGAACTGCCGCGCGAGGAACCAGCCGTGCTTGGCGGCCAGTTCCTCGGCCTTGCGGACCATGCCGGTGCCGCGCTCGGCGGCCGGCGTCAGGATCACCTTGGCGCCGTACGCGCGCATCAGCTTGCGGCGTTCGATCGAGAAGGTTTCGGTCATCACCGCGACGAACTTGTAGCCGCGCGCGGCGGCGACCATCGCCAGCGCGACGCCGGTGTTGCCCGAGGTCGCCTCGACGATGGTGTCGCCGGGTTTGAGCAGTCCCTTCTGCTCGGCGTCGAGCACGATCGCCAGCGCGAGCCGGTCCTTGACCGAGCCGCCGGGGTTGAAGGCTTCGACCTTGACGTAGAGGTCGACGTGCGCCGGTGCCAGGCGCTGCAGCCGCACGACGGGCGTGTGGCCGACGGTGCCGAGGATCGAGTCGTGGATCATGATGGGCTCCTGTTGATGCGTTCCGCCGGGCGCGGCGGGCGGGGTTTCGCCGGGGTCGATCTTGCGACCGCGAGATTTCAGCAACACCGTCGGGTGGCCGTTCGGTCAGGCGCCTCGCCGGCGCGCTGATGCAGCGCCGACGATGCGGCCATCCTACGCCTACGCGGCGCGCGCTTCCCGGATCGGCTCGGTCGCGCGCCCGAGCGGCGGCGCGCCGAACCAGTGCAGGCATTGCGCCAGCGCGGCCACCTCGCCGAGGATCAGCAGGGCCGGCGCCTGCACCGCGTGCGCGCGGGCGCGTTCGGGCAGTTCCGCCAGGGTGCCGGTGACGACGCGCTGCTCGCGCCGCGAGCCGTTCTCGACCAGCGCGAACGGCGTGCCGGGCGCGCGGCCGTGTTCGAGCAGGCGCGCGCGCAGGGTTTCCAGGCCGGCCACGCCCATGTACACCGCCAGGGTCTGGCGCTCGGCGGCGAGCGCGGGCCAGTCGAGGGTGTCGAGCGAGTCGCGGCAGTGCGCCGTGACCAGGCGCGCCGACTGCGCGTGCTCGCGGTGCGTCAGCGGCACGCCGGCGTAGGCGGCGCAGGCCAGCGCCGCAGTGATGCCGGGCACGACCTCGTAGGCGACGCCGTGCGCGCGCAGGAATTCCAGTTCCTCGCCGCCGCGGCCGAACACGAACGGATCGCCGGCCTTCAGGCGCACGACGCGGCGCCCGGCACGCGCATGGAAAAGCATCAGCGCGTGGATCTCGTCCTGCTGGCTGCGGTGGCCGCCGACACGCTTGCCGACGTCGATCGCCTCGGCGTCGCGGCGCGCCAGCGCCAGCACCTCGGCGCTGACCAGGCGGTCGTGCAGGATCACGTCGGCGGTGCCGAGCGCGCGCAGCGCGGCGAGCGTGAGCAGGCCGGGATCGCCGGGACCGGCGCCGACCAGGACGACCGAGCCTTGCGGAGCCGCCGCCGGACCCGCCAGGGCGCGCGCGAGCTCGGCTTCCGCCGCTTCCGCGCGTCCGCGCCGCAGCAGGTCGGCGACCGGCCCGAGCAGGCAGCGCTCGAAGAAGCGCCGCCGCGCGGCGGCGTCCGGCAGGCGTTCGCGCAGCCGTCCGCGCCAGCGCTGCGCCAGCGTGGCCAGCGCGCCGAGCGAGGGTTCGAGCAGGGCCTCGATGCGTCCGCGCACGTGGCTGGCGAGCGCGGGAGCGGCGCCGCCGCTGGAGATCGCGACCACCAGCGGCGCGCGTTCGACCACCGCCGGCACGTGGAAGCTCGACAGCACGGCGTCGTCGACGACGTTGACCAGCACGCGCCGGCGTTCGGCGCATTCGGCGATGCGGCGATTGACGTCCGCATCGCCGGTGGCGGCCACCACCAGCCACGCGCCGTCGAGCCAGTGCGGCTCGAACCGCCCGCACAGATGGCGCACGACGCCGCGCGCGGCCTTCTCGCGCAGGCCGGCGCTCAGCTCCGGCGCGCCGACCGTGACCAGCGCGCCGGCGGCGAGCAGGCGGCCGGCCTTGCGCTCGGCCACCGCGCCACCGCCGACGACGAGGACGGCGCGCGAGCGGAGGTCGGCGAACAACGGATACAGGGCCATCGCGGATGCGCAGGGAGCGAAAAAAAAAGCCGCCGCGCCGTTGGAGATCGATGCGGCGGTCAACTGGAACACACACACACTCGGAGTAACGGCGCCGATGCTCCGCCGCGCCGCCGGACGGGGCAAATGAGGCGGCGGAAGCAGGACATTCCGCCAGCGCATGAGCGACGGTGACGCTCCGTGCCGCACAGATAGACATCTGGACGTCCAAACACTCATGCGCTAGGCTGCATGAGACCTGCCGCCGTTCCGGGCGGCGTCCGGACGCGTTCGATGACCCTCACCCAGCTCCGCTACATCGTCGCGATCGCCGATTCCGGGCTCAACATCACGCTCGCCGCCGACCGCGTGCACGCCACCCAGCCGGGCCTGTCCAAGCAGCTCAAGCAGCTCGAGGACGAACTCGGCTTCCAGCTGTTCGCGCGCAAGGGCCGCAGCCTCGATGCGGTGACGCCGCAGGGCGCGCAGGTCATCTCGCGCGCGCGCACGATCCTGGCCGAGGCCGCCAACATCCGCGCGCTGGCGGCGAACCTGCGCAGCGACGAGCAGGGCGAGCTGTCGATCGCCACCACGCACACGCAGGCGCGCTTCGTGCTTCCGGCCGCGGTCGGTGCGCTGAAGAAGCGCTATCCGGAGGTCAGCGTGCACCTGAAGCCGCACGGCGACGCGCAGGTGATGGAGCTGCTCGAGCGCGGCCAGGTCGACCTCGCCATCGTCAGTACCGCCGCCGGCAAGCCGCCGTCCGACGGCCTGGCCGTGCCGCTGTTCCGCTGGCAGCGCGCGGTCGTCGCGCCGCGCGACCACGCGCTGGCCAAGCTCGGCCGCGCGCCGAAGCTGGCCGATCTCGCGCGCCATCCGCTGGTCAGCTACGAATCCTCGCTGCGCACCGATTCCTCGCTGCGCCACGCGTTCGCCGCGGCCGGGCTGATCCCGAATTTCGCCTGCACGGCGCGCGACGCGGACCTCATCAAGACCTACGTGCGCGCCGGCCTGGGCGTCGGCGTGCTGGCCGAGATGGCGATGACGCCCGAGGACGCCGTCGACCTGCGCGTGTTCGACGCCGGCGACCTGCTGCCCGAGTGCACCGCCTGGCTGGTGCTGCGCCGCGACCGCGTGCTGCGCGACTACGCGACCACCCTGGTCGAGCTGGTCGCACCGCAGATCGACGGCCGCGAGCTGCGCCGCGTGCTCGCCGGCAACGCGACGGCGCAGTGGCCGGTACCGCCGACCTGGCGCGAACTGCACGAGCGCAGGCTGGCGGCGGCCTGAGGCCGGCGTCGTTCGCGCGAAGGAGGGGCGTGCGCAGGAGCCTTTGGATGCCCGCGTTCGCGGGCATGACATCGGGAGGGATGGAGCGTTCGTCGCTCGACGCGACGCCATTCATGGCGCCTGCGATGGATGCCTGCTTGACCAGCCTCCGGCTGTTGCAAGGCGCTTCGCGGGCAGGATGCCGGAGGGAATGGAACGCCCTCCGGAGGTGCCTTCAAGCCTCCAAGTGCCGGAAGCCGTCCAGGCGTCGGAAGCCGTGCAGGCGCCGAAGCCCTCCAGGCGCTCCCGTTTCTCCGGTCGTCATTCCCGCGAACGCGGGAATCCACCGGCTTTTCCGCTCGGCAAGACGAGGCCCGGACCGCAGCACGTCCAGGCTCGACGTCCGCTCCGGCACGTCCGCGCCGCGTCAGTGGTCGAAGTGCAATCCGCACTCGCGCTTCAATCCGAAGAACCGCGTTTCCTCTGCCCGCATGCCGTCGGCCAGCGCGCGCGTGGTGTGCACGTCGCCGATCGAGACGTAGCCCTTTTCCCACAGCGGGTGGTAGGGCAGGTCGTGTTCCTGCGCGTAGTCCCACACGTGACGGTCGTTCCAGTCGGCCAGCGGATGCAGCTTCCAGCGGCCCTCGCGCAATTCGAGCACGCGGATGTTGCGGCGCGTGTCGCTCTGCGCGCGGCGCAGGCCGGCGATCCAGGTGCGCGCGTCCAGTTCCTTCAGCGCGCGCCGCATCGGCTCGACCTTGCGCAGGCTGTTGTAGCGCTCGATGCCGTCCAGGCCCTTCTCCCACAGGCGGCCCAGGCGCGCCTCCATCCAGGCGATGCCCAGCTGCGGGCGGTAGACCTTGAGGTTGAGGTCGAAGCGTTCGGTCAGCGCGTCGGCGAAGCGGTAGGTCTCGGGGAACAGATAGCCGGTGTCGATCAGCACGACCGGAATGTCGGCGCGCTGCTGCGTGACGAGGTGCAGCAGCGCCGCCGACTGCGCGCCGAAGCTCGACGACAGCACGTGCTCGCCGGGCAGGCTGTCCAGCGCCCAGGCCACGCGCTCCGGCGCGCTGCGCGCTTCGAGCCAGGCGTTGAGTTCTTCCAGGGCGCGCTCGTCTTCCGCGGCGCTGACCAGATCGGGGGGCGTCATGTCGTCGTCTCCAGGGGTGTCGCGATGCGTTGCGGCGCGGCGATGACGCCTGCGCGCAACAGGAAATCACCGAAGCCCTCGCCGTCCTCGCGCTGGTCGGCGTAGCGCGCGAACAGCGCGTCGAGCTGCGTCAGGATCTCGGCCTCGTCGATGTTCTCGCGGTGCAGGCGGTTCAGGCGCTGCCCGCGCGCGTCGGCGCCGAGCATCAGGTTGTAGCGGCCGGGCGCCTTGCCGACCAGGGCGATCTCGGCCAGGTACGGGCGCGAGCAGCCGTTCGGGCAGCCGGACACGCGCAGCGAAATCGGTGCGTCCTCCAGCGCGTGCGCGGCGAGCAGCGCCTGCACCTTGTCGAGCAGGTCCGGCAGGTAGCGCTCGGCCTCGGCCATCGCCAGCGCGCAGGTCGGCAAGCTCACGCAGGCGAGCGCGTTCAGGCGCAGCGGCGAGGCCTCGCGGAAGCCGTCGAGGCCGTGCTGCGCGACCAGCGCGTCGACGGCGGCGCGCTGGCCCGTCGCGACGTTGGCGACAATCAGGTTCTGGTTCGAGGTCAGGCGGAACTCGCCGTCGCCGAGGATCCGCGCGATCTCGCGCAGGCCGGTCAGCTGCGTGCGCTCGCCGCGGTCGGCGACGCGGCCGGCCTCGATGCGCAGGTTCAGGTGCCAGCGCCCGTCGTGGCCTTCGCTCCAGCCGAAGCGGTCGCCGACGTGCTCGAACGCGAACGGCCGCGCCGGCTGGATGGCGAAGCCGAGGCGGCGCTCGACCTCGCGCCTGAACCAGTCGATGCCGCGATCGGCGATGGTGTACTTCAGGCGCGCGTGCTTGCGCTCGCTGCGGTCGCCGAAGTCGCGCTGCGTCGTCACCACTGCCTCGGCCACCGCCAGCAGCTGTTCGACCGAGATGAAGCCGAGCACGTCGGCCAGGCGCGGAAAGGTCCGATCGTCGCCGTGCGTGGCGCCCATGCCGCCGCCGACGGTGACGTTGAAGCCGGTCAGGGCACCGCGCTCGACGATGGCGACGAAGCCGAGGTCGTGCGCGAACACGTCGACGTCGTTGCTCGGCGGCAGCGCGAAGGCGACCTTGAACTTGCGCGGCAGGTAGGTGCGGCCGTAGACCGGCTCCCAGGTATTGGCCGCTTCCGAATCGGCGATCTTCTCCTCGCCGAGCCAGATCTCGTAGTAGGCGCGCGTCTTCGGCTTCAGCCGCTCGGACAGGCGGATCGCCGCATCCTGCACCGCGGCGTGCGCGCGCGAGGCGTGCGGGTTCACGCCGACGATGACGTTGCGGTTGACGTCGCCGCAGGCGGCGATCGTGTCGATCAGTGCGGCGTTGATCGCCTGCAGGGTCGTGCGCAGCTCGCGCTTGACCACGCCGTGGAACTGGAACGCCTGGCGTGTCGTCAGGCGCAGCGTGCCGTTGGCGAACGTGGCCGCGATCGCGTCGAGCTTGAGCCATTGTTCCGGCGTGACCACGCCGCCCGGCGTGCGCGTGCGGATCATGAAGCTGTAGGCCGGCTCCAGCTTCTGCTGGCGCCGTTCGTCGCGCAGGTCGCGGTCGTCCTGCTGGTAGCTGCCGTGGAACTTGATCAGCTGCGTGTCGCTGTCGGCGATCGCGCCGGTGACCGGATCGGCCAGGCTCTCGGCCAGCGTGCCGCGCAGGTGGCGGCTTTCGGTCTTGATCTTCTCGACGGGGGAGAGTGGGGCGGTCATGGATACTCGATGATCTCGGCTGTTCTCCCTCTCCCGCTTGCGGGAGAGGGCCGGGGTGAGGGCAGGCGGAGCGCAACGCTCGGGTCGCCCTCACCCGCGCCTTCGGCGCGACCTCTCCCGCAAGCGGGAGAGGTGATTGCGTGGCGTCGCCGAGCTGGTCGGACTCGCCGATCTCCCGCTTTGCGGTTCCTAGTAGACGTCTCTGGCATAGCGCCCCTGCTGCTGCAGCGCATCGACGTACTCGACCGCCTGTTCGCGTTCCCTGCCGCCGTGCTCGGCGACGAGGTCGACCAGTGCGGCGTGCACGTCCTTGGCCATGCGCGTGGCGTCGCCGCACACGTACAGGTGCGCGCCGTTCTCCAGCCAGTCGTACAGCTCGCGGCCGCGCTCGCGCAGGCGGTCCTGCACGTAGATTTTCTGCGGCTGGTCGCGCGAGAAGGCGAGGTCGAGGCGGTGCAGCGAACCGTCCTTCAGCGCCGCCTGCCATTCCAGCTGGTAGAGGAAGTCGCGATCGAAGTACGGATTACCGAAGAACAGCCAGTTGCGGCCGCGCGCGCCGACGCTTGCGCGTTCCTGCGCGAAGCCGCGGAACGGTGCGACGCCGGTGCCGGGGCCGATCATGATCACGTCGCGCGCGCCGTCCCTGGGCAGGCGGAAGCGCTCGTTGGATTCGAGGAACACCGGCACGCTCGCGCCGTCCTCGCGCGCGGCGAGGAACGCCGAGGCGGCGCCGACGTGGGCGTGGCCGAAGGTCTCGTATTCGAGCCGGGCCACGGTCAGGTGCACCTCGTCGCCGACCGCCTTGCGGCTGGAGGCGATCGAGTACAGGCGCGGCGTCAGTGGACGCAGCGCGGCGACGAATTCCTCCGCCGGCCACTCGGCCGGATGGGCGCGCAGCAGGTCGATCACCTGATGGCCCTGCAGCAGCGCGCCGAGTTCGCTCGCGCGATCGGGCGCGAGCAGGCGGTTCAGATCGGCGGCGCGCGCCTGCGCCGCGTGCGCGGCGACGAACGGACGCGCGAGCTTGGTCAGCTCGCGCCTGGCCAGCAGCCAGTCGCGCAGGGAATGTGTCTCGCCGGCCAGTGCGACGGCGGCGCCGCCGTCCAGGTGCAAGGCTTCCAGGACCGCCTCGACCAGCTGCGGAGGATTGGTCGGCCACACGCCGAGCGCGTCGCCGGGTTCGTAGGCCAGGCCGCTGCCTTCGAGGGAAAGCTCCAGATGACGCACGTCGCGGGTGCCGTCGCGTGCGGTGATGCGCTGGTTGACCAGCAGTTCGGCGGCGAACGGGCGCTCGCGCGTCCATTCGCTGGCGTGGCTCGGCGCCACCGCGCGCAGCGGCGTGACGGTCGCCGCGCGCGGCGTGCCCGCCTTCAGCGCCTCGCGCGCGGCGGCCAGCGCGCGTTCGAGCCACGGCGCGGCGACGGTTTCGAGGTCGAGGTCGGCCTCGGCCAGCGCGACCAGCCGCGTCGCGCCGAGTTCGGCCAGGCGCGCGTCGAGCTTGCGGCCGATCGCGCAGAACTGCGGATAGCTCGAATCGCCCAGCGCCAGCACGGTGTACTTGAGCTCCGGCAGCTGCGGCGCGCGCTTGCCGGCGAGGAACTCGACGAAGCCGCGCGCGTCGTCCGGCGGGTCGCCGTCGCCCTGCGTGCTGATCACGATCGCCAGGTGCCGCTCGTTCTTCAGCTCGCGCTGCGTGTAGGCGTCGGCGCGCACCAGGCGCACGGCCAGGCCGGCGCCCTCGGCGTCGCGTGCGAGCTTTTCGGCCAGGCGCCTGGAGTTGCCGGTCTGGCTGCCGTAGAGCACGGTGAGGCGTTCCTGCGCGGCGGGTTCGCGGGCGGCCGGAACGGCGGGAATACGCGCCGTGCCATCGGCGTGCGCCGCCAGCGCCGCGGCGTAGCCGGACAGCCACCAGAGCGCGGCCGGTTCGAGGCCGTCGAGCAGGCGGCGGATCTCGACGGACTTCTCCTCCGGCAGCGGAGCGAGCGGCAGGGCGGGCAGGGCGGACACGGCGGAACTCCGTTTGGACGTCCAGACGTCCATGACTTCCGCATGCTAGGCCGCTACGGAAAGCCGCGGAAACAATCCCTGGTTATGCGCACATGCGCAGGGCGCATCTGCACGACGGCCGATCGCCGCGCGCGCCGGGACCACTGGAGGGGCCGTTCAGGCGACCGCGCGGCGCGTCGGCGGCCCGATCGCCAGCGGCAGCTCGCGCGCGATGTCGCGCGCGGCGCTGCGGATTTCCGGCATGCCGGTGCACTCCCACGCGGAGCCGCGCAGCAGCGTGCCCAGGGCGTACAGCCCCGGCCAGGGGCTGCCGTCCGGACGCAGCAGGCGGCCGTCCGGCCGCGCGGCGAGGCCGAGCCCGAGCGGGTCCGGACGCACCACGCCGTCGTCGACCAGCTGGCGCACCAGCGCGTGCGGGGTCGAGGCGGCGGCCGATTCCAGGCCGGTCGCCTGGATCACGAAGTCGGCGCCGAGCGTCAGCGGATGCGTGCTGCCGCGCGGCTGCAGGCGCGCCAGCAGCAGCGGATCGCCGCCGTCGATGCCGCGTACGCGCGCGGCGAGGACGCGCAGGCGGCCGTTCTCCTGCAGCGCGCGCAGCCGGACCGCGGTCTGCGGCGGCATGCGATGGCGCACGACTTCCCAGGCCGGACGCAGGTGGCGCAGGAAGCGCGCGCGCTGGCCCGTGTCCAGCGCCTGCCACAGGCGCGGCGTCTGCGCGCGCACGGCATCGAGCACGGCGCGCCAGTCGGCGCCGGGCGCAGCGGCCGCTGCGCGGATCGCGCGCAGCCAGTGGCGCAGATCGTTTTTCTCGCTCAGGCGCGCGAGCAGCGCGGCCTGTTCCGCGTACGGCGCCAGCGGTCCTTCCGAGTGCAGCGCCGGCAGGCGGCCGCGCCGCGATACCGCGGTCAGGCGCGCCTGCGGCCAGCGCGCAGCCGCGCTGAGCAGCGCGTCGACGCCGGTCAGGCCGGTGCCGATCACCAGCACGTGCTGCGGCGCGCGCGGCAGCGGCGGCCAGCGCCACGGATCGCTGGCGTAGCCGCTGGCGAGCGCCGAGGGGCTCACGCCGGGCAGGCTCGCCGGCGGCAGCGCGCCGAGCGCCAGCACCACGCCGTCGGCGCGCAGCTCGTCGCCGTCGCGCGTGCGCAGGCCGAAGCTGCCGTCGGCGAGCGGGCGCAGCGCCACGGCCTCGGTCGAGCGAGCGCCGAGGGTCACGCGGCGCCGCGTCGCGTTCAGCAGCTGCGCCAGGGTCGCTTCGAGGTAGTCGCCGTAGATCGAGCGCGGCAGGAACTGTCCGCCGCTGGCGGCGATGCCGCGCGCGGCGGCGTAATCGAGGAAATCGCCGGGACGGTCGGCGAACAGGCCCATGTTGGCCGCGCGCACGTTGAGCAGGTGCTGTTCGTCGGGTGTCTCGTAGGCGACGCCGCGGCCCGGCGCGCGGTCGCCGACGATCCAGGTCAGGGCGCAGCCGCGGCTGTGGTCGTAGTCGGCCGCGTTGCGCAGGAACTGCGCGACGACCGCCGAGCCGGCGGCGCCGCCGCCGATGATGGCTATGCGTTGCATGGTTTCCTCCCGAGCCGTCGTCGGAGCGGATCAGGGCGCCAGCGTCGCGTCGACGTGGGCCTGCTGCACGCGCACGTCGTAGCCGCCGCGCGGGTCGGCCTCGAAGGCCTGATAGCGGTCCAGCTCGCCGCCGTAGACGTGCAGCGACAGCGCCGGCCGCGTCGCCGACAGGTTGCGGCAGCGATGCGCGTAGTGGCGTCCGGTGAACACCGCGGCGTCGCCGGCGCCGAGCATCAGCGTGCGCGCGCGCGTGAGCACCGGCCGCTCGAAGTCGCCGCCGAGCGTGAATTCCTCCACTTCGAGCACGCCGTCGAGCACCAGCTCGATGCCCCACAGGCCGGCGTGGTCGTGGATCGCGGTGCGGTGCGCGGCCGGCCATTCGATCAGCAGGCAGGAATGACCGCCGTCGCCGCCGGCGAGGCGATGGCGGCGGTAGCGATCGTGCCGTGGCGCCGCCGCACGCGGTGCATCGGCCTGCAGTGCGCGGGCGGCCAGACGTCCGGACAGTGCCTGGATCGCGGCGGTGGCCGGTACGGCGTCGAGCGCGGCGAGTTCGGCGCGTACGGCGTCGAGCCAGGCACGGCTCGTCGTGGCGGAAAGAAGGTTCATCGGAAAGCCCCTCGGATGCGATGGCGCGCATGCCATCACGGCGCGCGTTAAACGCGAGCTAAATGGCAGCGGCGCGCACATGACGCAAGCGACTGTCGACATGCCGTCGCGTGAGGACGGCGATGAGGCGGCCGGAAACGGCGAGCATCGCCGCGCCCGGCGGTGCACAGTCGGGGCGCCTTGCTCGTGGAGAACCGCATGTCCGCCTTCCGCCTTTCCGGCCTTCCGCACGCGACGTTCCAGGCGATGTTCGACTGGCCGGACGAGGCGCTCGCCGCCGCCGGTGCGCGCCGCTGCGTGGCCACGGAGGATTTCGGCTTCCCTTGCCGCGTCAGCCTCGAGGACGCGCGCACGGGTGAAGCACTGTTGCTGCTGCCGTTCGAGCACCAGCCTGCGGCCTCGCCGTATCGGGCATCCGGGCCGATCTTCGTGCGCCGGGATGCCGTGCAGCGCGTGCTGCCGCCAGGCGTGGTGCCGCCCTACGTCGCGCGGCGGCTGATCTCCTGGCGCGCCTACGACCCGGCGCACGACATGCTCGACGCCGACGTCTGCGAGGGCGAGAACATTGCAGACGCACTCGAACGCGTGTTCGCCCGCGGCGAGGTCGCCTACGTCCATCTGCACAATGCGCGGCGCGGCTGCTTCTCGTGCCTGGCGAGCCGGGTCGCGTGATGCGCTGCGGGCAGATTCAGCGGCCGGAGAGATCGCGCAGGGCCGCGCGGTAGGCGGCGGCCGTCGCCGCGCCGAAACAGCACAGCACGATCCGCTCGAGCCCGGTCGCCGCCGCGGTCACCTCGCGCAGCGCGATCCGCGCCGCCTGCGCGACCGGATAGCCGTAGACGCCGCAGCTGATTGCGGGAAACGCGATGCCGCGCAGCGCGTGCCCGCGCGCCAGTCGCAGCGACTGGCGGTAGCAGCTCGCCAGCAGGTCCGCTTCGCCGCGCGCACCGCCGCGCCAGACCGGACCGACCGTGTGGATGACGAACCGCGCCGGCAAGGCGAAGCCCGGCGTGATGCGCGCCTGACCGGTCGGGCAGCGCACGCCGGGGCGGACCTGCGGCAGGGCGCGGCAGGCGGCGAGCAGGTCGGGGCCGGCGGCGTGGTGGATGGCGCCGTCGACGCCTCCCCCACCGAGCAACGTCTCGTTGGCGGCGTTGACGATGGCGTCGACGTCCAGCGTGGTGATGTCGGCTTCGACGATGTCCAGGGCAGGTTTCACGGCGGCGTCGGCGTCGAGTCGTTGCCAGGTTCGCGATACGCGATGCGTCGATGACCGCGTTGCGTAGGCATGCTGCCCTCGACGGCACGCATCGTTCAAGGTCCAGATCGCACCTCGATCCGACGCATCGGCTGCGCACAGCACATCGCGAGGCGCCGCGTGAGCGCACGGAGCGCGCCCGGCGCGATCGATACGCCCACGTACGCGACCGGCTTCGCGCGATTCGTGACGATTGCCCCTGCGACGCCGATCGTGCATGGTTGAAAATGCGCGATCGTGTACCTCATCTCGTTCCATCGGAGCGGGCGCGCCGTAATCACATCCCTCGGCAACTCCTCCATCCTCGGGGGGAACTCCGCAAGGTCTCGGCGCCGCGGAGCAGGACATCGTTGTGCATCCGCACGGGAACTGACGCGTGCCATTGAAAGTAGCGGTACTGGAAGACGACGTGGCGCTGCGCGAGGACATCCTCGTGCCGCGGCTGGCGGACAGCGGGTTCGATGTCGAGGGTTTCGGCAGCTCCACCGAGCTGTATCGGCGCATGATCGCCGTTTCCTTCGAAGTGCTCGTGCTCGACCTGCGCCTCGACGGCGAGAGCGGCCTGGACATCGCGCGCTACCTGGCGCAGGTGTCCTCCATCGGCATCGTCATGCTGACCGGGCGCGGCACCGGCGAGGATCGCGTGCGCGGGCTGAGCGAACTCGTCGACGCCTGGCTGGACAAGCCGGTCGACCTGGACCTGCTGGTGGCCACGCTGCGCAGCATCGCGCGGCGCACGCGCTCGGACGCGTCCGCGCAGCGCGGTGCGCTCGTGCAGGCGTGGCGGCTGTCCGATTCCGGCTGGCGCCTGCACGCGCCGGACGGGCGCAGCGTTCCCCTGAACCTGCTCGAACGCCGCCTGCTGACGCGCCTGCTCGCGACCGAAGGCGAGCCGGTCACGCACGACGACCTGATCGCCGATCTTTCCGTGCTGGCGGAGAACTTCGACCGGCACCGCCTGGAGATCGTCATTCATCGGCTGCGCCGCAAGGCCGACGGCCAGCTGGGACTGTCCCTTCCGCTGCGCGCCGTGCGCGGCGTCGGCTATCTGATGCTGGTCGTCGACGAGCGCAGCCGCAAGCGCTGAGCATCCGGGGCGGCGGCGTCCGCACGGGCAGCCTACAAATTCACATTCGTACTCTGTGACTTTTGACCTTTGGTACAACAATGACTTGTACCAATTTCTGTGAGTGACCGTGAGCGAACGTGAGCAAGCGCGAGTGATTTCCGCCGCGCGGGTCTAGTAAGTTCCGGCCGCGCCTGCGGCGGGGTAGCCGTCGGCGCGCGACGGCGCAGCGAATCCGTGCCGATGCGTCCGCCCCGTGCGGCGGACGGCGGCCGGTCGCCCAGGGGCAAGTCTGCGTTCGTCGCGATACAGGGATTTCGAAGGTTTACGGGTTGCGGGTACCTCGAAAGGTGCCGGTGCGGGCGGCTGCGTCGATGCGGCGGCCCCGGCCACAGCGGAAGGAACTTATGAATCGCGATACGAGTGAGCGGCACGTTTCGGCCGGCGCCACGGCGCACGGCGTTTCCCAGGCCCCGCACGCGACGAGATCGCGCCGCCGCCGCTTCCTGATCCTGCTGTGCCTGATGGGCTGGACGGCGCCCGCGCTGGCGCAGGTGCCGCCGGCGTTCTCCGGCTGCGACACGCGCGCGTTCCTGTTCCAGAGCACGCCGACCGACGTCTTTTCGATCGACCTGGTGACCGGCACGTCGACTCAGGTCGGCACTGACATCGCGCCGCCGAATATCAACGGCGTGGCCTACAACCCGCTGGACAACTACATCTACGGCGTGTCCAACACGCCCGGCGCGACGCTCGGCCGGATCTATCGCGTCGGTTCGGACTTCAGCGTGCAGGACCTCGGCTTGCCGACCGGACTGCCGGCCGCCGGCTACAACATGGGCGAATTCGACAGCAACGGCCACTACTGGGTGACGACCTCGGCCGACTCCGCCACGGTCTACGAGGTCGACCTCAAGCCCGGTTCGTCGACTTACTTCCGCGTCGTCAACTCGCGGGCGATGACCATGCCGGCAGGCTTCAGCGGCACCAGCGCCGACTGGGCCTACAGCCCGGTCGACGGTTTCCTGTATCGCACGCCGCTCAACACGACGACGAACCGGGTGCATCTGTTCCGCTACAACCGCTCGAACGGCGTGCTGACCAACCTGGGCCCGATCGCCGGCATCACGGGCAGCGCGAACATGCTCTTCGGCGCGAACTACGCCGACGCCGGCGGCTTCATCTACGCCAGCGACAACGTCTCCGGCGCGATCTATCGCGTCAATCCGACCAACAACAGCGGCGTGTTGTTCTCCAGTGGCCCGGCCAGTGGCTCCAACGACGGCGCGCGCTGCTTCAACGCGCCGGTGCCGATCGATTTCGGCGATGCGCCGAACAGCTTCGGCACCCTGCTGGCCGCCAACGGCGCGCGCCACAGCATCCCCAACTACAACGCGGCGGCGAAGACGGCGACCCTGATGCTCGGCACCCGCATCAGCGCCGACGCCGACGGCCAGCCCGACGCGAACGCGGCGCTGGACACCTTCGACGACGGCCTGGATCCGACCAGCCTGATCCTCACCACCGGCGCGACCACGGCGCAGGCCGTCGTCAGCGCGATCAACGCCAAGGCGACCGCGGCGACGCTCGCCGGCTGGATCGACTTCAACGGCAACGGCAGCTTCGACGCCGGCGAACGCGCGCAGGTGAGCGTGCCGGCGAACACCACCGCGGCCACGCCGTTCACGCTGAACTGGACCGGCCTGGCGCCGATCGCGGCGAACTTCAGCGGTGCGGCGCGCTTCCGCATCGCCACCACCGCGGCGCAGGTGGCCAATCCGGTCGGCGCGGCCGCGGATGGCGAGGTCGAGGACTACCTGGTGCCGATCACGCAGCCGATCGGCTGCACCACCAGCCCGTCGGTGTTCAACACGGCGATCAACGCGGCCGGCAGCGGCGTGCTCGCGCCCGGCTCGCGCGACCGCAACTGGGACGTCGGACTCGGCACGCCGGCCGGTGGCCCGGCCAGCGTGCCGAGCTGGATCGACGCCTACGTCACCGGCAATGCGGCGCCGGGCGCGTGGGCGAACTCGCCGTTCGGCAACGC
This sequence comes from Dokdonella ginsengisoli, assembly GCF_042652785.1. NCBI lineage: Bacteria > Pseudomonadati > Pseudomonadota > Gammaproteobacteria > Lysobacterales > Rhodanobacteraceae > Dokdonella > Dokdonella ginsengisoli. The sequence continues at coordinate 131,446 of NZ_JBHSHD010000008.1, read as the reverse complement.
CGAATGGACCTCGTACTACGCCAACGCCAACCAGGGGCCGACCGGCGACGTCGACGAATACCACCGCTACCGCTTCACGCTCGACGGCGCGGTCGATCCGAGCACGTTCGCGCTCGGCATCGACTTCTACGCCGACAATTCGGTGTGGGAGGTCTACGTCAACGGCCAGACACAGAGCGGGCAGGTCGCCGGCCTGCCGCAGAGTCCGGCCAACCCGTACTACTACGGCGGCTTCACCGCGGCCAATCGCGCCCAGCTCGTGCTCAACCGCAACTGGCGCACCGGACCGAACGAGATCGTCGTGCAGGTGCGCAGCGGACCGGCCTTCGTGGGCTTCCTCGCCCAGGTCACCTCGACCAGCCTGTGCCCGGTGCAGGTCGGCATCGGCAAGAGCGTCGATCCGCCGGGCGCGCTGACGCCGGGCGGCAGCGTCACCTACACGGTGACCGCGACCAACACCGGCAACGTCGCCGCGCCGAACACGGTCGTCGCCGATCCGCTGCCGAACGGCATCGCCTCCGGCACCTGGACCTGCGCCGCCAGCAGCGGCGCGGTCTGCCCGAACGCGAGCGGCGCGATGCCGCTGAACCAGACGGTCGCCACCTTCCCCGGCGGCGGCGTGGTCACCTACACGATCACCGGGCAGGTCGCGGCGAGTCCGCCGGCCAGTGTGACGAACACCGCCACCGCGGCGCCGCCGCTGAGCGGCACCTGCTATCCGGGCAACAGCCCCGGCCCGTGCGCGGCCTCGGTCAGCAATCCGCCGGTGCCGGTGATCGACGTCGCCAAGACGACGAGCGCGACGCAGGCAGTGCCGGGCGCGACGCTGACCTACGAGATCCACGTGCGCAACACCGGCAGCGTCGCCGCCGACGGCGCGACGGTGGCCGATCCGCTGGCGGCGGGACTGAGCGGCGCGAGCTGGACCTGCACTTCCAGCGGCGGAGCGCTGTGCCCGAACGACAGCGGCAGCGGCGCGCTCGCCGAAATCATCGCGGTGTTCCCGGCCGGCGGCGAGCTGGTCTACACGGTGACCGCGACGGTCGATGCGAATCCGCCGGCATCGATCGCCAACACGGCGGCCGTCACGCCGCCGGGCGGCGGCCTGTGCAGCGACGGCAGCGCGCCGCCGTGCGACAGCACGGTGACCCTGCCGGCCGCGCCGCAGGTGCGCGTGACCAAGAGCGCCAGTCCGCCCGGCGCGCTGACGCCCGGCGGCAGCGTCACCTACACCGTCGTCGTCGCCAACGAGGGCAGCGTGCCGGCGCCGGCGACGCACGTCGTCGACACCTTCCCCGACGGCATCGCCTCGGCGACCTGGACCTGCGCCGCGGCCGGCGGCGCCGCCTGCCCGAACGCGGGCAGCGGCGGCACGGTCACGCCGCCGGCGGACCTGCTCAACGAGACGATCGCGACCTTCCCGCCCGGCAGCAGCGTGACCTACGCGATCGCGGCGACGGTCGCGGCGGCGCCGCCGGCGCAGGTCGTCAACACGGTCGCGGTCACGCCGCCCGACGGCCTGTGCCTGCCGGGCAACACGCAGCCGCCGTGCACGAGCACGGTGTCCAATCCGCCGGCGGAGGCGCAGATCACCATCGTCAAGGTGCCGACCGCGCTCGACAACACGCCGTTCGCGTTCACCACCACGACGGCGGCGCCCAACGACGCGTTCACGCTGTCGAGCGGCACGGTGCTGACGCGCACCTTCAGCGCCGCGCCGGGCACGGTGTCGATCACCGAAGGCGCCAGCGCCGGCTGGGCGCTGATCGACGTGGTCTGCAGAAACACGTCGGGCGGCGCGACGTTCACCTACACCGGCGCGACTTCCAATCCGAGCAACGGCTTCGAACGCGGCGACGACACCGCCAACGTGACGATCGGCTTCGGCGACCAGGTGACGTGCACGTACACCAACGCGCCGACCGCGCTGCCGACCCTGGCGAAGTACTTCAACACCGATCCGCCCAGCGATCCGCCGCCACCGCGGCCGGTGCTGCCGCGCGGCGGCGCGGCGCTGCTGACGTTCGTGATCAGCAACCGCGCGCCGAGCGCGACGGCGCAGAGCGCGCTGGCCTTCACCGACACCCTGCCGTCGGGCCTGGTGCTGGGCAGCGGCGACGCGCCACCCGGCGCGCTGGTCGGCAGCAACGGTTGCGGCGGCACGCTCACCGCGCAGGCCGGCACGAACGCGATCTCGCTCGCCGGCGGCAGCGTCGCCGCCGGCGCCGACTGCCGCTTCACCGTCCGCGTCGCAGCCGCGCCGTGAGAAAGGGGACCGTGATGAATCCGATCGACCAGAACGCACCTTTCTCCGCGGCGACGCCGAAGCGGCCCGCCTTCACTGCGCGGGCACGCGCGCTGGCGCTCTTCGCGCTCGCGCTGTTCGCCGGCGCCGCGCAGGCGGCGCAGGGCGACAACCTCGCGCTCGGCAGGCCGGTGGCGATGTCCGGCACGACCGGTGACCCGACCCAGGCCGGCGCCAACTGCACCGACGGCAACTCCGGCGGCAACTATCCGGCCGACGCCGTCTGCGCGACCTCCGCGACGCAGACCGGCGCGAACCGCGAGTGGATCGAGGTCGACCTCGGCCAGGACTACATCATCGACCGCGTGCGGCTGTCCAACCGCACCGACGGCAGCAACGGTGACCTCGCGCGCTGGATCGTGGTGACGACGCGGCCGTCGAGCCTGACCGGCGTCACCTCCAATCCGCAGTCGACGCTGGACCCGGCCGTCAATCCGAGCGCGCCGTTCGTCAACAAGATCGCCTACGCCAGCGGTACCAACAGCAGCGGCGGCGGTTACGGCACCGGCCAGAGCGATCCGTGGACCTCGCTGGACATGAAGGTCGGCACGCACGTCGCGCGCTACGTGCGCATCTACACGATGAAGCCGGGCCTGGTGCTCAACCTGGCCGAGATCGAGGTATTCGAGGGGCCGCCGCCGTCGCGCACGATCCTCAACCCGAGTTTCGAGCTGCCGGCGCTCGGGGTAGGAAACGCACAGATTTCCGAGACCCTGGTGCCCGGCTGGTCGACCACCGACTCGGTCGCGATTCCGAACGCCGGTTTCGGCACGCCGTTCCTGACCGGCGGCAACATCGAATTGTGGAGATCCGGCTTCGGCGGCGTCCTGCCCGACGACGGCAACCAGTTTGCCGAACTCAACGCCTACATCAACGGTGCCCTGAGTCCTGCGCCGCTGTGCGTCTATCCGGGCGAGACGTTCACCTGGCGCGTCTCGCATCGCGCACGCGGCGCGGCCGGTTCGGTCGACGTGGCGCGCCTGCGCATCAACGGACAGGACATCGCCACGCTGAGCGACGGCTCGGTCCAGGCCGACCCGCATACCTGCACGCCGGCCGCCGGATTCACCTGCACGGCGCAGAGCGGCTCTCCGACCAGCGCCGGCTGGGGCCGCTGGCAGGGCACCTGGACCAACTCGCTGACGCAGCCGAAGGCGATGACGTTCGAGTTCGCCGCGATTTCCTCCGCATCGGGCAGTCCGGGCGCCGGCAACTTCATCGACAACGTCAGCATCACCGGCCTGACCGCCGCGGTCGAGTTCAGCACCTCGGCGGCGAGCGGTCCCGAATCGGTCGCCACTGCGAACCTGCCGCTGCTGCTGGTCAACGGCCCGGTCGCCACCGACCAGACGATCGAGCTGGAAATCGTCGGCGGCAGCGCCACGCGCGGCAGCGACTACACGACCACGCCGGCCAGCGGGCCGATCGTCGTGACGATTCCGGCCGGCACCTACGACGGCACCGCGGCGACCGCAATCTCGCTCGCGCCCTACCTGCAGATCGTCGTCGACAGCGCCGTCGAAGGCGCCGAGACGATCGCGCTGCGCGCGAGCAACGCCTCGAGCGGCCTGTCGATCGCCGGCGCCAGCGGCTGCCGTGCCGGCGTCGCCGATTCGACCTACACGATCACCGACGAAGCCGTGCCGACCCTGGCCAAGCGCTTCGCACCTGACACCATTCCGTACGGCGGCGCCGCCACGCTGACCTTCACCATCGACAATTCCGGCGCCGACGCGGTCGATCGCCCGATCGCCTTCACCGACAACCTCGCCGCCGGCCTGCAGATCGCCGATCCGGCCAACGCCGCCAGCACCTGCGGCGGCACCGTCGCGGCGACGCCGGGCGGCGACCAGATCGTGTTCTCCGGCGGCAGCGTGCCCGCCGGCGGCTTCTGTACGGTGTCGGTCGACGTCACCAACCGGCCCGGCTTCTCGGGTCTTTGCTACAACCCCAATTTCGCCAACGAGAACCAGAACCTCGTCGGCCTGCAGAACCTGATCGCGCAGATCGAGCAGTACACCTGCGTCAGCGTGACGCCGCCGGACTGCCCGGAATCGGCCGTGACCAACGGCTTCGGCAACATCTCCGGCCTGTCGCCGAACCTCAGCAACGGCATCAGCGGGCAGTGCGTCGCGGTGCTGCCGACGATCGCGCTGGTCAAGATCAGCAACTACGCCGTCGGCAGCTTCGGCTTCACGCTCGGCAACACCAGCGCGACCAATCCGGTCACGATCACCACCACCGCGCCGGGCGCGCCGGGTACCTCGAGCGCGGTGTTCGACGTGCTCGACCTGGCGCAGCCGGTCACGGTCGCGGAATCCGCGCTGCCGTCGAACTGGGTGCTGTCGGACATCGCCTGCCAGCTCGCCGACGGCACGCCGATCGGTGCCTTCGACAGTGCAAGCGGCACCTGGAGCGCGGCACCGGGCGATCTCGCCTACGGCCAGCAGATCACCTGCACCGCGACCAACACCGCCGACCGCTTCGATTTCGGCGACGCGCCCGACAGCTACGGCACGCTGCTGGCGAGCAACGGTCCGCGCCACGACCTCGGCGCCTACGACGCGGCGGCCGGCACGGCCGCGCTGATGCTCGGCGCGCGCGTCGATCACGAGAACGACGGCGCCGCCGGCGCCGCTGCCGACGGCGACGACAGCAACGGCATCGACGACGAGGATGCCTTCTTCGGTTCGATCGCCCTGCAGCCCGGCACGACGGCGGTGTCGCTCGACGTGCCCGTCACCAACACGACTGGCGCCAGCGCCAATCTCTACGCCTGGATCGACTTCAACGGCAACGGCCGCTTCGACGTGGCCGAGGCCGGCACCTGCCCGACGGCGGCCGCGGCGGCGACGCAGGTCACCTGTACCTGGACCGCGCCGGCCGCGCTCACGGACGGCTTCCAGACCTATGCCCGTTTCCGCCTGACCACCCAGGCGCTGGCAGCCGGCACGGCGCCGAACGGCGGCGATGCGCGCGCGCAGGGTCTGGCTGCGGACGGCGAGGTCGAAGACCACCGCGTGTCGGTGGCGACGGTGCTGCCGCTGACCTGCGAGGCGCCGTTCGTCGAGACCTTCGGCACCTATGCGAGCGCGCCCGGCGCATTCCCGGGCTGGGGCACGCCGCTGCCTGCGGGCACGACCACCTACGTGTTCCAGCCGGGCTCGGCCGCGCCGGCCAACACCGTCAACGGCGGACAGTACGCCTTGATGACCCGCCCGAACCTGAGTCACTCGCCGGCATGGCAGAACGCGCCCGACCATACCCCGGGCGATACCGACGGCTTCATGATGGTCGTCAACGCCAGTCCGGCACCGGGCGTGTTCTATCGGCGAACCTTCAGCGGCCTGACGATCGGCGCGCGCTACAACTTCTTCTCGTCGCTGGCCAATGTCGTCGCGGGCCTCAATGCCGGCCTGCCGAACGTGACCCTGCGGATCGTCGATCCGGCGACGAACACCGTTCTCGCATCGCTCAACACCGGCGACATTCCCGAAGATCCCGCCGGTGCGATGACCTGGCATGGGCATCAGCTGATCTTCGTCGCCACGCAAGCCGACGTGCGCGTCGAGCTGGCCAACAACTCCGGCGTCCAGGGCGGCAATGATCTGGCGCTGGACGACATCGGCTTCGCGCAGGTGTGCGAACTCGGCGACGCGCCCGACAGCTACGCCACGCTGAATGCGAGCAACGGCGCCGGCCACCTGTTCCCGGGTCCGGGCCTCAGCCTCGGCGGCGGCCTGCCGGACGGTGAGATGGACGGCCAGCCCGGCCCGAACGCCGACGGCGACGACCTCGCCGGCAGCGACGACGAGAACGCGTTCCCGGCCGGCGCTCCGGCGCTGGTCATCGGCGCGCCGTACAGCCTCGCCGTGCCGGTCGAGACCACGGCCGGCGCCGCGACGGCCTGCGCATGGGCGGACCTCGACCAGAACGGCAGCTTCAGCGCCGCCGAAGGCCAGTGCCAGCCGCTCGCGGCGGGCGCCACCACGGCCGGCTTCAGCTGGCCGGCCGGCGCCACGGCGGGCCTCGTCAGCGGCCAGACCTACCTGCGCCTGCGCATCGAGCGCGCCGGCACGTTCCCGACGGACATGAGCACGGCGGATTTCGCCGGCGTGCGCGGCCCGGGCGAGGTCGAGGACTACGTCGTTCCGGTGCTGACGCCGGCGAACGTCACGCTGATCAAGGCGCTGACCGGCGAAAGCGGCAGCCTGGCCGGCGCCGCCGAACCGGGCGAGCAGCTGACCTACACGATCACCCTGACCAACAGCGGCGGCACGCCGGCGACGAACTACGGCGTCACCGACACGCTGGATCCGAACGTGACGTTCGTGTCCGCCTCGAACGGCGGCACGGCCGCCGGCGGCGCCGTCGCGTGGACGGGCCTGACCGTGCCGGCGAACGGTACGCTGGTGCTCAGCGTCGTGGTGCAGGTGGTCGATCCGATCCCGGCCGGCGTCACGCAGATCGGCAACGTCGCCTACGAGACTGGCACCACGCCGCCGGCGTGTCCGCCGGCGGGCGGGCAGTGCGTCGTCGTGCCGACCGCGCCGAAGGTGACCGTGGCCAAGGCGCTGACCGGCGAGAGCGGCACGCTGGCCGGCCAGGCCGAAGCGGGCGAGCAGCTCACCTACGCGATCACGCTGACCAACTCCGGCGGCACCGACGCGACCAACTACGGCGTCACCGACACGCTGGATCCGAACGTGACGTTCGTGTCCGCCTCGAACGGCGGCGTGCCCGCCGGCGGCATCGTGACCTGGACGGGCCTGACCGTGCCGGCGAACGGTTCGCTGATCCTGACGGTGGTCGTGCAGGTGGCCGATCCGATCCCGGCCGGCGTCACGCAGATCGGCAACGTCGCCTACGAGACCGGCACCACGCCGCCGCCGTGTCCGCCGGCGGGCGTGCAGTGCGTCGTCGTACCGACCGCGCCGAAGGTGGCGATCAGCAAGACCGCGAGCACGCCGGCCCCGGCCGGTGCGCCGAACCAGTACACGATCACCTACGTGGTGGCGGTGCGCAACGACGGCGGCAGCGCCGGCACCTACGATCTGACCGATGCGCTGACGTTCAACGGCGCCACGGTGACGGCGATCTCCGCGCCCGTGCACGCCTCGGGCAGCGGCGATCCGCAGAGCGGCACGCCGGGTACGTTCACCGCGCCCGGCGGCGGCACGATCGTGACCGGCGAAGGCATCGCGCCGCAGGGGGATGAGACCTGGACCTACACGGTCACCTATACGGTCACCGATGCGGACACCGCGGCCGACTGCGCCAACCCGGCCGGCGGTCTGCGCAACCACGCGCTGCTCGGCGGCGCGTCCGCCGGCGCGCCGGCGGCCGACACCTGCAGCGGCGCGCCGAGCGTGGCGATCGTGAAGACCGCGGCCGCGCCGGTGCCGACCGGCACGCCGAACCAGTTCACGATGACCTACACGCTCAACGTGACCAACAGTGGCACGCTGTCGGGCGTCTACGACCTGGCCGACACGCTGGCGTTCAACGGCGCCACGGTGGACGCGATCAGCGCGCCGGCGTACGCCTCGTCGAGCGGCGACGTGCAGGACGGCACGCTCGGCACGTTCGCCGCGCCGACCGGCGGCACCATCGTCACCGGCGAGAGCGTCGCCGCGGGCGGCACCGAGACCTGGACCTACACGGTCACCTACACCGTGACCGATCCCGCCGTGGCGCAGGACTGCGTCGACCCGAATGGCGGCCTGCGCAACCGGGCCGAACTCGGCGGCTCGCTGAGCGGCCAGTCGGCGACCTGTACTGGCGCGCCGGCGGTGAACGTGGGCAAGAGCGCCGGCGGCCCGGTGCCGACCGGCAATCCGGACGAGTACGCGCTCGACTACCTGGTGAGCGTGCAGAACAACGGCACGCTGCCGGGCACCTACGACCTGGCCGACACGTTCACCTTCGCCGGCGTCACGGTCGTCTCGGTGAGCCCGGTGACGCACGGCGGCAGCGATCCGCTGGCGACCACGCTGGGCACGCTGACGGCGGCGGGCGGCACGATCGTGACCGGCGAGACGATCGCCGCGGGCGCGAGCGAGACCTACGCCTACCGCGTCGTGTTCACGCTCGACGACGTCGCCGCGGTCGGCACCTGCGCGGCCGGCGGCGGCCTGAAGAACCAGGCGGCGCTCGGCGGCAGCTCGAGCGGCCAGGTCGGCACCTGCAGCGACGTGCCGGACATCGCGATCACCAAGACCGCCGGCGCACCGGCGCCAACCGGCACGCCGAACCAGTACACGATGACCTACACGGTCAGCGTGGACAACGCCGGCGCCGCCGCGGGCAGCTACGACCTGTCCGATGCCTTCGCGTTCGCCGGTGCCACCGTCGACGCGGTCAGTGCGGTCACGCACGGCGGCAGCGATCCGCTGGCGACGACGCTGGGCACGCTGACCCCGGCCGGCGGCACCATCGTCACCGGCGAGACGATCGCCGCGCTGGCAGAGGAGACCTACACCTACACGGTCACCTTCACCGTCACCGATCCAGCCGCCGCGGCCGACTGTGCGAATCCGGCCGGCGGCCTGCGCAACGCGGCCGCGCTCGGCGGCAGCGCGACCGGCGACGCGGCGACCTGCACTGGTGCGCCGAACGTCGCGATCGCCAAGGCGCTGGCCGCGGAGAGCGGCGCGCTGGCCGGCCAGGCCGAACCGGGCGAGCAGCTGACCTACACGATCACCCTGACCAACAGCGGCGGCAGCGACGCGACCGACTACGGCGTCACCGACACGCTCGATCCGAACGTCACGTTCGTCTCCGCCGACAACGGCGGCAGCGCCGCCGGCGGTGCCGTCACCTGGAGCGGCCTGACCGTGCCGGCGAACGGCACGCTGGTGCTCAGCGTCGTGGTGCAGGTCGTCGATCCGCTTCCGCCCGGCGTCACGCAGATCGGCAACGTCGCCTACGAAACCGGCACCACGCCGCCGGCGTGTCCGCCGGCCGGCGGGCAGTGCGTGGTCGTGCCGACGGCGCCCGCCGTGACGATCGCCAAGGCGCTCGCCGCGGAGAGCGGCAGCCTCGCCGGCCAGGCCGAGCCGGGCGAGCAGCTGACCTACACGATCACCCTGACCAACGCGGGCGGCAGCGACGCGATCAACTACGGCGTCACCGACACGCTCGATCCGAACGTCACGTTCGTCTCGGCCGACAACGGCGGCACCGCCGCCGCCGGCGCGGTGACCTGGAGCGGCCTGACCGTGCCGGCGAACGGCACGCTGGTGCTCAATGTCGTGGTGCAGGTGGTCGATCCGCTTCCGGCCGGCGTCACGCAGGTCGGCAACGTCGCCTACCAGACCGGCACGCCGCCGCCGGCCTGCCCGCCGGCGGGACCGCAGTGCGTGGTCGTGCCGACCGCGCCGCAGGTCACCCTGAGCAAGAGCGCCGGCGCACCGGCGTCGACCGGCACGCCGAACCAGTACGAGATCACCTACGTGGTGACCGCACGCAACGGCGGCGGCAGCGTCGGCACCTACGATCTGGCCGACACGCTGACGTTCAACGGCGCGACGGTGAGTGCCGTCAGCGCGCCGGCGTACGCGGGCAGCAACGGCGAAGTGCAGGATGGCGTACTCGGCGCGTTCGGCGTGCCGAACGGCGGCGGCATCGTCGCCGGCGAGCGCATCGGTGCGCAGGGCAGCGAGACCTGGACCTACACGGTGACCTACACCGTCGACGACGCCGACGTCGCCGCGGATTGCGCCTCGCCCTCCGGCGGCCTGCGCAACCACGCCGCGCTCGGCGGTGCCTCGGCCGGAGCACCGGCCGCGGACACCTGCACCGGCGCGCCGAGCGTGAACGTGGTCAAGACCGCGACCGCACCGGTGCCGAGCGGCAGTCCGAACCAGTTCACGCTGACCTACACGATCGACGTCGCCAACACCGGCAGCCTGCCCGGCCGCTACGACCTGTCCGACACGCTCGCGTTCAACGGCGCGACGGTGAATGCGGTCAGCGCACCGGCGTACGCCTCGACCAGCGGCGACACGCGGGACGGCACGCTCGGCGCGTTCGGCGCGCCGGACGGCGGCAGCATCGTCAGCGGCGAGACGATCGCCGCCGGCGGCGCGGAAAGCTGGACCTATACGGTGACCTACACGATCACCGATCCGGCCACCGCGCAGGACTGCGCCGATCCGAATGGCGGCCTGCGCAACGACGCGCAGCTCGGCGGCTCGCTGGTCGGCGAATCGACCACGTGCACCGGCGCGCCGGCCGTGGTCATCGGCAAGAGCGCCAGCGGTCCGGTGCCGACCGGCAACCCGGACGAGTACCGCCTGACCTACCAGGTCGACGTGCAGAACAACGGCACGCTGCCGGGCAGCTACGACCTTGCCGACACGTTCACCTTCGCCGGCGTCACCGTGGTGTCGGTCAGCGCCGTGCAGCACGGCGGCGGCGATCCGCTCGCCGTCGCGCTCGGCACCCTGACGGCCGGCGGCGGCGTCATCGTCGGCGGCGAGTCGATCGCCGCGGGCGCGAGCGAGAACTACACCTACAGCGTGGTGTTCACGGTCGACGACGCGGCCGCGGTCGGCAGCTGCGCCAGCGGCGGCGGCCTGCGCAACCGCGCCGAACTGGGCGGCAGCTCGGCCGGCCAGGTCGGCACCTGCAGCGAAGTTCCGGACGTCGTCGTGACGAAGGCGGCCAGCGGCCCGACGCCGACCGGCACGCCGAACCAGTACACGATCGACTACGTCGTCACCGTCGCCAACGACGGCGGCGCGGAAGGTGCCTACGACCTGTCCGACGTGTTCGCCTTCGCCGGCGCCACGATCGACGCGGTCAGCGCGGTCACGCACGCCGGCCCCGACGCGTTGTCGAGCCCGCTCGGCACGCTGACGCCGGCCGGCGGCACGATCGTGACCGGCGAGACGATCGCTGCGGCCGGCAGCGAGAGCTACGCCTACACGGTGACCTTCACGCTGACCGATCCGGCGCTCGCCGACGACTGCGCCAATCCCAACGGCGGCCTGCGCAACGCCGCCGCGCTCGGCGGCAGCGCCGACGGCGGCGCGCTGACCTGCACCGGCACGCCGCAGCTGGCGATCGTGAAGACGCTGACCGGCGAGGACGGCAGCATCGCCGGCGTGGCCGAGCCGGGCGAGCAGCTCACCTACACGATCACGCTGAACAACCAGGGCAGCAGCGATGCGGTCGATCAGAGCATCACCGATCGCCTCGATGCGAACGTGACGTTCGTGTCCGCCGACAACGGCGGCACCCTGGCCGGCGGCAACGTGGAATGGAACGGCCTGACGGTGCCGGCGAACGGCAGCCTGGCGCTGAGCGTGACCGTGCGCGTGGTCGACCCGATCCCCGCCGGCGTCACCGCGATCGGCAACGTCGCCTACGATCCGAGCATCGGCCCGCCCGACTGCACGGCGACGCCGCAGCCGGACAACTGCACGACGACGCCGACGCCGTCGGTGGTGACTATCGTCAAGGCGCTGGCGGGCGAGAGCGGCGCACTGCCGGGCGTGGCCGAGCCGGGCGAGCAGCTGACGTACACGATCACGCTGACCAATGCCGGCGGCAGCGACGCGAGCGGCTACGGCGTCACCGACGCGCTCGATCCGAACACCGCCTTCGTCTCCGCCGACAACGGCGGCACGCACGCGGCCGGCGTGGTCAGCTGGAGCGGCCTCGTCGTGCCGGCGAACGGTTCGCTGGTGCTGACGGTGGTGGTGCAGGTAGCCGATCCGATTCCGGCCGGTGTGACGCAGGTGGCCAACGTCGCCTACGAAACCGGCACGGCGCCGCCGGCCTGCCCGCCGGCCGGCGGGCAGTGCGTGGTGATTCCGACCGAGGGCGCGGTGACGATCCTGAAGGCGCTGGCCGGAGAAGACGGCGCCGTCGCCGGTGTGGCCGAGCCGGGCGAACAGCTGACCTACACGATCACGCTGACCAACACCGGTGGCAGCCCGGTGGCGGGCTACGCCGTCAGCGACCGCCTCGATCCGAACACCGTGTTCGTCAGCGCGACCAACGGCGGCACCTTCGCCGCGGGCGTGGTGAACTGGAGCGGCCTGGCGATTCCGGCCAACGGCACCTTGGTGCTGAGCGTGGTGGTGCAGGTCGCCGATCCGATCCCGCCCGGTACGACGCAGATCGGCAACGTCGCCTACGAAACCGGCACCACGCCGCCGTCGTGCCCGCCGGCCGGGCCGCAGTGCGTGATCGTGCCGACCGAAGGCGCGGTGACGCTGGCCAAGTCGGTCGCCGACGCGGACGGCGACGGCCTGGCCGCGCCGGGCGAATCGCTGACCTACACGATCGTGCTGAGCAATGCCGGCGGCAGCGCGGTGACCGGCTACGGCGTCACCGATCCGCTCGACGCGAACACCAGCTTCGTCTCCGCCGACAACGGCGGCACGTTCGCCGCCGGCGTGGTGAGCTGGACCGGTCTGACGGTGCCGGCGAACGGCACGCTGACCCTGACCGTGGTCGTGCGCGTGGTCGATCCGATCCCGGCCGGCACGACGCAGATCGGCAACGTCGCCTACGAGACCGGCACGACGCCGCCGGACTGCGCGGTCACGCCGCGGCCGGCGAACTGCACCTCGATCGAGGTGCCGCCGGCGACCGGCACGCCGCAGCTGCTGATCACCAAGACCGCGGACACCGCGACGCTGCAGCCCGGCGGCACGGTGGTCTACACGATCACCGTGCGCAACGTCGGCAGCGCCGAGGCGACCGATGCGCTGGTCAGCGATCCGATCCCGGCTGGCATCGACGCGTTCGCCTGGACCTGCGCCGCCTCCGGCGGCGTGGCCTGCCCGAACGCCAGCGGCAGCGGCGCGATCGCCGAGACGATCGCGACGTTCCCGGTCGGAGCGACGCTGGTGTACACGGTCGTCGCGACCGTCTCGGCGGATCCGCCGGCGACCATCGTCAACACGGCCACCGTCACGCCGGGCGGCATCGCCACTTGCGCGCCGGCCGGAACGCAGCCGCCGTGTCCGGCAACGGCGATCGGTTCGGTGGCGCCGACGCAGGAGCCGCATCCGGTGCCGGCGGTGCACGACTGGGCGCAGCTGCTGATCGCGCTCAGCCTGTTCGGCCTGGCCTGGCGCAGCTGGCGGCAGGCCGGCAAGTAGCGCGCAGCGGCCTGCGGCTCGCCCCGACCGCAGGCCGCCGATGATGCGCAACGGCCGCGGCCCGATCCATCGCGATCGGGCCGCCGGCCGGTTCTTGCGGGCGTCGTGTAGCATGCGGCCATGTCTTCCGATGCCTCCCTGCCGCTGCCGCGGCTCGACTGCGGCGTCGCCGTGCTGCGCCCCTGGCGCCTCGACGATCTCGACAGCCTCGTCGCCAGCGCGAACGACGCCAGCGTCTCGCGCAGCCTGCGCGACCGCTTCCCGTATCCGTACACCGGCGACGACGGCCGCGCGTGGCTGACGCGCGCCGTCGACGACTCCGATCGCGCCTGGGCGCTGCAGATCGACGGCGCCGCGGTCGGTGGCGTCAGCCTGCATCCAGGTGCAGACGTGCACCGCCATTCGGCCGAACTCGGCTACTGGCTCGGACAGCGGCACTGGGGGCGCGGCGTCATGACCGCGGTGATCGGCGCGTTCGCGCCGCGCGCGATGGAAGCGTTCCGCCTGCACCGCCTCTACGCCACCGTGTACGAGAACAATCCCGCCTCCGCACGCGTGCTCGAGAAGGCCAGCTTCACGCGCGAGGGCGTGCAGAAGTCGGCCGTGGTCAAGCGCGGCGAGCTGCTCGACCTGTACGTCTACGCGATGGTGCGGCGCGAACTCGCGGAGGGCGCATGAATCGGGATCGTCCCGGCCGCGGCAGCGGCGCGTCGCTGTGGCAGGAAGCGCAGGCGCGCAAGCCGGCGACGCCGAAGCCGCCGGTGCATCGCAACGAGGAAGCGCGCCTGTACGGCCTCAACGCCTGCCTCGCCGCGTTCGCACGGCGGCCCGAGGCCTTGCGCAAGGTGTACCTGGTCGAGGCGCGCATTCCGGCGTTGAAGAACGTGCTCGCCTGGTGCGTGCGGCACCGGCTCGGCTACCGCGTGGTCGAGGAAGCCGATCTCGACAAGCTGACCGCGTCGCGCCACCACGAGGGGGTGTGCTTCGACCTCGCGCGCGAAGCGCCGCTGGCGCTGGCCGATCTGCTCGCGCGCGTGCCGCCGGCGCCTGCGCCGTCGCTGCTGTTGTGGCTCGACGGCGTCGGCAATCCGCACAATCTCGGCGCGCTGCTGCGCAGCGCGGCGCACTTCGGCGCGCACGGCGCGGTCGTGCCGGCGGCGGACGGCATCGAAGTCTCCGGCGCCGCCGCGCGCGTCGCCGAAGGCGCCGCCGAGGCCGTGCCGCTGGCGCGCGCACCGTCCGCGGCCGAGGCGCTGTCCGCGCTGCGTGCGCACGGCTATTCGATCGCGGCGACGGTGCCGCGCGAGGGCGTTTCGCTGTATGCGACGGCGCTGCCGGCCCGGCTGGTGCTGGTGTTCGGCGCCGAAGGCGAGGGCATGAGCGACGCGATGATCGCGGCGGCGGATCTGCGCCTGACGATTCCGGGCAGCGGTGCGGTCGAGAGCCTCAACGTTTCCGCCAGCGCTGCGGTGCTGCTGGGTGAGTGGTGGCGTCAGCGCGGCGCCTGAGACGGAAAGCGGAAGCGGAAGCGGAAAAAACGATCTCTCGCGGAGGCGCAGAGAACGCAGAGGAAAGAGCATTGGAAAGATGCTTTCCTCTGCGTTCTCTGCGCCTCTGCGAGAAAACTTCTTTTACACGCGCCTCACGACGCGCGCGGAGCGGCTCAGTCCTCGCCCTGGTCCTTGGCGAACGCGCCCGGTGCCGAGCCGAAGTCGCCGTTCGCCTGCGCGGCGAGGTAGGCGACGACCGCGTACGCGGCGACGTTCTGGCGCAGCTGTTCCGGATCGATCTTGTCGAGCGTGTCGTTGGCGGTGTGGTGCCAGGCGAAATAGCGCGTCGCGTCCTGGTGCAGCGACAGGCCGGCCATGCCGACGGCGTGCAGCGCCGACAGGTCCGAACCGCCGCGGCCCGGCGCCTGCGCGTCGTACTCGATGCCGAGCGGCTTGAGCACGGCGGCGATCTGGCCGATCGCGTCGCGCGCCTCGGGCTTCACCGTCGCGGTGATCTTCCAGATGCGGTCGGCGCCGGCGTCCGATTCGCTGCCGAGCACGGTGTTGCCGATCGACTTGCGGTATTTCTCGGCCATCGCCTTGCCGCCGAACAGGCCGGCTTCCTCGTTGGCGAAGGCGACCACGCGGATGCTGCGCGCCGGCCGCTTCGGCAGCTGCGCGATCAGCCGTGCCGCGCCGACCGAGATGCCGATGCCGGCGGCGTCGTCGATCGCGCCGGTGCCCGGGTCCCAGGAATCCAGGTGTCCGCCCATGACGAAGTGCTGGTCCGGCGTCTTCGAGCCGCGCAGTTCGGCGATCACGTTGGCGCCGGTGTATTCGCCCTCGAATCCGCAGTCGAGCACGAGCTTGACGCGCACCGGCTGGCCGCGCTTGAGCATGCGTTCGATCTGGTCGGCATCGGGACTGGACAGTGCGGCCGCCGGAATCGCCGGCTGGCCGGGATCGAAGCGCGTCACGCCGGTATGCGGCAGGCGGTCGTTGTCGGTGCCGGCCGAACGCAGCAGGAATGCTGCGGCGCCTTTCTGCGTCGCCAGCGGCGGACCGTCGACGCGGACCTGCGAGCCGATGCCGTAGTCGTGGCCGTCCTGGTGCGCGTGCATGCGCGCCCCGACGTAGACGATCTTGCCGCGCACGGCGGCGGGATCGGCCGCCTTCAGTGCGTCGAACGAGTCGAAGCCCACCACCTCGGCGCTGATGCCGCCTGCGGGCGTGCCCGGCGAGTGGCCGAGCGCGAGCAGGCTCAGCGGCTGCGGAAACGGCGCGAGGACCTCGGCGTGCTCGCCGCGGCGCACCCACTTCGGAAACGTGACCGGTTCGCTCCACACCTTGTCGAAGCCGAGCGCCTTGAATCGGGCGGTGACCCACTCGCGTGCCTTCAGGTCGTTCGGACCCGCGGCCAGGCGCGGGCCGACCTCGGTGGTCAGGCCCTCGGTGAACTCCCACGCGGTGTCGTCGCGCAGCGCTTTTTCGCGCAGCTGCTCGGCGATCGCGATGTCGGCGGGCGCGATCGTGGTCGGCTTGCCGGCGGCGAACGCGGCGGGGGCGGCGAAACAGAAAGCGAGGGCGAGCGGCGTCAGGCGCATGGCATGTCCCTTGGGGGAAAGCGGCGATTATGCGCCGCGCCCGGATGGGCGGACTGGGCCAAATGTCACGTGGGGGATGGGGCCGATGCGCGTGCAGGCGGACTGGAATCGCCGCTGCGGCGGTGGATGAACGTCCTGGGCCGCTGCGTACTCGTGAGGTCCAACTGCGGCCATCCATGAGGGGTGCCGAGTGCGATCCGTCCAGGATCGCCATCATTGGATGGGGTGGCAGTCGCTTCCGGACTATGGCTGCGGATCGTCCAACCGCGGCCATCCATGGCCGCACTTTTCAATGGATGCAGAAGATTTTCAGTTCTTCTTGAGCAGGTCGCGGATCTCGGTCAGCAGCACGACGTCGGCGGCCGGCGGGGCCGGTTCGGCTTCCTGCTTCTGGACGAGACGGTTGACCAGCTTGACCACCAGGAAGATGGCCAGCGCGACGATGGCGAACTGGATGATCGTGTTGAGGAAGGCGCCGAACTGGATCGCGACCTCGCCCTTGCCGTCCACGCCGGCGGCCTTGAGGATCCACTTGTAGGAGGAGAAGTCGACGCCGCCGATCAGCAGGCCGATCGGCGGCATGATGACCTGGTCCACCAGCGAGGTCACGATCTTGCCGAAGGCGGCACCGATGACCACGCCGACGGCGAGATCCAGCACGTTGCCGCGCATGACGAAAGCTTTGAATTCCGAAGCGAGACTCATGACACCTCCCAGGGCTTTGGTTGCAACGCGCGCATCCTACCCCAAGGCTCCGTGCACGCCCCGTCACGCGACGTTAAAAAATGCGCCCGCGCAGGGTCGCCACGTCGCCGAGCCGCGCGACGAAGCGGTCCCCCCGCGCCAGCGCGGCGACGCCGGCCGGGGTGCCGGTGTAGATCAGGTCGCCGGGCGCCAGGGTCCACAGCTTCGACAGTTCATGAACGATCGCCGCGACCGGGAAGATCATCGTCGCGATGTCGGCGTCCTGGCGCAGCGCGTCGTTCACGTGCAAGGTCAGCCGCGCGCCGGTCGGATGGCCGATCGCAGCGGCCGGATGCAGCGCCGAGACCGGCGCGGAATGGTCGAACGCCTTCGCCGCGTCCCAGGGATGGCCTTTTGCCTTCGCCGCGGCCTGCAGGTCGCGGCGCGTGAGGTCCAGGCCGACGCCGTAGCCGAACACGTGTTCGAGCGCGTGCTCGGCGGCGATGTCCGATCCGCCGCGCGCGAGCGCGACGACCATCTCGACCTCGTGGTGCAGGTCCTGCGTCGCCGGCGGATAGCGCACCTCGACCTCGTCGCCGGCGACGATCGCGTCGGCCGGCTTGCAGAAGAACATCGGCTGCGCGCGATCGGCGACCGCCCCCATCTCCTTGGCGTGCTCGGCGTAGTTGCGGCCGATGCAGAAGATGCGGCGAACGGGGAACACGGCGTCGCTGCCGGCGACGGGAATCACCGGCGTGGCCGGGGCGGGAATGACGTAGTTCATGCGCAGCCGTCCTGCGGGAAAAGTGCGCAGGATAGCGCCGCCGGCGATGCGGTGGAGATGCGCTGCATGGATGCGTGTGCCCGATGCCTGTGACGGGCATCCCTCGCGCCGCTGGCGAGGGTTTCCTCAGCGCGGCAGTCTCGTCGACAGGTCGGGCCGCGCCACGAACACGTGAGCCTTGCCCTGCCTGTGCTGGCGCATGAGCCTGGCTTTCACCAGGCCGAGCAGGTCGGAGCGGGCGGTGTCGTAGGCGACGTCGTGCGTGCGCTGGTGCACCGCGATGGTGAACGCCTTGTCCGGATGCTTGAGGGCGTTCAGCAGCAAGGCGCGTTGCCGGTGGTTGAGCCGCCGTGCCAGCCTGCTGCCCGGTTTCAGCAGGGTTTCCGCTTCGCTGCGTGCCTGCTGCTTGCGCGCGATGTAGGCGTGCACGCCTTCGATGGCCTGCAGCAACACGTCCAGTTGATGCGAGAGGAAGTAGCTCGCGTCGCCGTCGTCGGACTCGGTGAACAGATAGGAGCGCGTGTACTGCGACGGCGCCTTGCGCAGGATGCTGGAGATCGAGAAGTATTCCGTCATCCAGAAGCCCGAGCGCAGCATCGACCAGTAGAACAGCGCGCGCGCGGTGCGGCCGTTGCCGTCGACGAACGGATGGTCGTAGCCGATCATGAAATGGATGACGATGGCGCGCACGACGGGGTGGATGAAGTATTCGCCCTCGTCGCCCTGGTTGGCGAAGTCGCACAGCGTCTGCATCCGTCGCGGAAGCTCGGTGGCCGGTGGCGGAACATGCAGCAGGGTGCCGCTCTCGTCTTGCACGACGATGTCCTCGTCCGCGCGGCGGAAGCGGCCCGCCGCGGCGGGATCGGTCAGCGTGCCGTCGGCGAGCATGCGATGGATCTCGAACACCGTGTCGGGCGTCAGTGGCCGGCCCAGCCAGCGCTTGAGTTCGCGCATGGTCTGGAAGTTGTTGGCGATCATGCGTTCGCCGTAGTCGCGTGGCGCGCGGCCCGAGCGCAGCATTTCCTTGGCGACCTGGGTGGTGGTGGCCGCGCCCTCCAGCTGCGAGGAGGTCATCGCCTCCTCGATCAGCGAGCGGATGAGATAGCGCTCGCGCATGCCGTCGGAAGGAATCGCATCGGCGCCCTGCAGCGCACCCGCCGCGTCGCGTGCGACCAGGAACAGCCGGCGCTGGATGCTGTCGCTGGCGGCGAAGGTGAACGGCGCGTCGCTTTTGTCGCGCAGCGGAAGTTCCTTGCCGAGCGCCTGCCGGGCGAGCTTGATGCCGAGCCACCACTGCTCGGTATCGAGTCCGGCGGGCGGCGTCAGGTGCCGGAGGTGGTCCCAATGCTCGTAGACGCCTTTCGGCTCCGCACCGAGGCGATGGGCGAGGATCCGGTCGATGTGCCGGCCGTGCCGATGAATCAGTTCCGACACGGGTGGGGGAGGCAAGGGCAGCTTCATGGGGTTCTGCCAGTCTTCTACCGAAACATATAGGAATTGGTAGAAGATTGGTAGGAACCCCACAACAGCATGAATTTTAAATATATTTCCAGGATTCATCCGCGGAAATTCGCCGTTTCCGCTCCGCGTGGACGGAAAACATTCGCCCGCGACCCAATTCCCATGCCTCGCCCATCGGGACGCTACGGCGCTGCGGCGGCGCATCGCTCGCCCGCTTCGCGAACGCGCCGATGATCCTCGGTGCCGCGACCCTGCGCGTAGAACGAAAGGAGAGCGCGACGCCCGCGGGCGTCGCGGGTGTTCCACGGATCGATGCAGGGGGAAGGCCGACATGCGGTGGATGGCGAACCGGGTTCGCGCGACACGGTCGAGGTGGCTCGCGCTGGCGTGGCTGCTGCTGGCACTGGCCGGCTGCGGCGGCAGCGGTCCGATGTGGGTGACCGCTCCGCTGCTGGCGGACACCTCGCGCGACGTGTCCGGTCCGGTCCCAGACCGGCCCTTCGACGAGACCCTGCTGGTCGGCGAGGACGCCTACGCCGAACTCAAGTTCTCGCTCGACACGCTGCCGAGCGGCGTGCTGTCCAGGCTGGTCATCGAAAACGGTGCGGCGACGATCGGCAGCGAGAACTACGCGCTGACGCCGGAGAAGGTGTTCCGCGCGCGGCTGGTGCTGTTCGTCGACGAGGTGCTCGCCGAAGGGTACCTGCGCGTCGACGGTGCCTATGCGCCGGGTGGCGACTGCTTCGCCGACGAGGCGACACCGCCGTCGTGCACACAGACGGTGGCCGGCGCGCAAGTCGCCGCCGACGCCGACTCGCCGGGCCAGGCGCTGCGCATCACGCAGCGCGGCTACTACAGCGTCGACGTCACCGATCTGGTCCGGGACCGCCTGCGCCACGGCTATGCGGGAATCCTGCGCGTGCAGTCGGCGCGCGATCCGCAGGCGAACGACTGGGGGCGCTTCCGCTTCGCCAGCAAGGAAAAGGTCATGGGCGGCGCCTTCGTCCATCACCACCAGCCGCAGCTGCTCGTCACGCTGACCGACGCGGCGGGCATGACCTCCAGCGCGTTCATCACCTCGACCGTGCAGAACTCGCAGAGCGACCCGACGCTGGCCGGTCGCGACTTCTCGCAGGATCCACAGATGCTGATGAACGGCCAGCCGGCCGAGATCGCCTACGCGATCACGCAGCCGCGAGGACTTCCGACCGGCGGCCTCAACATGCGCAGCTTCCTCGGCCAGATCGGCACGCGCGCCTACAAGATGACGATGACGACTTCGCTCGACGCGCCGGTGCCGTTCTCCGCGCAGGACCCCGCGCGCATCGACTGGTATCGCCGCGGCAAGCTCTTCAACCCCGCCAACAACAACCACGTCATCACCTGGAACAACGGCTGGAGCGAGCCGCCGCCGAGCGCGCTGATCGCCAGCAATTCCCTGTCGAGCGACGTGCCTTCTCAACCCTTGCTGACCGAGCTCAGCAGCAGCTACGTCGACGCTCTGCGCATCGCCTACGCGACCGATACGAGCGAGGAATTCGCCGTGGCCGGCAAGACCAACGTGCAGGGGCCGCTCACGCTCGAGGCGCGCTACAACGCGCAGACGGCGCGTGCGCCGCGCTTCGTCTCGGTCATCGTGCCGGTGCCGGTCAACAGCTTCTACACGTTCGACATCAACGACAGCACGCGCGCGCTCAAGTACTGCATCGGCACCTCCGTCACCGGAGCGCTGTGCGACGCGCCCGCGCTCTCGCTGCGCGCGCGCGCCGGGCAGCCGTATCCCGCCGCGCCGATCATCGTCGACATCCGCTCGCTGGACGCGGACAGCAACGTCCCCTACGCGGCGCCGATCCACATCGACGTGCCGCCAACCGGCGCCAGCGTGGACATGGACGTCGACCCGAATCCCGACGACCAGGCACTGGCGGCCGGCATCGCCGATGCGCCGGGCTACTACCTCAGCGTGCGCCGCGCCAACGACGTCGTCGGCGCCTTCCAGGGCATCATCAGCATGCCGGGCCACAACCTGCGCGCGGCGATCGAGTTCACCAACCTGCCGCTGCCGGTGCCGTCGCTGTCGGGGCCCGCGCGGATCGTGCTGCCGGCGGGGCAGGCGTCGGTGAGCGTGCCGGCGGATGCCGACGACCCCTTCGTGCTCGACGTCGACGATGCGGTCGTCGCCGCCAACATCGACGACACGACGCGGTGGCGGTTCTCCAGCAGTGACGCCTCGGACACGATGCCCGGCGAGCTCCAGCAGACCGACGGCCACGTGAACCTGGCGCTGACGTTCGGTTCGACCGGGCCGCGCACGATCACCGTGCGCAGCCGCGGCGACGAGAGGATCGCGGCCACGCTCGAGGTGATCGTCGACGGCGGCAGCACGACGACGCTGGCGGCACCGGGGCCGATCGTGTTCGGCCAGCCGGTGACGCTGACAGCCCAGGTCGCGGGCCAGACCGGCGCGCCGCTGGACGCGGGCAGCGTGGAGTTTCGCGACGGCGCCGACGTGCTCGGCAGCGGCGAGATCGTCGGCGGTGCGGTGACCTTCACCACGTCCGGCCTGGCGGTGGGCGTCCACATGATCACCGCCCACTACGCCGGCGATCCCGCCGGCCTCGTCGCCGGATCGGCTTCCGTGCCGCTCGAGTTCGAGGTCGAACGCGCCACCACCGCGATCGCCCTCTCCGCGCCCGCGGGCAGCCTGATCGGCGCGCCGGTCGCGGTCGACGTCACACTCGGCGTGATCGCGCCCGGAGCGGGCACGCCGAGCGGCACCGTCACCGTCAGCGACGGCGAGGTTTCCTGCACCTACGCACTGGACACGGCGGCCGGCTGCAGCCTGACGCCGGCCGCCGCGGGTGCGCGAAGCCTGGTCGCCACCTATTCGGGCGATGCGAATTTCCGGCCATCGCAGGCTTCGGCGCCGCTCACCGTGTACGAGCTGCCGTCGCTCGTGTCGAGCCTGGCGAGCCTGCGCGACTACGTGCCGTACGGGCACGTCGCCGACTACCTGGTGACCTTGCGCAACGACGGCCCCGGTCCGGCGATGCAGGTTCCGGTCGACACGAACCTGTCGGCCGCCTTCGACCTCGCGTTCGCGCGCTGGCAATGCTTCGGCGCGGGTGCCGGTGCGACCTGCGCCGACGGCGGCAGCGGGTTGCTGCACGACGTGGTCACGATCCCGGCGGGGCGCAGCCTGACGTTTCTGATCAGCGCGCCGGTGCGGCCCGATACGTCAGAGGCCGAAGCCGTGCTCGCCTTCGACGTCGGCGGCCCCGCGCCGCTGCATTTCGTCGACAGCGACGTGCTCGTGCTGTTGCGCGACGGCTTCGACGAAGCCTACGCGTCCGGCACGGCGATGGACGCCGAGGATGCGGCGGCGTCCCTTTCCGACGAGGGCGTGCACGCCTTCGTGCTGCCGCCGGCGAGCGGCCCGCCGTTCGATCGCGTGCTTGCGCTGCCGTACGGCGTGGATTTCGTCGAGGTGCAGCGCGCGCCGCTCGACGGCGCCACCGCCCTGGTGCGGCTGTCACGACGCGATGCGCGCGGCATCGAGCGGGTCTCGCCGTGGGTACGCGCGGCGGCCGACGCCGTGCTCGCGCTTTCCGCCGTGCATGCCGGGGATGCTGCCGTCACGCTGCTGCTCGAAGGAACGCAGACGCCGCTGGCGATGACGCTTCCGGGCGCAGATTGATTCGGGAGCGCGCGATCCGGCAGCGCGAGGAGCGGCTCCGCGCGCTCACGCCTTCTTTGCGCGCTCGGTCCGGCGCCAGACCAGCTTCAGGCCGGACCAGACCGCGTCGATCGCGCAGACCTTGACGTCGACCAGGCCGAGCGGCAGCGCGACCGCGCGCACGGTGTCCTCGGTGACGTCGGTCGCCACCTTGGACGCCTTCTTCGGCCACGACACCCAGATCACGCCGTCGGCGGGCAGCGTCTTCGACAGGGCGAGGACTTCGGCGGCGAGCTTCGCGGCCGAGACCGCGAAGACGTGGGCGAGGTCGTAGCCGGCGCGGGCACCGACCGGGGCGATCGAGCCGGGTTCGGCGCCGACCAGGGTCGCGTAGTCGCCGGGCGCATCCAGCACGCGCACGCGCGCGTTCGGCGTGAGGCCGAGCTTGCACCAGGCCGGCTTGCCGGAGTAGCCGGCGTTCGCGCCTGCTGACATCTGTCATCTCCGCGGGGTGACTGCGACGCCTTGAGGGTCCGCGGCGTCTGCATCAGTCTATGGCAAACTTGACGGTTCGTAAGGGTGGCCCGCAGGCCGCCACCGATCGTCGGGCGAGACGGGTGCCCGAGCCAGCCGTTCCGCCGCGGCGGACGGAGAAGGAAGGCGCGAGAACGCGGCCATCCGAGCCAAATAGCCAGTTTGCAACTTGTACACAACAGTGCAGCGGCACGGGGAAGACATTCGAGTGGAAAACAAGGATCTGCTGCACCAGCTGCGCATCGATCGCAGCGAACCCGCGGCGCGTTCGCGCGCACCGGTCTGGATCGCCGCCGGCGTGGCATTGCTGGCGGCGATCGGCGTCGCCACGTGGGTGACGCTGCAGCGCGCGAAGGCGTTCGAGGTCGAAGTCGCGACGGCGTCCTCGCCGGCGGCCGGGGCCGGCGCCGCTGCGGCCGTGCTGCAGGCGACCGGCTACGTGACCGCGCGGCGCCAGGCGACCGTGTCGGCGCAGATCACCGGCACCCTGACCCAGGTGCTGATCGAGGAAGGCGAGCGCGTCGAGGCCGGCGAAGTGCTGGCCACGCTCGAGGACACCGCGCAGAAGGCCGCGCTGGCGCAGGCGCAGGCCGGACTGCGCGCGGCGCAGGCGCAGCTGGCGCAGTACCAGGCGCAGCTGGCGCAGGGCCGGCGTGACCTTGCGCGCGCCGAGGATCTGGTGCGGCGCAAGCTGGTGTCGGCGCAGTCGGTCGAGGTGGCGCGCACCCAGGTGGAAACGCAGGTTTCGCAACTGGAAACGCAGCGCAAGCAGGTCGAGGTCGCCGAGGCCGGCGTGCGCGCCGCGCAGGTGCAGCTCGACTACTGCACGGTACGCGCGCCGTTCGCCGGCGTGATCACGGCGAAGGCGGCGCAGGTCGGCGAGATCGTCTCGCCTCTGTCGGCCGGCGGCGGCTTCACGCGCACCGGCGTGGGCACCATCGTCGACATGGATTCGCTTGAGGTCGAGGTCGACGTGACCGAGTCCTACATCAACCGCGTGCAGCCGAAACAGCCGGCGCAGGCGGTGCTCGACGCCTACCCCGACTGGCAGATTCCGGCGCGCGTGATCGCGATCATCCCCAGCGCCGACCGCGGCAAGGCCACGGTCAAGGTGCGCGTCGCGCTGGAGCAGAAGGACCCGCGCATCCTGCCGGACATGGGCGTGCGCGTCTCGTTCATGGAGGAGGCCCGGTCCGCCGACGCGCCGCCGCCACCGCCGCCGAAGGGCGCGCTGGTGCCGGGTTCGGCGATCGTCAAGCGCGACGGCAAGGACGTCGTGTTCGCGGTCGAAGGCGATCGCGCGCGGTCGAAGGCGGTCGTGCCGGGGCAGAGCTTCGGCGAGCTGCGCGTGGCCGAGGGGCTCGCCGCCGGCACGCGGGTGGTCAGGCAGCCGCCGGCGGAAATGGCCGACGGCGCCAGGGTCGGGATCAAGAGCGCGAAATGAGTTCCGGCCGGATGTCGAAAGCCGGCATTCCGGATCGTCGTACGGACAGCACAGCCGAGGAGTCAGCGATGGGCAACCTGGTGGAAATCCGCAATCTCAGCAAGACCTACGAGCGCGGCAAGCAGAAGGTCGAGGTGCTGCACCACATCAATCTCGACATCGCCGAAGGCGACTTCCTCGCGCTGATGGGGCCGTCCGGCTCCGGCAAGACGACGCTGCTGAACCTGATCGGCGGGCTGGACTCGCCGACCGAGGGCACGCTGTCGGTCGGCGGCGAGCGCATCGACACCCTGGGCGAAGGCGCGCTGGCGAAGTGGCGCTCCAACCACGTCGGCTTCATCTTCCAGTTCTACAACCTGCTGCCGATGCTGACCGCGCAGAAGAACGTCGAGCTGCCGCTGCTGCTGACCAAGCTGTCGGCGGCGCAGCGCAAGAGGAACGCGGCGATCGCGCTGCAGCTGGTCGGCCTGGCCGAGCGCACGACGCACAAGCCGACCGAGCTTTCCGGCGGCCAGCAGCAGCGCGTGGCGATCGCGCGCGCGATCGTGTCCGACCCGAAGCTGCTGGTCTGCGACGAGCCGACCGGCGACCTCGACCGCCAGTCCGCCGAGGATGTGCTCGGGCTGCTGCAGACGCTCAACCGCGAACACGGCAAGACCATCATCATGGTCACGCACGATCCGAAGGCGGCCGAGTACGCGCGGCACACGCTGCATCTGGACAAGGGCACGCTGGTGGAGCAGGGCGCCGTCGCGGCGTAACGCAAGGATGCAAACCCTCTCCCGCCTGCGGGAGAGGAAGGGTGAGGGCGATCGGAGCACGCCGCTCCGGAAAATCCCTCATCCGCCTTCGGCCTCTTCTCCCGTTCGCGGGAGAAGGAGAAAAGCGAGCGAGGTACACACATGAAATACCTGCATCTCATCTGGGCCGCGCTGTTCCGCCGCAAGACGCGCACGATCCTGACCCTGGTCTCGATCGTCGCGGCGTTCCTGCTGTTCGGCCTGCTCGACGCCGTGCGCATCTCCTTCGACGACGTCGGCAAGTCGGCCAACGGCGCCAAGCGCCTGCAGACCGGCTCGCGCCTGTCGTTCATCCAGACCCTGCCGCTGTCGCTCGAATCGCGCATCGCCGCGGTCGACGGC
The DNA here is from genome assembly GCF_042652785.1 of Dokdonella ginsengisoli. Lineage (NCBI taxonomy): Bacteria > Pseudomonadati > Pseudomonadota > Gammaproteobacteria > Lysobacterales > Rhodanobacteraceae > Dokdonella > Dokdonella ginsengisoli. The sequence continues at coordinate 105,202 of NZ_JBHSHD010000008.1, read as the reverse complement.
GTGGAGACGGTCACCTACGCCAACTGGTTCGGCGGCGCCTACCAGGATCCGCACAACCAGATCTTCTCCTTCGCGGTGGCGCCCAACTACATCGACATGTACCCGGAGATCTCGATCTCGCCGGAGGAGCGCAAGGCGTTCGACACGACGCCCAACGGCGCCGTGGTCGGCGCGGTGCTGGCGCAGAAGTACGGCTGGAAGGTCGGCGACAAGATTCCGCTGCAGTCGACCATCTTCCCGGACAAGTCCGGCAGCAAGAACTGGAACTTCGATCTGGTCGGCCTCATCCACTCCAAGGACGAGAAGAACTCCTGGTACGACCAGATGTTCCTCCTGCACTGGAAGAACTTCGACGAGACCACGCCGTACAACCGCGGCACCGTCGGCTGGTACGTCACGCGCGTCACCGATCCGGCCAGTGCCGACCGCGTGGCCAAGGCGATCGACGGCCTGTCGGCCAACTCCGATCACGAGACCAAGACGCAGACCGAACAGGCGGCGATGGCCTCGTGGATGAAGAACGTGGCCGACATCGGCCTGATCGTGACCTCGATCATGGGCGCGGTGTTCTTCACCCTGCTGCTGCTGACCGGCAACACGATGATGCAGGCGGTGCGCGAGCGCACCTCGGAGCTTGCGGTACTGAAGACGATCGGCTTCTCCAACACCAGCGTGCTCGGCCTGGTGCTGGCCGAATCGATCCTGCTGCTGCTGATCGGCGGCCTGATCGGCATCGGCCTGGTCAGCCTGCTCGCCCCGGCGATCACCGCCAACAGCAACGGCATGCTGAACCTGCCGCCGGTGGGCCTGAGCAGCTGGCTGCTCGGCCTGGCGCTGATGCTCGCCATCGGCCTCGTCATCGGCGCGCTGCCGGCGCTGCGCGCGATGCGCCTGAACATCGTCGACGCGCTGGCCGGACGTTGAGGAGAAACTCACCATGAAATTCCTGATCGGTCTCCTCACCTTCCTCGCCGCCGTCGTCGGCGTCGCACTGTTCCTGATGCTGCCATGGGTCGGGCTGGTCCTGGTGCTCGCCGCGCTGCTCGCGTGGATGCTGCTGACGCGGCGCGGCCGCCAGGCCGCCTCGGTCACCGGCATCGGCGTCAGCACCCTGCCGCAGCGGCTCGGCTCCTCGGCGGTGATCGTGATCGGCATCGCCGGCGTGGTCGCCGTGCTGGTGGCGATGCTGGCGATGGCCGAGGGCTACAGCGAGACGCTGCGCCGCAGCGGCAGCGACGACACCGCGATCGTCATGCGCGGCGCCTCGGCGGCCGAGGTCGCCTCCGTGCTGTCGAAGGACAACGCGCTGGTGATCGAACAGGCGCCCGGCATCGCCAAGGACGAGCAGGGCAAGCCGATCACTTCCTCCGAACTGGTGGTCGCGGCGAACCTGCCGATCAAGGGCGGCAACGTCGAGGAGGATTTCGGCAGCGTGCAGCTGCGCGGTGTCGGCGAGGGCGCGTGGAAGCTGCGCCCGAACGCGCAGATCGTTGCCGGCCGCAAGTTCCAGCCGGGCCTGCGCGAACTCGTCGCCGGCAAGGGTGCGCAGCGCCAGTTCGAGGGGCTCGACGTCGATCGCGAGATCCGGCTCGGCAGCCAGACCTGGAAGATCGTCGGCATCTTCGAGTCGAAGGACGCGATGGAGTCGGAGCTGTGGGGCGATGCCGACGTGATCGGCCCGGCCTACCGCAGCGGCAGCAGCATCAGCTCGGTGTTCGTGCGCCTGACCGGCGCCGACGCGTTCGAACCGTTCAAGGCCTCGCTGGCCTCCGATCCGCGCCTGCAGGTGGACACCAGCACGACGATCGAATACTTCAGCAAGCAGTCCGAGCAGATCGCCAAGGTGATCACCTTCATCGGCATCGTGGTCGGCGCGATCATGGGCATCGGCGCGGTGTTCGGCGCGCTGAACACGATGTTCGCCGCCGTCGCTACGCGCGCGCGGGAGATCGCCACCCTGCGCGCGATCGGCTTCCGCGGCGTGCCGGTGGTGGTGGCGATCATGCTCGAGACGATGCTGCTCGCCCTGATCGGCGGCGCGATCGGCGGCGCGATCGCCTGGCTGGTCTTCAACGGCTACACGGCGTCGACAATGTCCGGCGTCGGCCAGCTCACGTTCGACTTCAAGGTTTCGCCGTCGCTGCTGTGGACCGGCCTGAAATGGGCGCTGGCGATCGGCTTCATCGGCGGCCTGTATCCCGCGCTGCGCGCTGCGCGCCTGCCGGTGACGACGGCGTTGCGCGAGCTGTAGCCGCTATCGGCCCCGGGACGACCTTGTCCCGGGGCCGGTTTCGTTCGCGGGTGCGTCCGCCTCGAGGGAAAAAGATCTCTCGCAGGGACGCGGAGACGCGGAGGTAAAGATTCCTCTTCTGGGCGCCCTCTGCGGCTCTGCGAGAAGCCCGCTTCCCGCGCCCTCGGTCCGCTACGCCTTTCGCTCGCGCGCCAGCGCGATCAGCGCGACACCGCCGAGGATCACCGCCATCGCCACCACGTCGAGCGTGTGTACCGCCTCGCCACCGAGCAGCGCGCCGAACAGCACCGCCACCGGCGGATTCACGTAGGCGTAGCTCGTCGCCAGCGCCGGACGCACGGTGTTGAGCAGGTACAGGTAGGCGGAGAACGCGACGATCGAGCCGAACACGCCGAGATAGACCAGGGCCAGCGTCGAACTCGTCGTCGGCGCCGCCGGCAGGCGTTCGCCGGCGAGCAGCGCGCCGATGAAAAGGATCGCGCCGCCGGTCAGCATCTGCGCGGCGGTGTTCATCGCGGCCGGCGGCATGTCGCGGCGGCGGCTCCAGACCGAGCCGAACGCCCAGGCCGCCGCCGCGACGACCAGCGCGACCGCGCCGAGCGGCGCGCCGGCCAGGCCGCCGCCGAAGTTCAGCAGGATCACGCCGGCGAAGCCGACGCCGAGGCCGAGCCATTCCAGGCGCTGCGGCCAGTAGCCGTACATGCCGCCGAACAGCGCGGCGAACAGCGGCATCGCGGCGACCGCGACGGCGGCCAGTCCCGAGTTGACGCTCTGTTCGGCGTAGCACACCAGGCCGTTGCCGAAGCCGAGCAGCAGGGTGCCGGTGACCGCCGCATTGAGCCATTGCGCACGCGTCGGTGCGGCCATGCCGCGCCAGCGCAGGAAGGCGTACAGCGCGACGCCGGCGCAGAGGAAGCGCACGCCGGCCATCAGGAACGGCGGATAGCTGGCCAGCGCGACGCGGATCGCCAGGTAGGTCGATCCCCAGATCAGGTAAAGCGCGAGCAGCGACAGCGGCACCAGCACGCGCGGCGCCAGCAGCGCGGACGGCGGCGCCGTCTCGGCGGGTACGCAAGACGAGGAGTCGTTCATCGGAAATCGGCGCGGCGGCGCCGGAAGCGGGTCATGGGGCAGGGAGGGACGCGAGCGTCAGGATAGGCAGGCCGGTGGCTCCTCGCGAGTTCCATTGCGTGCGCTCAGGATGGAGCCATTGCCGATTCGATCGCGAGCAGGCGCCGCTTGCGCGGCACGCCCCAGCGCCATCCGCCGGCCTGGCCGTCGGCGCGCACGACGCGGTGGCAGGGCACCACGAAGGCGAGCCGGTTGGTCGCGCAGGCGCGCGCGACGGCGCGCACCGCGCGCGGCGCATCGATGGCCTGGGCGACCTGCGCGTAGCTGCGCGTCTGGCCGCGCGGAATCCGCGTCAGCGCCTGCCACACGCGCCACTGGAATGCGGTGGCGCGCAGGTCGAACGGCGGCAGCGGCGTGTCGCCCGGCGTCTTGCCGGCGAGATCGGCGAGCACGCGCTCGACGATCGCCCGCAGCCACTCGTCGCGGCCGGCGTCCACGCGCTCGAGCTTCGCGCGCGGGAACTCGGCGCGCAGGTCGGCGAGCAGGCGGCGGTCGCTGGCGCCGACCGCCACAGCGCAGATGCCGCGCGAGGTCGCCGCCACGAGCAGCCGTCCGAGCGCGGTGTCGAGCGTCGTGTAGCGCAGCTCGACGTCGGCGCCGCCGCTGCGGTAGGCGCCGGGCGTCATGCCGAGCAGCGCGTCGGCGTTCTCGTAGATCCGGCTGCCGGAGCCGAAGCCGGCGTCGTAGACCGCGTCGGTCACGGCGCTGCCGCGGCGCAGTGCGGACTTGAACGCGTCCAGCTTCAGCCTGCGTGCGTATTCGGCCGGCGACAGGCCGAAGCGCGCGCGAAAGCGCCGCTGCAGGTGGGTCGGGCTTAAGCCCACCGAGCGCGCGAGGCTGCTCAGGTCCGTTCCTTCGCCGCGCGCGTCCTCGATCAGGCGGCGTGCGTGCTCGAGCGGATCGGTAAGGGCCGGGCGGGCGTTCATGCGGCGCAATCTACGCCGCAGACCATGCCGCGGCCATCCGGATCTTGCGCCGCCGCTAGTGTCCGGGGCCGCGCGCGGGGGCGGATTCGACCACCGTGTATTCGCCTTCGATGACGCCGCTGCGCGTGCGCTGCGGCTGCGGCGAGGGCTGCGCGGGCGCGGCCGGACGCAGCGTTCCGCGCAGCGCGTTGATCAGCACGAACACGCCGCCGCCGATCGCCAGCGCCGCGACGGCGAACAGGCCGAGGGTGACCAGAACCAGCACCGCGATCACGCCGAGCACGGCCATGGCGATCCGCGCGAGCGGATGGCGCGGGCGAAACGTGCGGAACGAACCGAGATACATGCCAGGAACTCCGTATGCGAACATGGCGCCCCCGCCCTCCCTGCCGGCGGCACGAAAACCCAGTATGGGTGCGGATCGCGAGCCGACAAGTGCTGAAAGTATGAACCCGCCGGCGCCGCTGTGCCGGCTCGAGGACATTCCCGACGGCGATGCCGTCGCCGCGCGCGTGGACGCGCCGGACGGCGGCTACGAGCTGATCCTGCTGCGCCAGGGCGGGCGCGCCTTCGCCTATCACAACGAATGCCCGCACCAGGGGCGCAACCTCGACTACGCGCCGGGCCGCTTCCTGGTGCGCGACGGCCGCCTGATCTGCGCCGCGCACGGCGCGACGTTCGCCGTCGACAGCGGCGACTGCATCGCCGGACCGTGCCGCGGCAGCCGCCTGGTGGCGGCGCCGGTCGAGGTCGTCGACGGCGCGATCGTGCTGCGCTGAACCGCCGTCACTCGATCTGCACGCGCACGTCCTGGCGCGCCGCCTGGCCGGTCTGGCAGGCGAACGGCGAGGTCATGCCGAGGATCGAGCGCGTCGGGATGTTCGAACCGGTCACGCGCGTCGGCTCGCTGAGCACGTCGAGGCGGTAGTCCGGCGCGGCGTCGGCGTGGATCGTGAACGCGGCCTGGGCGTCGGCCATCACGAAGCGCGCCTGGCGCGTGTCGAGGTCGACGAGCCGGACCACGGCGTCGCGCAGCGGACGGCCCTGGAAGTCGTAGACCGTACCGCTCACCTGGCAGTTCGCGGCGAACGCGGGCGTGCTGCACAGGACCAGGGCGAGAAGCGGAAAGGAAGCGAAGCGGGTCATGGGAAGATCTCCGTCAGGCGTCCCTGCGGGCCATTCCACGCACAGCGTACTCCGTTGCCCGGCGCCGCGACACGGCCCCGTTCGGGCGGCCTCAGAGGCCTCCGAAGACCAGGTTCACCGACAGCAGCAGCACCACCAGCATCAGCACGGTCAGCGGGATGCCCACGCGCAGGAAGTCTCGGCGGCGATAGCCGCCGGGGCCGGCGACGATCATGATCACCGGGTTCGCGCTCGGCATGATGAAGGTGTTGGAGGTCGAGATCGCCACGATCAGCGCGTACACCGACGGATTGCCGCCCGAGGCCAGCGCGATGTTGATCGCCATCGGCACCGTGATGACCGCCGCGCCGACGTTGGAGACCACCTGCGAGAACAGCAGGGCGAGGATCGCGACCACCGCCTGTAGGCCCCACTGCGGCAGCGTGCCGAGGTAGACCAGCACTTCCTGCGCGAGCCAGGCCGCCGCGCCGGTCGAGTCCATCGCCCAGCCGAGCGGGATCAGGCAGGCCAGGGTGAAGATCGTCTTCCAGTTGATCGCGCCGTAGGCCTCGTCCATGTTCAGCACGCCCGACAGCAGCATGCCGACCGCGCCGACCAGCATGGCGATCGACAGCTTCAGGTCGGTGAACAGGCCCAGCCCCATCGCCAGCGCGAAGAACGCCGTCGCGTGCCAGATCTTGCTCGGGCGCTGTTCTTCCTTCGGGTAGTCGGTGACGACGACGAAGTCGTGCGATTCGGCGGTCTGCGCCAGGTCGCGCCAGAAGCCGTGCAGCACGAGGGTGTCGCCGGCGCGCAGCGCGACCTTGCGCACGTCCTCGCGGAACACCTGCTCGCCGCGGTTGACCGCGAGTACGGAGATGCCGTGCGTCTTGCGCAGGCGCAGTTCGCCGACCGCCTTCTTGATCCAGCGCGAACTCGGCGGAATCACCGCCTCGGCGATGCCGGCGCGGCTCGGATTGAACAGGTCGGCAAAGTTGCGCAGGCGCGTCTGCACCTGGCAGAGCTGGTTGTTGGCGAACTCGGCCACCGCCTCGCGCTTGCCGAGCACGCCGAGCACGCTGCCGACCCAGATCATCTGGTCGCCGGGCGGCGCCAGGCGCGCCTCGTTGCCGGTCTTCAGGGCGAGGATCAGCGGCGCGCCGCGCAGCTGCTCGACCTCGCCCACGCTCATGCCGACCAGCGGACTGTCGGTGGTCACGACCAGCTCGACCACGTCGCCGTCGATGCCGTAGGTCTCGGCGAAGTAGGTCTCCGTCCGCCCTGGCGTCACCTTCTGGCGTTCTTCATCGCTGGGCAGCAGCCTGCGCGTGAACAGCGCGAAGTAGGCCAGGCCCGCCAGCAGCAGCGGAATGCCGATCGGTGCGATCGCGAACAGGCTGAAGGTCTGGATGGTCTGCGCGCCGGGCGGCAGGTTGCGGTTCGCGCTGGCGATCAGGTCGTTGAGCAGGATCAGCGGCGAATTCGAGATCATCGTGATGTTCGTGCCGCACAGGATCATGCACGCCATCGGCAGCAGCAGCCGCTTCAGCGGCAGGCCGGTGCGCGCGCTGACGCGGCTGACCACGGGCAGGAACAGCGCCGACAGGGCCTGGCTCTGGATCACGGCGGAGAGGCTGCCGACCATCGCGTTGATCAGCAGCGAGACGCGCGATTCGATGCCGCCGGCCAGGCGCAGGATGAACGAGGCGGCCTTGCTCAGCACGCCGGTGCGGTCCAGGCCCGCGCCCATGATCATGACCGCGATCAGCGAGATCACCGCGTTGCCGGCGAAGCCGTCGAACAGCTGTTCGACCGGCAGCAGCCGCGTGATGCCGATGACGACGATGACCAGCAGGGCGACGAGGTCGGCGCGGATCCATTCGAGCACCAGCATCAGCACCGTGAACGCGAGCAGCGCGAACACGAGCGACATGTTGGTGGTCAGGGTCAGGCCGGCGTCCATTCGGGGCTTGGTTATTCTGGTGGGGCCCGACCGTGATCAGGACCGTTCAGGTACGTTCATACACGAAATCCCACACGCCGTGCCCGAGGCGCAGGCCGCGACGTTCGAAATGCGTCTCGATGCGCCACGGCGGGCGTGTGGTCGATGCCTGGTGACGTGCATCGGCGCGCCATGCCGGCGCCGCGGCGAGCGCCTCCCGCATCTGCTCGGCATAGTCGGCCCAGTCGGTCGCCAGATGCAAGCGGCCGCCGTGCTCGACCTTGACGGCGAGCAGCTCGAGAAACTCCGCCTGCACCAGCCGGCGCTTCTGGTGGCGTTTCTTGTGCCACGGGTCCGGAAAATAGATGCGCACCTCGCTCAGCGCACCGGGACCGATCTCCTCGCGCAGCACCTCGACCGCGTCGTGGTTGTAGAGGCGCACGTTCTCCACATTCGCCGCGGCAAGACCGTTCATCAGGCGGCCGACGCCGGGACGATGCACCTCGACGCCGATGAAGTCGCGCGCCGGTTCGTGCTGCGCCGAGTGCAGCAACTGCTCGCCGTTGCCGAAGCCGATCTCCAGCACCAGCGGCGCGCGGCGCGCGAAGACGGCCGCGAAGTCGCGCGGTACGCCGGCCGTGCCGGGTTCCAGGCCGTAGCGCGACCAGTGACGGTCGAACGCGCGCTGCTGCGCCGGCGTGAAGCGGCCCTGGCGCAGCACGAAGCTGCGGATGCGGCGTTCCGTGCCGGAGAATGCGGCCGGCGCGTCGGTATCGTCGTTCATGCCGGAAGCGGTCATGCCGGGAGGGGACACGCCGCTTATCCGACGAGCCCGTCGACCGGGCTCGACGCGCTGGCGTAGCGCTTGCGCGGAATGCGTCCGGCGAGGAAGGCGTGGCGGCCGGCCTCGACGGCGAGCTTCATCGCCAGCGCCATGCGCACCGGATCCCTGGCGCCGGCGATCGCGGTGTTCATCAGCACGCCGTCGCAGCCCAGCTCCATCGCGATCGACGCATCCGACGCCGTGCCGACGCCGGCGTCGACCAGCACCGGCACCTTCGCGTTCTCGACGATCTCCAGCAGGTTGTAGCGGTTCTGGATGCCCAGGCCGGAGCCGATCGGCGCGGCCAGCGGCATCACCGCGACGCAGCCGATCTCCTCCAGCCGCCTGGCCAGGATCGGATCGTCCGAGGTGTAGACCATGACGTCGAAACCGTCGGCGACCAGGGTCTGCGCGGCGGCCAGCGTCTGCACCACGTCGGGGAACAGCGTGCGCTGGTCGCCGAGCACCTCGAGCTTGACCAGCTTGTGTCCGTCGAGCAGCTCGCGCGCGAGGCGGCAGGTGCGCACCGCCTCGTCGGCCGTGTAGCAGCCGGCCGTGTTCGGCAGGATCGTGTAGCGCGACGGCGGCAGCACGTCGAGCAGGTTCGGCTCGCCCGGGTTCTGGCCGAGGTTCGTGCGGCGGATCGCCACCGTGACGATCTCGGCGCCGGCCGCAGCGGTGGCGCGCGCCGTCTCGTCGGCATCCTTGAACTTGCCGGTGCCGGTGAGCAGGCGCGAGCGATAGGTCTTGCCGGCGATGACCAGGGGATCGGCGGCGGCGTCAACGGTGTCGGCGAGAGCGTTCATCGAAAGGTGGCGTGGTTCGTCGATGGGGCGCGACGCGGGGAACGCATCGTCGCGGCAGGGGTTGGGCAGGCGAGACACGTCGCATTCCGCGCGTCGGCGCAGTGGCGCGAGAACATCAGCCGCCTCCGATCGCGTGCACGATCTCGACGCGATCGCCCGGATGCAGAAGCCATTCGGCGTGACGGCTGCGCGGCACGATCTCGCGGTTGATCTCGACCGCGACGCGCTTTTCCGCGTACCCGGCCGCATGCAGGAGTTGCGTGACCGAAGTGGCGGGCGCGACGTCGCGCTCTTCGCCGTTCAATGCGATCTTCATCGCGTCATTGTATCGGAGTGCGCACGCGGCTCGAACCTTTCCGCTCCGGAAAAAAAAGACGCCGCGCGGAGCGCGGCGTCGGATTTGCCGATCCGGGAAGGAATCAGCGGCGGTCCCGGTCGTTGTCGTCGCCGCCGCGGCCGCGGTTCTGTGGCGGCTGCGCGCGCTGCTGCTGTTGCGGCGCCGGTGCACTGCGCGGCTGGGGTGCGCTGCGCTGCTGCGGAGCCGGTGCGCTGCGTGGCTGATACTGCGGCTGGGGCGCGCTGCGTTGCTGCGGAGCCGGCGCACTGCGCGGCTGGTACTGCGGCTGTGGTGCGCTGCGTTGCGGCGTCGGTGCGTTGCGCGGCTGATACTGCGGTGTGCTGCGCGGCTGCGGCGCCGGATTGCTGCGCGGTTGGTACTGCGGCGGCGGCGCGCTGCGCTGCGGAGCCGGCGTGTTGCGCGGCTGGTACTGCGGCGTGCTACGGGGTTGCGGCGCCGGCGTGCTGCGCGGGGCCGGCGTGGAGCCGCGGTCGAACGACGGCGTCGAGCGCGGCGCGGACGGCTGCTGCTGCGGGCGCGGCGTGGCGCGCGTGTCCGACGGCTGCGTGCGCGGCGCGTAGCGGTTGGACGGCAGCGCGCTGCCCTGGTTGCCGCGCACGGCCGGCTCGGTCGTCGAGCGCGGGCTGGCCGGGGTCGCGGCGCGGTTGGGCGCGTCGACCGTGCCGCGCGACGGCGGCATCGCGTTGCCGCGCGTCACCGGCGCGCGGTTGTCGCCCGGTGTTCCGCTGCGCGGCGCGAAGCGGGACGAGGGCAGGGCGCCGGCGCGATCGGACGGCGCATTGGGCTGGGCGCGATTGCCCGGCTGGGCGCGCTGCGCGTCGGCCGGAGCCGGGATCGTGGCACGGTTCGGCGCCGTCGCGCCGCCGCGTGCACCCGGCAGGTTCGGCGTGGCGCGATCATTGCCGCCCGCTGCCGGGCGCGTCGGCGTCGCAGCGCCGCGCGCCGGCAGCGGCTGCGGCGTGCCGCGCACGTTCTGACCGACCACCTGCACGCGCGAGTTCGGCGCGCTGCGGTTGGCACCCGCCTGGGCCGCCGGACGCTGCGGCGCGAGTTCGCGCAGCTGGTTGCGGGCGAGCGGCTGCGCGCCGTTGCGCTGGATCGCCTGGATCCGCGAGGCGATCGGTGCAGCCTGCGCCGGCGGCGCGGTGCGGGCGATCACGCGACGGTCGAGCGCGGCGGCCGGCGCCGCGCGGCCGCGGCCGGCGGTCGCGGCGAAGCTGGCGCGTTCCGGAGTGATGCCGATGCGGCTGACCACCTGGGCATTGCGCAGGTTCGTCTCGTTGACCTGCACGCGCGCGCCGGACACCGGACGGGCGCCGATGAAGGTGTCGCGCGAGACCGCAGTCACCGCGTTCACGTTCGTGCGGTACGCGTAGTCGCCGCGGATCGGGCGGCCGCGCGAATAGTCGTTGTAGACGTTGGTGATGTAGGTGTTGTTGATGATCGTCGTGTTGCGGACGTTGACGTTGGTGAAGTAGTTGCGCGAGGCGCGGTACCACGGCACGTAGACGTCACGCGGGCCGAGCGGGAACCAGCCGACCGGGCCGCTGTTGACGCCGATCGAGACGCCCCAGCCGCCGCCGCCGACGAAGCCGACCAGCGCCGGCGCGTAGACCGGCCGCAGGCGGCGAGCGCCCGGGCACCAGCCCCAGCGGTTGCCGATGTAGGCCCAGCGGCCGTAGTGGAACGGCGCGAAGCCCCAGGGCGAACTGTCGACCCAGCTCCAACCCCACGGATCGATCCACGACCAGTGTCCGCTGCGGTACGGCGTCCAGTCGGCCTCGACCCTGGTCGGATACCAGACCGAGCCGTAGTCGCGTTCGTCGCTCCAGCTGCCGTAGTCGTCGAGGTCGGCGTAGCCGATCACATCCTCGGAGACGTACTGGCGCGACGTGGCGCGTTCGTAGCGTTCGTTGCGCGAGGAGCACCATTGGTCGAAGTCGTCGCGTCGCGGCAGGTCGAAGGTCTCGTAGTCGCGCAGCGCGGAATCGTGGAACTTGTACGAATTGCCCGCGCGCACGCTGTAGCTCGCATTGTCCTCGCCGTAGACGTCGCCGGCGCCCTCGAACACGGTCACCATCGTCGAGTCGCCCTGCGGCGCGATGTCGATGCGGTAGTCGCCCGGGCGGTTCACGACGAACGCCAGGGTCGGCGTGTCGATCTCGTAGGACTGGCCGTCGAACACGCGGCGCACGTGCAGGTTCAGCGTGCCCTCGGTGAGTTCGATCTGCGCGATGTTGTCGTCGAGGTTGAGCAGGTTGAGCGTGCTGCCCTCGTCCACCCGCAGGGTGGCCGCGCCGATTTCCAGCTCGGCGCGCGAGTCGCGATCGGCGTAGACCTTGTCGCCGGTGACGATCGGGCGGTTCAGCGACATCTCGGCCCACTGGTCGTCGCCGGCCGGCTGGAAGCTGACGTTGCCGCGCAGGAAGCTCACGCGCGCGACGCGATCGGGCGGATCGACCTCGGCCAGCGCGGCACCGGCGAACAGGCCGAACGCCATCGTCAGCACGGCGAAGCAGGCCTTGGGAATGGAATGACGCATGGTGGACATGAACGCTCTCCTGGTGCCTACGCCAGACGCGGTCGCGGTGGGATTCGCCTTCCCCATACGTATCGGCCGCCCGCGCTGACAGGCTGGGGACAATATCAGCGGAAACCGGCTGAATGCCGACTTGCCGTTCTCATCTCTTTGCACGTCCTTGCAATGCCGCTTAGCGCGGGTTCAGAGGCTCCCCCACGTCCGCTTGTGGCGACCGGCGGCTGCGGCTACGCTTCCGCCGCCTGCGGGTGTCGTCTAATGGTAAGACAGCAGCTTCCCAAGCTGCGAACGTGGGTTCGATTCCCATCACCCGCTCCAGCCGCCGTCCCCGTCGCGGCCGGAGGCGGCGCAGCAGGGCGCTGCGCCTGCGCCGGATCGAATCAGCGCCTTGCCGGTGTGGCCGCTTTCGGTTCCGCCGCCGGCTTCGGGTGGCAGGCCGCATACTCTTTCTTGCTCAGGCGCTTGTCGCCGTTGCTGTCGCAATGGGCGATCCGGGCGGCCAGCGAAGGGCTGTACACGACCACTTCCGGCAGCGTCACGATGCCGTCCTTGTCGGCGTCGAGCGCATCGTAGGCTGGCAGGTCGGTCGCGCCGGCCGCGGAAGCCGGCGCCGGTGGAGGCGGTGCGGCGAAGGCACCGCAAGAGCCCAGCGCGAAGGCGACGGACACGGCGGCTGCGACGAGGAAGGTCGAACGGGTGCGGTGGAGAGTGCAGCTCACGGCTATTCTCCGTGGGAGACGAATCCATGCGTCGATGGGAAAAGCCCGGGTGGCCGCTGCCGTCGAATGGGGAGCGGGCCCGGGCGTGGATCAGAGGAACGTGCCGTAGACGACCTGTCCGATCTCGCCGTCGCTGGTGCTGACGAGCAGGGCGTCCGGTCCGTAGCGGACCCATTCGTAGCCGACCGGCGGCACGTCCAGGCCGAACAGCCAGAAGTCCGAAATCCAGTAGTCCTGCACCCAGAACGGTGCCGGCAGGATCTCGCCGTAGGCCCAGCGGCGGTACGCGTACCCCGGCGGCGCGTGGTAGGGCCCGATGCGGAAGGTCTGCCGGGCCTGGAAGTTGTGACCGAAGTAGGCGCGATCGAGGGCGGGTGGACGCTGGTCGGCGCCGCGCGGGCGTTCGAAGCGCGTATAGCCGCGCGGTTCGCGCTGCGCTTCCATTCGCGGCATGCCCTGGCGTGGCCCTTCCGCGGCCGAAGCCAGGGTCGGTGCGACGACGATGGTGGCTGGCAGGCACAGCAGGGCGGTGGCGAGCAGACGAGGGAATCGTCCATTCGAGGCGTTCATGGCGTTCCCTCCTTAAGGAGCACCGGATTCGGCCGGATTGCCGGCGGACTGGACAGGCGACGAGTCCGTGGCTGGGTAGATCGTGGCGAGCCAGCCGAGTTCTGCACTGCACAATCGCCCGGAACCGGCGATTCACCGGGCAGACAGCTGATCGGCCATTTCGGGTGGGGCTCCGCGCTCGACTGCACTCGCCGGGCTTTGCTATGGTCGCCGCCCTGCCGGCGACGGTGCGGTCGGACATCGGGATCTCCACCGCGCATCGGATGCATGGTGGCCTGCTTCGAGTGCTCCTTCGATTCTCGTCCTGCCGATGCAAGCATTCGAATCTCCCGATCCGTCCGCGACGTCGCCGCCGCTCAGCCTCGGCTGGCGCGAATGGCTGTCTCTGCCGGCGCTCGGCATCCCGTCGATCAAGGCCAAGCTCGACACCGGCGCACGCTCGTCGGCGCTGCACGTGGAAGCGCTGCACACCTTCCGCCGGGACGGCGTGCTGCTCGTGCGCTTCGACGTGCGTCCGCGCCGCCGCGGCAAGCGGCTGTTTTCCTGCGAGGCGGCGGTCGTCGACCGCCGTACGGTCACCGACTCCGGCGGGCACCGGGCCGAGCGCTGGTTCATCCAGACCGAGGTCGAACTTGCCGGCACGCGCTTCGTGACGGAAATAAATCTGACAGACCGCCGCGCGATGCTGTTTCCGCTGTTGCTCGGCCGCAGTGCGCTCTGCGGCCGCTTCGGCGTCGATGCGGCGCTTTCCTATTCCTGTCCCCGGCCGTCGCGGATCGGGCGCATTCCTACCTGAAGAGCACGAAATGAAGATCGCCATCCTGTCGCGCAACGCGCGCCTGTATTCGACGGTGCGTCTGGTCGAGGCTGCCCGCGCGCGTGGCCACAGCGCGCGCGTGCTCGATCCGCTGCGCTGCTACATGCGCATTTCCGCCGGCAAGTTCGAGATGCACTACAAGGGGCGCGTGCTGCGTGGCGTGGACGCGGTCATTCCGCGCATCGGCGCCTCGATCACGTTCTACGGTACGGCCGTCGTGCGCCAGTTCGAGATGATGGGCGTGCACACGCCCAACAGCTCGGATGCGATCCTGCGCGCACGCGACAAGCTGCGTACGCTGCAGCTGCTGGCCCGCGAAGGCATCGACCTGCCGACGACGGTGTTCGGCGACAACCCCGACGACACCGTCGACCTGCTCGCGATGCTCGGCGACCCGCCGCACGTGATCAAGCTCAACGAGGGCGCGCAGGGGCAGGGTGTGCTGCTGGCCGAAAAGCGCTCCGCGGCGCAGGGCATGATCGAGGCGTTCCGCAGCCTGTACGCGAACTTCCTCGTGCAGGAGTTCATCCGCGAGGCGAAGGGCGCCGACCTGCGCTGCTTCGTGGTCGGCGGCAAGGTCGTCGCGGCGATGCAGAGGCAGGCGCCCGACGGCGAGTTCCGCGCGAACCTGCATCGCGGCGCGAAGGCCAGCCCGGTCGAGCTGAACCCGATCGAGGAGCAGACCGCGATACGGGCGGCACGACTTCTGGGACTGGGAGTGGCCGGCGTCGACCTGCTCAGATCCTCGCGTGGCCCATTGGTCGTCGAGGTCAATTCCTCGCCCGGCCTGGAGGGCATCGAGGGTGCCTCCGGAATCGACGTTGCGGCGAAGATCGTACGCAGCCTCGAGCGGGCCGTACAGCAGCGCAAGCCGCCGCCGAAGGGCCGGAAGTAACGCCGGAAAAGCCCGCGAAAGAAAAGTCTACGAAATTTGTCGTTGACAGCTTCGGGGCGGCGGGCCTAGCATGTATACGAGACTGGTCGTACGATGGGATTCCATGAGGATCTGCCTGCTCGGTCTGCTCCTGCTGACGGTGACTGCCCGGTTCGCCGGCGCCACCGCGCCGGAGACCGTCGTCAACGCCGACACGCCGCAGAAGCTCGCGCAGACGAAGGCCTCGGTCGACGGGCAAATGGCGCCCGGAGGGCGCTACGAGTTCATTTCGCCGGAGCGGCGGGGGCAGGTCGAAAGCCTGTTCCGTGACATGCAGGGCATGCTCGAGAAGAGCGGTTCGGCGGCGGCCATGCCGGAGCGCGATCGCCTGCAGCTGTTCAACCTGCAGGAAAAGCTCAACGGCATCCTGACCGGCAGCGACAGCCAGCGCCTGGTCTGCGAGAAGCGGGCACCGATCGGCTCGCTGGTTCCGGTCAAGACCTGCCGGACCTACGGCGAGATCGAGAGCCAGCGGCGCGACAAGGACCGCTTCTTCGACGAGACCAGGAAGCGCAGCCAATCGGTTCATGGGGATTAGCAAGAGGGGGAGCCGGGCCATTCCGGCGCGTGCTCCGGTGACGTTCTTTCAAGCGTTCGAAGTGAGGATGGTATGTCGATGAAATCTCTGGGTCTGGTTCTGGCACTGGCGGCTTGTGGCGTCGCCGGAACCGCGGCTGCCAAGGGCCCGCAGTGGAAGTTCAAGGCCGATACGCCGGCGCAGTTCGACGAGCAGGCGACGAAGGTGCGCGAGGAAATGAAGCCGGACGGCCAGTACGGCGAAATCGGCGCGTCCGACCGCAACGCGGTGGAAGCCGACCTGGGCAAGATCGCCGAACTGCTCGGACGCAAGGGCTCGGCCAGCGCGCTCAGCGACGGCGAGCAGGTGGAACTGGCGAACGCGCAGGAGCGCGTCAATGCGGTCCTGACGCGCAACGACGGCGACCGGCTGGTGTGCACCTACGAGCGCCGTTCGGGCTCGAACTTCAAGTACAAGAGCTGCATGACCGCCAGCCAGCGCGACGCCGTGCGCCGCAAGAGCCAGGAAGGCTTCCAGAACGAGCTGCTGAAGGGCGGCGGCAGCCAGATGAAAGGCAACTAACCGTTTCGGAGGGCGTGGCGATGAAAGTCCTGAAATCCCTGGGGCTGTTGCTGGCACTGGCCGCTTGCGGAGTCGCGGGTACCGCCGCGGCCAAGGGCGCGCAGTGGGCGTTCAAGGCCGACACGCCCGCCCAGTTCGCCGAACAGGCGACGAAGGTGCGCGACGGCATGAGGCCGAACGGGCAGTACGGCAACATCGGCGTGTCCGACCGCAACGCGGTGGAAGCCGATCTGAACCGGATCGCCGAACTGCTGGCGCGCAAGGGCTCGGCCAGCGCGCTCAGCGACGGCGAGCAGGTCGATCTGGCCAACGCGCAGGAGCGCATCAACGCGGTCCTGACCCGCAACGACGGCGACCGGCTGGTGTGCACCTACGAGCGTCGCTCGGGCTCGAACTTCAAATACAAGAACTGTATGACCGCCAGCCAGCGCGAACGCACCCGCCAGCAGAGCATGGACGGAATGGACCGGCTGACGAGGCAGCAGCCGGTGCCGGATCTGCAGCGCAAATAGCGACCCTGAGTTACCATCCGCCGTCAATACCTCCGCCGCCGCCGCCACGGGAGCCCGTTCGATGAGTCTGTCTCGCAAGCCGAGTGAAATCCCCAAGCCGACCGAAGCCGAGTTGGCGATCCTGAACGTGCTGTGGGAGAACGGCGAGGGCACGGTGCGCGACGTGTACCAGGAGCTGTACCGCGACGACGGCGGCGGCTACACCACCGCCTTGAAGCTGTTGCAGATCATGCACGCCAAGGGCCTGGTCGAGCGCGACGACTCGCAGCGCGCGCACGTCTACCGCCCGGCCGTGAACAAGGAGCGCACGCAGAAGCGCTTCCTGACCGATATCGTGCAGCGCGTGTTCGACGGCTCGCCGTCGCAGCTCGTGCTGCAGGCGCTCGGCGGCAGGCCGAAGGCGACTCGCGAGGAACTCGACGAGATCCGCGCCTTGCTCGACCGGTTGGATGGAGGCAAATGATGACACCGTCGCTGATCGCGCAACTGCCGTGGGTGCAGGCGCTGGGATGGACCCTGCTGCATTTCATCTGGCAGGGCGCGCTGGTCGGAATCGTCTTCGCCGTGCTGCGGGCGCTGATCCCCGCCGGTCACTGCAACGCGCGCTACGCCAACGGACTGGCGGCCCTGGTCCTGATGCTGGTGTTCCCGCTGGTCACGCTGTTCACGATCCTGCGTGCCGACCTGCCGGTCGAGGCGATATCGCCGGCGGTGATGGCCGTGTCCACGGTGAGCGCGATCGCGCAATCGGCACCTGCGGAGGCGCTGTCGATGATGGACACGGCGCTGCAGTGGATCGTCTGCCTGTGGATCGCCGGCGTGCTGCTGATGGCGTACCGCTCCTGGCACCAGTGGCGCTCGCTGATGCAGATCGCGCGCAAGTGGGCGCAGCCCGACGCCGAACTGGAGGCCGCTCTGCTGGCCCTGGCCGGGCGCTTCGAATTCATGCGCCGCATCAAGGTGCTGGTGTCGGACCGCATCGACACGCCGATCCTGATCGGCTGGTTCAAGCCGGTCATCCTGCTGCCGACGGCCGTCGTGCTGGGTTTTCCACGCCAGCAAGTGGAACTGATTCTCGCTCACGAATTGGGTCACCTGCGCCGCTACGACCATCTGGTCAATCTCGCGCAGGCGCTGGTCGAGACGCTGCTCTTCTACCACCCCGTCGTGCACTGGATCTCGCGCGAGATCCGCAACGAGCGCGAGATCTGCTGCGACACGCTGGTTTTGCACAAGACCTCCGGCGATCCGCGCGAATACGCGCGCACCCTGGCCGCCCTCGAGGAACTGCGCCAGCCGGCGCCGCAGATGGCGCTGGCCGCGACCGGTGGTGTCCTGCTCGAGCGGGTGCGCCGGATCCTCGGCAGCCAGCGCAACGTGATGCGCCGGTCCGCCCGCTGGCCGTGGTTGCTGGCCGTTGCCGGCACCGCGATCTCGCTGCTCGTCGCCATGCGCGTGGAGCATCGCGAGCCGCTGCAGGTCAACGGGCCGGAGCTGCGCTGGGAACAGCCGTCGCTGGCGCATCTGGGTCCCGCCGGAAAGTTCGCCGCGGCGCCGATCCGGCTGGAAGTGATCGCCTCGGCACAGGCCGAGGAAGCCAAGCCCGCCGCCGTCGAGCCGCAGCAGCCCGAGCCGCGGGCCGTCGAAGCAGCGCCGCAGGCCATCGCCGCCACGGCGCCGCCGCCGGCCGCCGTACCGCAGCTTCGCGAGTCGACCCCGGTTCCGGCCGAGGTTTCGTCCGCACCGGACCCGTCCGAGGCCCAGGCCGTTCCGGCGGCGAACGACGTGGCCCTCGCGCAGGCGTCCGCTCCTTCGCAGCCCCCGGCCGCCGCGCCGCCGTCCGTGGCCGACGTGCCGGCGCAGACCGATTCGCCGGCTCCGGCGGCCGCAACCGCGCCGAGCGTTCCGGTGGCCACGCACACGGTCTCGCCGGAATATCCGTATTCGCTCTCCGCGCGCCATACCGAGCGCGTCAAACTCGAATTCGGCATCGCTTCCGACGGCAGCGTGCGCGACGTCCGCGTGGTGTCCGAGCAGCCGATCGAGTTCGCCCGCGCCGCCGAGCGCGCCCTCAAGCAGTGGAAGTTCGCCCGCGGATCGTTCGTCGCCACGGGAAAGAGGCGCTATGCGCAGACCTTCGTGTTCGCCTCTCCGCTCGGCGAGGAGGAGGTCGCGGATTCCGGCTGCGAGCGGCGCACCGGTACGCGCCTGTGCCGTCGCCCCGGCGAGAGCGCCGACGCGCTCGCGCCGCAGGAGGATACGAAGACGGCCGAGGCGTGCGTGAAGCAGGTGGGCTCGCGGGTCTGCCGCGCCTCCAACAAGCTCAACGTCGAGGTCATGCAGAGCCGGAACCAGCTCGCCGTGCAGCCGTACGTGAGTTCGTTCGGCGGTTAACGGAAGGCTCAGAGCCGTTTAACGACAGCTTAATTACCCGATCCCTATAGTCCCTTTCACTGTAGTTTGCTCGACACTCCTAAGTCAGGTCAGGTGACTGGCGAATTACGGTAATCGGGGCAGTAGCTTTTTGGCCCAAGCGAGGCGCGTTCCCCCAATGGCGCCTCCTTGGGCCATTTTCTTTTGTCCATTGATCCGTCCTGGATCGCTGGCCTCCAAGCGCAGGCTCGGAGCGGAAGTCGCCATCTTCCGGAATCCGGAAACGGCCTTCCACGGCCGCCCTTCCCATTGACCTACGCACTTCGTCGGCGACGCTGGCGGTTGATCCTCGGGGAATCGTCCGCATTCCGGCGGAACTTTCCCCGGTGCACCACGCTCCGCATTCGGATGGTTCCGCGTTAGAGTAAGCACACCATGCGTATTCTCGTTATCGAAGACAACAGCGACATCGCCGCGAACATCGGCGATTTCCTCGCCGACAAGGGCCACGTGGTCGACTTCGCCGGCGACGGCGTGACCGGCCTGCACCTGGCCGTGGTCAACGACTTCGACGTCATCGTGCTCGACCTCGGCTTGCCCGGCATGGACGGCCTGGAGGTCTGCCGCAAGCTTCGCCAGGAAGCCAAGCGGCAGACGCCGGTCATGATGCTCACCGCGCGCGACACGCTGGACAACAAGCTGACCGGTTTCGACTCCGGCGCCGACGACTACATGGTCAAGCCGTTCGCGCTGCAGGAGCTCGCCGCGCGCCTTGAGGTGCTCGGCCGCCGCGGCAAGGGCAACAAGAGCCGCCTGCTGCAACTGGCCGACCTCACCTACAACCTCGACACGTTGACGATCAACCGCGCCGGCAAGCCGATCCAGCTCAATCCCATCGGACTCAAGCTGCTGCAGTCGCTGATGGAGGCGGCGCCGTCGGTGGTGACGAGGCAGGAGCTGGAAACGCGCGTCTGGGGAGAGGAATTGCCCGACAGCGATTCCCTGCGCGTGCACATTCACGGCCTGCGGGCGGCGATCGACAAGCCGTTCGACAAGCCGCTGATCCAGACGCGCCACGGCATCGGCTACCGCATGGTCGATCCGGATGCGCTACCGGCGTAGGCTTCGCAGCCGCATCGTCATCTCGTTCGCGTTGTTCGGGCTCGGGCTGACCGCACTGTTCGCGGTCGCCACGATCTATCTGCGCGCGCGGCTGGAAGACCAGCTGATCAACAACACGCTGCAGCGCGAGCTGAAGAATTTCGTCGACTTCAAGCGCGACAATCCCGACCCGAACGCGCCGTGGACGATGAGCGTGTACGACGCGCAAATCGTGCGCGCCGGCCGCACCGCGACGGTGCCGCTGGCCTGGCAGAAGTTCGATTCGGGCGTCTACGACACCGAGGAGATCGGCCGCGAGGGCAAGAATCGCCCGTACCGCCTGGCCGTCTACAAGGACGCCGACTACTGGGCCTACCTGCGCTTCGACCTGAGCACGCAGAAGCTCAACGAACGCCAGCTGCTGACCGCGCTGTGCGTGGCCGTGCTGCTGTTCGCGATCTTCTCGCTGGTGATCGGCTTCTGGCTGTCGGCGCGCGTCATGAGCCCGGTCATCGACCTCGCGCGGCGCGTGCGCGCGATGAGCCGCAGCGGCAAGCCGGAACTGCTGAAGAAGCATTTCGCCGACGACGAAGTCGGCGAGCTCGCCTCGGTGCTCGACGACTACTCCACGCGGCTGACCGAGATCGTCCAGCGCGACCGCGAGTTCAACGCCGACGTCAGCCACGAGCTGCGCACGCCGCTGTCGGTCATCGCCAGCACGACGGAACTGCTGCAGGGATCGCCCGACCTCACCGACAAGCTGCGCGAGCGCCTCAAGCGCATCGAGCGGGCGGTGCGCCAGTCGACCGAGCTGATCGACGCGCTGCTGCTGCTGTCGCGGCGCGAGCGCCAGGCGCCGACCGACGGCGAGAGCACCGACGTCGCGCGGGTCGTCGAACAGGTCGTGGACGCACAGCGCCCGCATCTGGCGAACAAGCCGGTCGACGTGCGCATCGAGATCGAACAGCCGCTGGCCACGGCGGCGCCCTCGTCGGTGGTCGCGGTCGCGCTCAGCAACCTGATCGGCAACGCGTTCAAGTACACCCCGTCCGGCGAGGTCATCGTCACCGTCGGACACGGCCGCGTGACCGTCGAGGACAGCGGCCCCGGCATCAATGCCGAAGACGCCGAGAAGCTGTTCGAGCGCGGCGTGCGCGGCACCACGGTCGGCAAGGGCGGCGGTCTGGGGCTGGCGATCGTGCGCCGCCTGTGCGACCTGTACGGCTGGACGGTGTCGCTGGCGCCGCGGCCGCAGGGCGGCGCCACCGCGACGCTGGAATTTGGCGCGCAGGTCTATCCGAGCTAGTTGCCTCGCCGGGTCGCGACGCGACCCGGCGATTCGTACCCGGATTCAGCCGGAAACCGGCTCCAGCCAGCCCCAGCGGTCCTGGGTCGAGCCGTCGAACAGGCCGAAGAACAGCTTCTGCATGCGCGCCGTGACCGGGCCGGGCTTGCCCGTGCCGACCGGCTTGCCGTCGACCGAACGGATCGGCGTGATCTCGGCGGCGGTGCCGCACATGAAGAGCTCGTCGCACAGATACAGGTATTCGCGCGGCAGGTCGCGCTCGACGACCTCGATGCCGTTCTCGCGCGCGAGGGTGATCAGCGTGTTGCGCGTGATGCCGTTGAGCAGCGCGGCGCTGACCGGTGTCGTGTGCAGCGCGCCGTCGAAGACCAGGAACAGGTTCTCGCCGGCGCCCTCGCTGAGCAGGCCGGTGGAGGCGAGCGCGATGCCCTCGCCGAAGCCGAGCCGGCGCGCCTCGCGCGCAACGAGCTGGCCGGAAAGATAGTTGCCGCCGGCCTTGGCGCCGGCCGGGATCGTGTTCGGCGCGAAGCGCTGCCAGCTCGACACGCAGGCGTCGATGCCCTGCTCGAGCACGCCGGCGCCCAGGTACGGACCCATGAACCAGGCCGCCACGGCGACGTCGGTCGGCGTCTCGGCGGAGAGTCCGAAGCCGCCCAGGCCGCGATAGGCGACCGGGCGCAGATACGCCTTGGTCAGGCCGTTCGCGCGGATGACTTCGCGGCACGCGGCGTTGATCTCCTCGAGCGAGTACGGAATGGCGATGTCGTAGATCTTCGCCGACAGGAACAGGCGCTTGATGTGGTCGGTCAGGCGGAAGATCGCAGGACCGTCCGGCGTCTCGTAGCTGCGGATGCCTTCGAACACCGACGAGCCGTAGTGCAGCGCGTGCGCCATGACGTGCACGGTCGCCTCGGCCCAGGGCTTGATGCGGCCGTTCTGCCAGATGTGATCGGGATACTGCTGCGCCATGTGCGGATCCGCCGGGCGTGGGGAAACGCGCATGATACCAGCGCAGGTTCGGCCACCTACCAGGTCAGCCAGTGGCAGCCGGACTCGAGCCGCAGGCCGAAACGAAGCTCGCGAACGCCGCCCTGCTCGTTGCTGCCGGTGCGCACGCGCAGGGAGCCGTCCGACGTCTGCGCCTCGCCGCCGTCCGCGTCGATCGCCAGCAGCGGGCGCTGCACGAGCTGCCGCAGCTGGGCCAGGCGCGATCCGGCCTCGGCCCCGCCGACGCCCCGCCAGCGCACCAGGCCGGCGAGTGCGTTGGCGTCCTTGCGCGCGATCGCCGCGCCGATGCGCTCGCGCAGTTCCGATGGCGAGGCCGGGCAGGCCGCGCTCACGGAGGGCTCACCTGCAACGGCCGCCGTCGCCGCCGCGGCCGCTTCCGCCGCGCACGGCAGGCCGGAGAAGACGATCTCGCCGTGCGCGCCGACGCAGCGATGCACGCGCTGGCCGGATTCCTGCGCGGGCAGGCAGCGGAACACGGCCAGAGCCGCGACGAGCATCCAGCCGGCGAGAAGGGTTGCGCGCGTCATGCGCGCAGGCTAGCAGCTCGCGGCGAGCGGCGGTCCCGCGCCGGTCACGGATCGAAGCCGTCGGCGCAGATCGAATCCATGCAGGTCACCACGACGTCGGCGTGATCCTCGATGCTCATCGTGCCGGCGGCGGGTTGCCGAGTGGCGCAGCGGCGCGCAGGACAGCTTCGCCGGCGACGCATCGCCGTGGGCGCGGTCTAGGCGCCGATGCGCTCGACCACCGCCAGCGTGGCCTTGGCGCGATTGAGCGTGTAGAAGTGCAGGCCCGGCGCGCCGCCTTCGAGCAGGCGGCGGCACAGCTGCGCGACCACGTCGGCGGAGAACTCGCGGATCGATTCGGCGTCGTCGCCGTAGGCGTGCAGGCGCTTGGCCAGCCAGCGCGGGATTTCCGCGCCGCACATCTCCGAGAAGCGGCGCAGTTGGGTGAAGTTCGCGATCGGCATGATGCCCGGCACGATCGGCACGTCCACGCCGAGCCGGCGCGCGGCGTCGACGAAGCGGAAATAGCCGTCGGGATTGTAGAAGTACTGCGTGATCGCGCCGTTCGCGCCGGCCTGGACCTTGGTCTTGAAGTGGCGCAGGTCCGCCAGCGCGTCGTCGGCCTGCGGATGCACTTCCGGATAGCAGGCGACCTCGATGTGGAACCAGCCGTCACGCTCGCGGCGGATGAACTCGACCAGCTCGCTGGCGTAGCGGAAGTCGCCGTAGCTGGCCATGCCCGAGGGCAGGTCGCCGCGCAGCGCGACGAGGCGCTTGCAGCCCATCGTGCGGTACTGGTCGAGCAGGCGGCGGATCTCATCGCGCGTGCCGCCCATGCAGGAAAGATGCGGCGCGGCGTCGAGGCCGTGCTCCTCGCGCAGATGGCGCACGGTCTCCGGCGTGTAGGACAGGGTGGAGCCGCCGGCACCGAAGGTGCAGCTGACGTAGTCGGGATCGAGCGCCTTCAGCTTCGGCAGCGCGGCTTCGAGGGTGGCCTTCTGTTCGTCGGTTTTCGGCGGGAAGAATTCGAAGGAGATCGGAACAGCGGTCATCGTCGAGCCCGGCACGGAATGGGCGAACTATATCTCTTTGTCCGGATACAGAGATAGATGCCCCGCATGCCGCCGCGTGCGGAGCGCGCGGTGGCGGGGGCCGGTCGAGCCGCGCGGGAGACATCGCCTTCCGGCCGCCTTGCTGGCGATTTGTTATTGAGATTCATTCTCATTTGTGAGAAGGTTTCGGCGTCAGACGTAGCCAGCCCAAGTCGGGCACGCCAGGTCGCGGTCCCTTTCCTTTGCTTCCTGGCTATTGCGATGCCCATCAATGCCTTCCAGGGTCGGCCGCGGCTGCGCCGCCTCCGCTTCGCGCCCCTGATTTCCTCCCTGCTGCTGTCCGGCGTCGTCGCCGCGGCCGAGCCGGAACCCGCCGCCGACGCTCCCGACGCGGCCGACTCGGTGCAGCTCGATGCCGTCCGCGTCAACGCCTACCGCACCACCACCCATACCTCCGGCGCCACGAAGACCGACACGCCGATCGCCGAGACGGCCAAGTCGGTGTCGGTGATCGCGCGCGAGGAGATGGACGCGCGCGGCGTCACCAACCTCAACGAGGCGATGCGCTACGTCGCCGGCGTGGTGCTCGAAAGCACCGGCAATGACAACCGCTACGACGATTTCCGCATCCGCGGCTTCAGTGCCGGCAGCGAAAGTCCCAACGTCACGCTCGACGGCCTGCGCGCGCCGCCGATCGGCGGCTGGAACAAGACCAAGTTCGACAGCTGGAACCTGGATCGCGTCGAGGTGCTGAAGGGGCCGTCCGCCGTGATGTACGGTCAGGTGGCGCCGGGCGGCATGGTCAACCAGGTCAGCAAGACTCCGACACCGGACCAGCAGCAGGTGCTCCAGCTCGGCCTCGACGGCTACGGCACCTACAGCGCCGCGTTCGACCTCGGCGCCGGCGCCGGCGACGACCGCCATCTGTTCCGCCTGGTCGGCCGTTACGCCGATGGCGACACCCAGATCGACACCGTCGAGCAGAAGCACTGGTTCCTGGCGCCCAGCTACACCTGGCAGATCGCCGAGAAGACGCGCCTGACCCTGCTCGGCCAGTACCTGAAGGACGACGGCGGCTCGACCTACCAGTTCCTGCCGATGGACGGCACCCTGATCCCGACTCCGTACGGCTACATGAAGAACACCACCTTCATCGGCGAGCCGGCCTGGGATACCTGGGACCGCACGATCTGGAGTGCCGGCTGGCTGCTCGAGCACGCGTTCAACGACACCTGGACGCTGAGCCAGAGCGCGCGCCACATGCACGTGGATTCGCTCTATCGCGGCATCGTCACGAACGGCCCGCTCGACCCGGACGGTCGCACGCAGAAGCGCCGCCAGGTCGCAGGCACCGGCGACGCCGACGGCGACACGATCGATACCCGCCTGATCGGCAAGTTCGACACCGGTATGCTCGCGCACACGCTGCTGTTCGGCGTGGACTGGGGCAGGGGTGAGCAGGACAACGCGCGCCTGACCTACGCCAATCCCGCCAGCATCGACATCTTCAACCCGGTCCACACCGGTCCCACCGGCACGTTGAACTCGATCGGCAACAGCGGCACCGAGAGCACCCAGACCGGCGCCTACCTGCAGGATCAGATCGTGCTCGACAAGTGGCGCTTCACCGCCGGTGGCCGCTACGACTGGTTCCAGGACGACAGCTGGAGCCAGGCCTGCCAGGGCAACGGCCAGTGCCAGCCGCGGTCGAAGACGACGCGGATCAAGGACGAGGCTTTCAGCGGCAACGCCGGCGTGCTGTACGCGTTCGACAGCGGCTTCGCGCCGTACCTGAGCTATTCCGAGTCGTTCCAGCCGTCCGGCTACGACAGCACCAACAGCTACGACGGCAAGCCGTTCGACCCGGTGCGCGGCAAGCAGTGGGAGATCGGCGTGAAATACCAGCCGGCCAACTTCGACGGCCTCGTCACGCTGGCCGCCTACGACCTGCGCCAGAAGGGCGTGGCCGTGCCCGACACGGATCACGGCACCGTCTGCGGCCCGGCCGGCACCACCCAGTGCCGCATCGGCCACGGCGAGACCCGCGTGCGCGGCATCGAGCTGGAGGCGCGCATCACGCCGGTCGAGGGCTTCAGCGTGATCGGCGCAGCCTCGAAGATGGATTCGGAGTACGTGCGCAGCGCCAACGTCTACGAAGGCAAGGACGTGGAGATGGTGCCGGACTGGATCGCCTCGCTGTGGGGCGACTACACCTTCCAGTCGGGCGCGCTGAACGGTTTGGGCATCGCCACCGGCGTGCGCTACAACGGTTCGAGCTACATCGTCGGCAACAGTCGCAGCATCGCCGGCGGCGCGGACAGGTACCCGGACAAGATCCCGGCGTACACGTTGTGGGATGCGGCGCTGCGCTACGACCTGTCGCGCTTCACCCGGGCCAACGCGATGCTGTCGCTCAATGTCAGCAACATCGCCGACAAGCGCTTCGTCAGCACCTGCACCGGCACGTCCTCGTGCTGGTACGGCAGCGGCCGCACGGCGATCGCCACGCTGAGGCTCGGCTGGTGATGCATCGCGTCGTCGCGCTGCTCGGCCTGTTGCTGGCGTTCCCGCTCGCAGCGCAGCCGGACCTGACGCGCCGGATCGGCAGCACCGTCGCCGATACCGGCGTGACGGGATGGCGTTTCGAGCAGTTTCGCGTGGGCTCGCGCGACGGCCTGCGCCGCTACCGTGTGCGTCTGGCGCTGCCGGACGCGCCGGCACCGGCGGCGGGCTTCCCGGCCGTCTACCTGCTCGACGGCAACGCCGCCCTGATGGAGATCGACGCCGCATTGCTGGCTACGCTCAGCAAGGCGATGCCGCCGCCGGTGCTGGTCTTCGTCGGCTACGACAACGACCTGCGCATCGACGCCGAAGCGCGCGCCTACGACTACACGCCGCAGCGGCCCGGCGGCGAAGAGGCGCAACGCGACGTGCCCGGCGGCCGTCGCAACGGCGGTGCCGACGCCTTCCTCGATCTGCTCGAGACCGTGATCGTGCCGAAAGCCGAATCAATCGTGCGACTCGATCCGCGGCGGCGCACGTTGTGGGGGCATTCCTATGGCGGCGTGTTCGCGCTGCACGCGCTGTTCGCGCGGCCGCGGACATTCGCCGGTTACGCCGCCGCCGATCCCTCGCTGTGGTGGGGCGACGGCCAGCTGCTGAAGGAAGAGGACGCCGTCGCGTCCTGGCCGAGCCCGCCGCCGCGCCTGTGGCTGTGGGTCGGCGAAGGCGGCGAACGGGCGCCGGCGTCTGCGCCACCGTCGTCGACGCGGGATCCGGCTGCGGTCGAGGCGATGCGCCGCGCGCGCGGCAGCGTGCCGCCGGACGCGGCACGGCGCATGGCCGAGCGGTTGCGGCGGAGCGGGCTGGACGTGCGCCTGGAGACGCTGTCCGGTCAGTCGCACGGACAGACGCTGGGATCGTCGCTGCATCGCCTGCTGCGTGCGCTGGTGGAACCGCCGGCGCCGCAAGCGTCGGCGCAGGAGCAGCGTTGACGGCCTGGCTCGCCTCCCTGGCGGTCGTCAGCGGCGTTGCCGGCGCACTGCTGTTCTATCTCGCCTCGCCGCAGCAGCAGCTGCGCGCGGCCGGGCCGTGGCCGGCGCGTCGTCGCTGGTGGCCGGGCACGGTTTGCACGCTCGTGTCGCTGGCGGCGACGACGCGCGTGCTCGCGCCGATGGAAGCGGTGTTCGCGTGGAGCGTGCTGCTGATGTTCGTCGGGTCGATCGCGCCATTCCTCGGCGCGTGGCGCGCGCGGGCGCGCGCCGGTGACGCCGCAGGGAACGGCGCTCCATGAGCGCGGTGCGTCCGCGGCTGCACAGTCGCCACTGGTTCGGCAAGACCTGCGCCGGCGCGGTGCTCGGCTACGCCCTGGCGGTCGCGCTCAGCGGCGTGATCGCGCTGCTCACGCCCGGCGGCTTCGCCGGCGAAGGCAAGGTGCAGTTCACCATGTGGATGATCGCGCCGATCTGGGCGACCGTGCTCGGCTTCGTGTTCCTGTTCCGCGACAGCTTGCGTGCATGGCTGTGGCTGGGCCTGGCGACCGCGGCGGCATTCGGTCTGCTGTGGGCGATGAAGTCGTGGCTGGAGTGAGGCGGCGATGAAGATCGGCAGCGACGTCATCAAGGTCTACAAGGACGTGCACATCTGGATCGGCATCGTCTGCGGGCTGATGCTGTTCGTTGCGTTCTACGCGGGCGCGGTCACGATGTTCGAAAAGCCGCTCGAACGCTGGGCGACGCCGCCCTCCGCACTGGCCGAAGCACCGCCGCTGGAAGACGCCGAGAAACTGCTCGAGGCAACCGTGGCGGCGTATCCGCAAGCGGCCAGGCACTACTCGATTCTGGTCACGACGACACCGGATCAGCCGGCGCGGGTGATCTGGGCCGAGCGCGGCAAGCGCCCGCGCGAACTGATCGAGTACGGCGCGAGCGTCACTTCCGACGGCAGCCTGCAGGTGGAGAAGCTGCGCAAGGCGCCGGTAGCGCAACTGGTCGACCGCATGCACCAGTTCGTCGGCCTGCCGCTGCCCGACGACGTCGCGCGCGTCATCATGGGCGCCGTTGCACTGGCCTACGCGGTGGCCCTGCTTTCCGGGCTGATCGTGCTGCTGCCGACCCTGGTCAGGGACGTGTTCGCGCTGCGCGTCGGCAAGAACATCAAGCGCATGTGGCTGGATGCGCACAATGCGCTCGGCATCGTCAGCCTGCCGTTCCATCTGGTCATCGCGCTGACCAGCGTGGTGTTTGCTTTCCACACACCGTTCTACGCCACCCAGGCCAAGGCGTTGTACGGCGGCCAGATCGACTGGGGCGAGCACGAGCCGCCGCCGACCGGCGACAAGCCGCTGCCGGCGACCGAACTGCTCGCGCGCGCCAGGGCGCAACTGCCGGGCTTCGAAGTGTTCCGCTTCGCTTTCCAGCAGAACAGGGACGGCCAGCTCGAAGCGAGCCTGGTCGGCCTCGACGTGCGCCGCGGCGCGCGTGGGCGCACCTGGATGCAGACGCATCTGGATCCGTACACCGGCGTGGTCGACACGCACGACCTGCCCGGGCACATGGACGGCTGGGGCGAGACGGTGAACGCCTTCTTCGCATTGCATTTCGGCAGCTACGGCGGCAATCCGGTGCGCTGGTTGTACGTGCTGATGGGGCTGGCCGGCGCGTTGCTGTTCTATACCGGCAACCTGCTGTGGGTGGAATCGCGACGGCGCAAGGCGCGCGGGCGCGACGCGGTCGAGCAGACGCGCAGCGCGCGTGCGCTCGCCGACCTGACCGTCGGCGTGGCGCTCGGCTGCGTCGCCGGCATCTCCGCCACGATCGCGGCGGCGAAGTGGCTGCCCGCGCGCGTCGACGACCTCGCGGCCTGGCACGAGGGCATCTACTACGCGGTGTTCTTCGCTTCGGTAGCATGGTCGTTCCTGCGCGGCGCGCCGCGTGCGGCCTGCGAACTGCTGTGGGCCTGCGCGGCGTTGACGCTGCTGATTCCCGCCAGCAGCCTGGCCGGCGCCTGGGGCCTGGGCGGCGCGTGGAACCATGCCGGGGCGGGCATCGCCGTCGACATCACCGCGCTCGCCGCCGTGCCGGTCCTCGCGCTGATCGCGCGGCGCACACGCCGGCGCATGCGGCACGGTCACGCCGACAGCGTGTGGGCGCAGCCGGCCGCGACGGCGGCGGGTGCCTGATCCGCACGGCGACGTCCGCACGCCGCGCTGCCGAACGGCGGGAGCGGGTCGCCGCTGGACGAAATCGGCCGCATCCCCGGTCGGTCTGCGCTGCGAACGCGATAAGCTCGCCGGCTGCAGGCCGCTTTTCCAGGTTCCCGCCATGTCGATCGTCCTCACCGATTTCGCCCGCGCGCGTCTGTTCCCACGCGACGGTCGCCTCACCGCGATCCGGGACTGCACGCCGGAGGAATTCGCCCGGCGCCTCAACGACGAGGTGCCACTGAAGGTGCTCGACGGCTACGCGCCGTTCTGCAAGCTGCATGTGCACGCGAACTGGACTTCGACGCGTGGTTCGGTTCTCGCCATCACCGACGCCAACCGCCATTGCCTGCGCTCGGCCTACGAGGCGCGCGCGAGGGACGAGTTGCCGGTGCTCGTGCGCTGGTTCGAAGGTATCGAGCCGCCGGTCGCGCGCTATCTCGTGCCGATCCTGTACGACCGTGGACAAATGGCGAAGGAAGGCACGCCGATCGATGCCGACTGGGGCATCGTCGGCTGCCTCTACACGATGGAGCCGGAGGAGATCCCGATGGCGCCGATCACGATGATGCGCAACGCGCTCGGCGTGGACGAGGGCGGCTCCGGCGTGCCGATCGATCGCGCGGCGTACCGGCGCAGCGTCGCGTTCTGGGAGCGGAACGCGAACTGGCGCTAGCGCCGCGGCGCCGGCACGGATCGATGATCCGTGCGGCGATCCGATTACGTATATCGAGGCAACCTCCACCGGCCGTGCCGGTGGCTTTCCTGGCTGCCCGGTGATGCCGATGCTTCGTACCTCGCTTTCCGCCCTCGTTCTCAGTCTCTCCCTCGCCGCGGTATCGACCGCGCACGCCGCACCGGACGGCTTTCTCGACCCGCTTTTCGGGCAGGGCGGCCTGCAGAAGGTCGCCTTTGGCGAAGGTGCCGACATGTCGGCGGCCAGAGGAATCGCCGTGCTTCCGGACGGACGCATCCTGTTGACCGGCTTCGTACAAAGGGAAAACAACACGACCGAGATCGGCCTGGCGCGCCTGCGCGCCGACGGCCAGGTCGACGAGAGCTTCGGCCGCCCCCGGTATCTGCCGGCAGGATTGGAGTCCGTGTACGTCAGCGCCGCGGCCTTGCAGCCGGACGGAAAGCTGGTGGTCGTGGGAGAGGCCGATCTCATCGGCCCTGGGAAACGGGCCCTGGTCTGCCGTTTCCTTGCCAATGGCAGCGTGGATACCGGTTTCGCGACGATCGACAATGCTCTGGCCCCCGGTTGCCGGGTGGTCGAAGACGCGAACGACAGCACGGCGGCCGCCGTCGTGATTCAGCGCAGCGGGCGTATCGCCCTGGCGGGCAGCATCTACTACAACAACGTTCTTCACGGACTGGTCGTACGATTGGATGCGAGCGGCAACTATGACGGCGATTTCGCCGAAAGCGGCGTCGGCATCCTGCTTCCGGCGTCGACGCACGATACGGAACTGGTCGACATCGCAGAGACGCCGGCGGGCGATCTGGTCGCCGTGGGGAGTGCGCTGGTCAACAGCGATGCCAGTTGGCAGGTCTTCCGCCTGCGTGGCGCGGACGGCGCGCCGGATACGGATTTCGACGGCGACGGCCTGCGGCCGATCGACATCGACCAGGTTGCCGGCGGCAATGACTACGCTTATGTGACCTCGGTGCTGCCCGATGGCCGCATCGTGATCGGCGGCTTGGCCAGAGGCAGCCAGGGCTACTGCCCGGCCGTCGCGCGGCTGAAACCCGACGGAGCGTTCGACAACTCGCTGGACGGCGACGGTCTCTACGTCGACCCCTTCTGCGCTCTCGCCTTCGACGGTATCTCCGACATGGTCGTGCAGTCCGACGGCCGCATGGTGCTCGCCGGGGATGGCGACGGCGATTTCTTCGCCATGCGTTTCGCGCCGGAAGGCGGCCGCGATGTCGACTTCGGTCAGGGCGGGCTCATCTACTTCAACTTTGCGTCGCTGACCGGAATGGACGGCATGGACATGTCGTACCGCGTCGCCAATCATGGGGGCCGACTGCTGCTGGCGGGATATACCCTCTCCATTGCCGACGACATTCCTCACGCCGACTTCGCCGCGGCGCGCCTGGACAACGACCTGATCTTCGCCGACGGCGTGGAATAGGCGCGGCGCGCAGACGTCGCCGGCCACAAACACAACGGGCGCCCGAAGGCGCCCGTTGCTCGTATCGCGTAGAACGATGCGGCCGATCAGTAGCGGTAGTGATCCGGCTTGTACGGGCCTTCCACCGCCACGCCGAGGTAGGCGGCCTGCTCGGCGGTCAGCGTGGTCAGCTTCACGCCGATCTTCTCCAGATGCAGGCGCGCGACTTCCTCGTCGAGCTTCTTCGGCAGGATGTACACCTTCGGCTCGTAGGCGTCCTTGTTCGCCCACAGATCGATCTGCGCCAGCGTCTGGTTCGAGAACGAATTGGACATGACGAAGCTCGGATGGCCGGTGGCGCAGCCGAGGTTGACCAGGCGGCCTTCGGCGAGCAGGAAGATCGCGCGGCCGTCCTTGAAGGTGTACTTGTCGACCTGCGGCTTGATGTTGAGCCGCGTCGCGCCGGACGCGTTCAGCGCGTCGACCTGGATCTCGTTGTCGAAGTGGCCGATGTTGCAGACGATCGCCTGGTCCTTCATGGCCTGCATGTGCGCGAGGGTGAGCACGTCCTTGTTGCCGGTGGTGGTGACATAGATGTCGCCGCGGCCGAGCGTGGACTCGACCGTGTTGACCTCGAAGCCTTCCATCGCCGCCTGCAGCGCGTTGATCGGGTCGATCTCGGTGACGACCACGCGCGCGCCGTACGCGCGCAGGGAGTGCGCCGAGCCCTTGCCGACGTCGCCGTAGCCGCACACGACCGCGACCTTGCCGGCCAGCATCACGTCCATCGCGCGCTTGAGGCCGTCGGCCAGCGATTCGCGGCAGCCGTAGAGGTTGTCGAACTTGCTCTTGGTGACCGAGTCGTTGACGTTGATCGCCGGCACCAGCAGCTTGCCCGCCTCGGCGAGCTGGTAGAGGCGGTGCACGCCGGTGGTGGTCTCCTCGGAGACGCCCTTCCACTCCTTGACCACGCCGGTCCAGAAGCCCGGACGCTCCTTGGCGACGCGCTTGAGCAGGTTCTTGATGACCTGCTCCTCGTGGCTGCCCGAGGCGCTGTTGACCCAGCTCTCGTCGCCCTTCTCCAGCTCGTAGCCCTTGTGGATCAGCAAGGTCACGTCGCCGCCGTCGTCGACGACCAGCTGCGGACCCTTGCCGGCCGGGAACGACAGCGCGTCCAGCGTGCAGTCCCAGTATTCCTCCAGCGTCTCGCCCTTCCACGCGAACACCGGCGTGCCGGAGGCGGCGATCGCGGCGGCGGCGTGGTCCTGGGTCGAGAAGATGTTGCACGAGGCCCAGCGCACGTCGGCGCCGAGGTCCTTCAGCGTCTCGATCAGCACGGCGGTCTGGATCGTCATGTGCAGCGAACCGGTCACGCGCACGCCCTTCAGGGGCTGCGCGGCGGCGTACTTCTTGCGGATCGACATCAGGCCCGGCATTTCGGCTTCGGCGATGTCGATTTCCTTGCGGCCCCAGTCGGCCAGGGCGAGATCGCGCACCTTGTAATCGTGCGCAGGGGGATTCTTGACGACGGCGTTCATCGGGTGGTCTCCGGATCGAGTGGCGGCGTGCGTGTCGCAGGCCCACCGGGCGCCCTTGCAATGGGATGCATGTCCGCCGAGCGTCGCGGGGAACCCGCTGCAGCGCCCCTCGGCGGAAGGCTGGCCGGGATTATATCGCTTGTTCCGGATAAAGAGATTTACCGGTCGCGCACGGTGCGTCCGCCTGCACGCGGCGCGAAGGGACGCCGGCCGACCGGCCGCCGCCGGATTGGGGCTTTCCGGGCGGCGGCCGGTGGCCGGCGGTTACTCGATGTCGATGCCGTCGTAGAAGATCACGTCGGGATCGACGACCTGGCCGATGCGCGCGAGGCCGTTGCGCGAACTCGTGCCGACCCGCACGAACTCGCCGCCGAGATACAGCCGCTTGCGCACGCCGTCCTCGTGCAGCGCGCCGACGCGGGCGTCGGGACTGGGCAGCCAGCCGGTGTCGCGCGCACCCGTGCCGCCGGACGCGACGCGCATGAGATTGGCGTAGGCCTGCGGCTGGGCGCCGCCGAAGCTGCCGCCGGCGTAGAGCCATTCGCCGAGCAGGACCAGCGCGCGGACCTGCGCGCTGGGCTGCGGCTTCCAGTCCGGATCGGCGTTGCCCAGCTGCGCATCCAGACGCAGCAGATGCTGCTGCGCGCCGGCGAAGAAATCGCCGCCGGCGTACAGCGTGTCGCGGTCGCGGCTCAGCGCCAGCGCGTAGACGTAGCGCTCGCCGCCGTTGATCGGGGAATGGAAGCCCGCCGCCGGCGTGGCCGGCGCCGTCAGCGACAGGCGTGCGACGCTGGCGTGGGCTTGCCCCGCGATCTGGCGGAAGTAGCCGCCGACGACGAGGTCGGTGCCGGTGTGCAGCAGGCTGCGCACGTTGCCGCGGCCGCCGGCGCTCGGCGTCGGCGTGACGAAGGCCTGCGTCTGCGCGCGCCAGGCAGGGTCGATCGCGCCGCTCGCGCGGTCGATGCGGGCCAGGCCCCACAGGTCCTGCGCGGTGAAGTCGCCGCCGACGTAGACCGCGTCGGGGCCGACGGCGATCGCGTGCACGGTGTCGGTCGGGCCGTCGAGCGCCGGGCTCCAGTCCGGCACCAGCTCGCCGTCCGCGCTCAGCTTGGCGAGGTTGGCGCGGGCTTCGCCGTTGACGCTCTGGAAGCGCCCGCCGACGTAGATGAAGCCGTCGGCGACGGCGATCGCGTTGACCTGGACGAGCCCGGCGGACGCGAGCTCGACGTGGAAATCCGCATCGAGCGTGCCGTCCGCGTCGAGACGCAGCAGGCTGGTGTGCGCAGTGCCGTCGGCGCTGCGCACGAAGTCGCCGCCGACGAGGATCCTGCGCGTGCCCTGCATGGCCAGCGCGCGCACCTGGCCGGAGACCAGCTGCGCGCCGCCGTCGTCGCGCAGCAGGCCGAGATCGGGATCGGCATCGGCGCTCTGCGCGTGCAGGCACGGCGCGATGAGGGCGGCGAGCAGGAAGGCACTTGCACGAACGAGCGGGGCCGGCATGAACACTCCGTGGCAGGGTGGGATGCTCCTTCCAGTACGCGGCGCCGGAACCGAACCTATCAGCCGGTTGCGCGGGCGCGCAAAGCGCGCAGGATCGGCAAACCGCGTGCAGGCGGGCGGCGATTCGGGGAATCGGCGCGGAACTGCGTAGAAGGCTGCCGAACCCATCCGGAGCCTCGTCATGCCGTCCGCCTTCCTCTCCCGCCCGATCGTCCTTTCCCTGGCCTTGTCCGCCGCGCTGGGCCTGCCCGGCGCCGCGCAGGCCGACTTCCTGTACGGCCGTCTGGTACCCGCCGCCGGCGTCGAGCCCAATGGCGACTCCAACGATGTGGACGTATCCGCCGACGGCAGGACGGTGGTGTTCTCCAGCAGCGCGACCAACTGGTCGTCGCTGGGGGCCGACTACCACGGCGACCGGGCCGTCGCCGTCGATCTCGACACCGGCGTGATCGACATCGTTTCCGCCAGCCCCACGGGCACCGTTTTCCGCGGCGAAGCACCGGTGGTATCGGGCGATGGCCGCTACGTCGCGTTCCTGACCTACGGCAGTTCGTATGGCCCGAGCTGGCAGGTGCTGCGCAAGGATCGCCAGACCGGCGCACTGGAGGTGGCCAGCGCGACCGCCGCCGGCGAGCCGGCCAGCAACGGCACCAACGACAACGCCGTGTCGATCTCGGCGGATGGCCGCTACGTCGCGTTCGATACCGGGGCGCCGAACCTGGTCCCGTCCGGAAGCGGCACGCAGGTCTTCGTCAAGGACATGCTGACCGGTGCGGTGGAAATGGCCTCGGTCCGGTCCGACGGCAGCCCCGCCGGCAGCGGCGACGGCACCTCGGCGAAGACGGACGACTCGGTCCGGAGCCCGACCGGCAGCGGCGCCTGCGGGCTCGTGTCCGATGCGCTGTCGGGCAGCGGCCGCTACCTCGTCATGTCCTGCAGCCCCGCGATGGTGCCGGGGGCGAGCGGCGGGCAGATCTATCTGCGCGACCTGCAGTCGAACACGATCGAGCTGATCAGCCGCAGCGCGTCGGCTCCCAACGGATCGAGCGCATTCGCGTACCGTCCGGCGATCTCGCCCAACGGCCGCTTCGTCACCTTCCAGAGCCGCGGCTACGGCGGACTGGGCTATGCCAACGGCGCCGACAGCGCCGGCAACAGCGGCGTCTACCTGCGCGACCGCCAGGCCGGCACGATCCTTCCGATTCCACGCGCGAGTGCGATCCCGGCCGACGACTACGACAGCTGCGGCCTTACCGCCGTTTCCGACATCGGCAGCGTGCTGCTCAGCTGCCTGTACAACTGGAGCGGGGCGGGCCGGTTTCCGCAGGTCCTCCTGTTCGTTCCCGGCGCCGGCGCGCCCGAAGTCCTCAGCGTGAACGCCGCCGGCCAGCCCGGCAACGATGCCTCTGGCGACACGCTCGGGGTGAATGCGTCCGGCCTGTCGATGGCGTGGGAGTCGACTGCGAGCGACATCGTCGCGGACGATCACAATGACGCGAGAGACGTCTTCCTCCTGGTCGAGGAATCGGTCCTCACGGAGACGATCTTCGCCGACGGTTTCGATCCCGCGCCGGCATTGCGGCGGCAGCCCGGTCACTTCCAGCCCGCCTCGATCGTGCCGGGGTCGCGTCCCGGCGGCGCGGCGCGCGACTGATTCGCGGCGCGCCGCGGACCTCGCGTCCGCGCATCGGCGAAACGAAAACGGGCCGCTTGCGCGGCCCGTTCTTCGTTGCATGCAAGGTGCCGCTTACTGGCAGGCTTCGACCTTGAAGTTGTCGATCGCCAGGCCGTTCGGCGCCGCCGCCGCCGTGTTCGAGTCGCTGACCATGCGGAAGCGCAGGGTCAGGCTCGATCCGGCGAAGCTGTCCAGATCCACCACCGAGCGTGTCGGCGCGGAAGCGCCGGCCGGACCGACGAAGCACCACGCCTTGCGGCCGGACAGCGGCGCGCCCGGCGAGGAGATGCCGTTGTACGGATCGGTGAACAGGTAGCTGCCGTCGAGATAGGCGAAGGTAGCACCGTCGGTGCTGGCTTCCAGCGACGAGCTGTCCCAGCAGCCGGCGGGCGGATCCTGCTCGGACTTGTGGTAGGCGTCGTAGGACACGAACACCGACGCCGCGCCGCTCGGGATCGTGATGGCGGGCGTGGTCAGCGTGCGATCGCTGCTGACCGTGTTGTCCGGCACCTTCCACACCGTGCCGGTCATGCCGGTGCCGGCCGGGGCCGCGCCCTGCGTCCAGGCCGTTCCGCCGGTGCCGCCGGCGACCCAGCCGTTGACGCCGTTCTGAAAGTCGTCCTCGAACACCGTCGTCGCGGTCGTGCCGGCCGGGCACTGGCCGGGCACGCCGGTGGTGAAGGCGTACGTCATCGAGACCGGGCCGTTGCCGCAGTAGTTGTGCGGAGTGACGCGCCAGTAGTACGCGGTCGACGATTCCAGCGGCGGATCGACCGCCCACGAGGTGGTCGGCACGGTCGCGCTGGCGACGATGTCGGTGAAGGCGGAATCGGTGGCGACCTCGACGGTGTAGCTCAGCGCGTCGGGCGTGGTGACGATCGGCGGCAACGCGACACCGTCGAAGCCGTCGCCGAAGATGCGGTCACCGCTGGCGCCGCCCCAGCTCAGCAGCGGGCGGACCTTGACGCCCTCGGCGGTGTCGGCCGGCGTGACCAGCTGCACCGCATCCGGCGCGTCGGCCGACACGCCCAGCTCGAGCGCGATGTCGCGCGACAGGCTGCCGCTGGTCGCCGCGACGCTGAAGGCGTACTCGCCGGAGGGCAGGGCGGTGCCGCCGCCGACGGTCAGTTCGGTGGTGCCCGGCGCCGTCACCGGATTGGGTGTGAACTGCGCGGTGGCGCCGACCGGCAGGCCGCTCGCGGCGAGGTCCACCGGTCCGGCGAAGCCGTTCAGCACGCCGATGCGCAGCGAATACGCCGGATCCTGCGTCGCCGTCGCGGCGCACATCTCGATGCGCCGCGGCGATTCGGCGACCAGCGCGTAGTTCGGATCACCGCAGCCGTCGAACTTGAACGAGCACACGCGCGTGCGCCAGCTGCCGCTGGCCGTGGTCGCGTAGTACTCGCTGGTGAAGTAGAACGTGCACTGGTCGACCGGGTCGACGCTCATCGAGGCGTAGTCGCCCCAGCGCCCACTGCTGCTGGTCTGCGAGCCGTTGGCGACGCCTTCGGTGCAGTTGGCCTCGTCGCGCAGGACGCCGGGCGGATCGTCGATCGCGCGGCCGGTGACTTCCAGTTGCGGCCGCGACGACGCGCTCGACTTGGAGTAGCCCAGGCCGATGTTGCCGCTGCCGTCGATGGCGATGCCGCCCATCCAGCGCGTCTCCGCGTCGGGGGCGTAGGTGCCCTGGTCGACGATGGTCTTGTCCAGCGCGGTCGGCGTCGGCGGGTTCGCGTCGCCGTCGTCGAGGTTGAAGTGCACCCAGTTGATGCCGCCCTGTTCGGCGTCGCCGGTGACGACGTGGTTGACCACCAGCGAGATGCGCGTCGGCGCACCGGCGGCGAAGGCGCGTGCGTTGGCGCGGTACATGATGTGCGTGCCGAACGAGTCGAGCGCGGCGGTGGTGCCCTGCTGCGGCACGTCGGCGTAGAACGGCACGAACGGTGCGCCCTGCACGCGCGTGGGCGTGTTGGAGACGGTCGTGTTGGCCGGCGTGGCCCAGTCCAGGCACATGTCCCAGAACAGGTATTCGCTGGTGTCCGGATCGAAATGCACGAACGACGGACACGCGTTCGCCGGCGCCGCCAGCGCGCCGACCAGGTTGATCGGTTCCACGCCGTAGGCGTCGAAGCCGGCGAAGCGGACCACGTCGGCGCTCGCCGCGCCGGCGAGCATCTGCTCGCGGTTCATCGCGATCAGCGCGGCGCCCTGGAACTGGCTCGCGCCGTTGAACTCGTGCGTGGTCAGCAGGTAGGCGTTCTGGCCCGTGCTCTCGTCGGTCCAGATGCCCATCTTCGGGTAGTCGCCGAACAGCGGCCAGTTGAACTCGTAGCGGTCGTAGGTGCCGAACGGATCGGAGCCGGTCGACACCGCCACGCACTGCGCGAACGGCGAGCTGGTGACGAACTGGCTCATGACCCAGCGCTGCGCCTGCGGGTCCCACAGCGCGATCGGGTCGCCGGAATTGGTCGTCTCGCACTTGCCGCCGAAACCGACCCAGAACGAATTGCCCTGCACCGGCGTCGGCGTCTCCGTCGCGGCGGTGCCGGTGACCTTGTCGAAGGCCTGCCAGGCGCCGTTGACCCACTGGATGTAGTGCTGGTCGCTGACGTCGCCGTTGGTGTCGGGCGGCAGGCAGCCGCAGCCCGAGCCGGTCATGCTGATCGCCTCGAAGCTGTTGTCGACGGTCGGCCCCGGCGTGCCGGTCGGCGCGTTCTGCACGATCCGGCGTCCCGGCGCGGCGGCGGTCTTGTCCGCCGCTCCGCTGAGCTTGAGCAGGATGTTCGGAATCTCGTACGGCTCCGATTCGGTGCCCTTGGGTTCGCTCAGCGGCGGGTTGTTGCGCAGGATGTCGCGCAGCGGCGCGGAGACGTCGTGCCGGGCGGCGTGCATCACCTCGGGCCCGGCATCGGGATTGCGCGGATTGGCCGGACGGGTGCCCCCGGCGTGCGCCGGCGCCCCCGCCGTCAGCAGGAAGGCCGCGGCGAGCGCGGCCGGAACGAAACGGAACGTGTGCATGATCGGACCCCTAGGCGAAAGACTCAGGCGACTCAGCGGCGCCAGCGCCCATGGGTGGCCGATTGCCACCGGGATCGGGGATCAGCCGGCTCCGTCCTTGCGCGTCTTCGTGCGGGCGTCGAGCCGGTCCAGCCGGCGCAGATGCCCTTCGAGGAAAGTGCGCGTGGCCGCCGGCAGCGCCGGGTCGGCCAGGGCCTGTTGAATCGTCGATCGCTCCAGAGCCGCGGACTGCCGCCTCAACATCAGGCTCGCCCGCTCCGCCAGCGCCGGATTGGGGCTCCACACCCAGCGCTTGAGCGCATCGGGCGGAACCTTGGCCGCGTGTTGGTCGAGCAGTTCGAGCGCCGTCAGAACCAGATCGGACGGGTCCGAGGGCGATGTAGCGTATCCGTCTACAGGCGTATTTGTCACTACGTCCAGGGAAATAGACTGCCACCAGTCGCCGAGATCGCGCGGGCGCAGCGCGGCCGAGCGCAGCAGCGAGGCGCGCACTGCCGGCGAAGTGTCCGCGCTGCGCGCGGCGCGCTCGACCGTCTCGCGGCCGTGTTCGCGCAGGCGCTCGCCCAGCTCGGCATCGAGCGCGATCTGCCCGGCGGCGAGGTTCTGCAGCGCGCGATCGCGGCCGGCCAGTGCCTTCATCAGCAGATCGAACAGGCGGCGCGATTCGCGTCCGCGCTCGGTGCGGGCGGCGGAGAGGATTGCGCGCACCTCGGGCGTGTCGCGGAACAGGGCCGGATCGAGGCCGATGCTGACGATCAGCTGCGCGCCGTCCGGATTGGCGATCCGGCGCAGCGGGTCGCGCGGATCCTTCTGGCCGGTGGCGTAGCCGAAGACGTAGCGCTCGCCGGTCCTGACGGTACCCAGCACCGCCAGCGGCACGCGCACGTCGATCTTCTCCGGCGGCCGCGGCTTGCCGTCGAGCACGTCCTTGCGCTCGAACACCACCCGTCCGGAAGGATTGGTCTCGACCACCGAACCGGCGACCAGGCGGTTGTCGCCGTCGTACAGCAGCTCCAGCGGCGGCGGCACCGGTTTGGCCATCGAGGTCGTGCCGCCGAGGCCGAAAGCGAGGAGCAGCAGCGGGGCCAGTCGACGCAGCGCGCAGTGGAGACGAGGCGGGTGAAACGTCATCGAGTCGATCCTCGTTCGGTAGGTGGGCGGAGTCTAGCGGCCACTGTCGAAGGATGCGCGATGCGTCGATGGAAGGAGCGGTGCGCGGCGAAGCAGCGCAACGGTGGATCGCTGCCGGGAGCGGAAAGCGAACAGGCCGCTCGAAGCGGCCTGTCCGTACTGCTTCGCCCGGCCGTCGCTGTCGCGACGGCCGGCGGTGTCCTACTTCAGGCCCGCCGCCTTGCGCAGTTCAGCGGCCTTGTCGGTCTTCTCCCACGAGAACGCGGTGAAGCTGTCGCCGTTGGCGTGCTTGACCTGCACCGGCGCACGGCCGAAGTGGCCGTAGCTGGCGGTCGCCTGGTACATCGGGTGCACCAGGTCGAGCATCTTGATGATGCCGTACGGGCGCAGGTCGAAGTGGTTGCGGATCAGCTTCTCGATCTTGCTGTCGTCGATCTTGCCGGTGCCGAAGGTGGTCACCGAGATCGAGGTCGGGTGCGCCACGCCGATCGCGTAGGACACCTGCACCTCGCAGCGGTCGGCGATGCCGGCGGCGACGATGTTCTTGGCGACGTAGCGCGCCGCGTAGGCGGCCGAGCGGTCGACCTTGGACGGATCCTTGCCCGAGAACGCGCCGCCGCCGTGGCGGGCCCAGCCGCCGTAGGTGTCGACGATGATCTTGCGGCCGGTCAGGCCGCAGTCGCCGACCGGGCCGCCGATGACGAACTTGCCGGTCGGATTGATGTGGTACTTGGTGCCCTTGTGCAGCCACTTCGACGGCAGCACGGGCTTCAGGATGTACTCGCGCACGGCCTCGACCAGATCCTTCTGCTTGACCGAAGGATCATGCTGGGTCGACAGCACCACGGCGTCGATCGCGGTCGCCTTGCCGTCCTCGTAGCGCAGCGTGACCTGGCTCTTGGCGTCCGGGCGCAGCCACGGCAGCGGCGAGTTCTTCTTCTTGCGCACCTTGGCCTGCTGCTCGACGAGGCGATGCGACAGGTGGATCGCGGCCGGCATGAAGCTGTCGGTCTCGTTGGTGGCGTAGCCGAACATCAGGCCCTGGTCACCGGCGCCCTGTTCTTCCGGGTTCTTGCGGTCCACGCCCTGGTTGATGTCCGGCGACTGCTTGCCGATCAGGTTCAGCACGCCGCAGGTGGCGCCGTCGAAGCCGACTTCGGAGCTGTTGTAGCCGATGTCGAGG
This sequence comes from Dokdonella ginsengisoli, assembly GCF_042652785.1. Lineage (NCBI taxonomy): Bacteria > Pseudomonadati > Pseudomonadota > Gammaproteobacteria > Lysobacterales > Rhodanobacteraceae > Dokdonella > Dokdonella ginsengisoli. The sequence continues at coordinate 63,441 of NZ_JBHSHD010000008.1, read as the reverse complement.
ATGACCTTGCGCGTCAGCGCCTCGAGGTCGATCCAGGCGCTGGTGGTGATCTCGCCGGCGACGATCGCGACACCGGTCTTGACCATCGTTTCGCAGGCGACGCGGGCGCGCTTGTCCTGCGCGAGGATCGCGTCCAGCACGGCGTCGGAAATCTGGTCGGCGACCTTGTCCGGATGGCCTTCGGACACCGATTCGGAGGTGAAGAGGTAGTTGCTCATCGCGGCAAATATCCTTCAATACGGATGGATGGATGAAAGGTCGCGCATCATACACGACTCCCATTGCGAATAGTGTTGCCGAATCTTGCGATATGCTCGGGGGCGCGCCGAGGTTTCCACCTGCTATCGAGCGCCTGCCGGCCATTCGGAGCATGGCCGGACAGTTCAGCAAGACATCAGTCCTGTCCATCAACAACGTTTGGGGAAGCATCATGTCAAGTTGGATCCGCGCGGGCTTGCTGCCCTGCGCCATCGTTTCCGCATTGGGTTTCGCATCTCAGGCCTCCGCCCTCGGCGAGGCACCGCTGGCCAGCGCCGCGCTGACGCGCGGCGTGCAGGCGCCGGAAGCCGGCGTCGACCGTCCCGACGGCCGCTATTCCGCCGCCGGCGTGCCGATTTCGCTGTACCGCGCCGACTACGTCGCGCGCGTGGGCACGCCCGAAGCCATGGCGCGCGAGTTCCTCGCCAGCCGCCACGCCCAGCTGGGCCTGGCCAGCGCCGAATCCGCCACCCTGACGCGCACGACGTTGCGTGAGGGACGGCATTTCTCCGTGGTGCGCTTCACGCAGATGCAGGACGGCCTGCCGGTGTACGGCAGCGACATCGCCGTCAGCGTCAAGCCGAACGGCCAGATCGTCCACGTGGCCAATTCCAGCGTGCGCGGCCTCGACCCGGCGAAGACCTCGCGGACGGTCAGCAAGAGCGCCACCGACGCAGTCGGCATCGCCCGCCAGTACCTGGGCCTGGGCGAGCTGCGCCTGCAGAAGACCCGGCAGATGGTCTTCGTCGCCGCCGACGGCGCCAACCACGTGGTCTGGCGCGTCAATGCGATCGGCAAGGACCAGTTCACCGGCGACTGGGAAGTGCTCGTCGACGCGAACTCCGGCGAGATCCTGCTCGCGCGTGACGTCGCGGTGTACGCCGACGGCACCGGCAAGGTGCACAGTCCCGATCCGCTGTCGCACGCGCGCGCGACCTACGGCCAGACCGGCTACGTCGACGGCAACAACGCCGACACGCAGCAGCTGACCGACGCGCTGGTCGACGTCACCCTGGAAGGCATCACGCAGAACGGCTCCAACTACCAGCTGTCCGGCCCATACATGGTGTGCGCCAACATCGAATCGCCCGCCGACGCAGCGTGCCCGTCGCAGCCGAGCACCGATTTCTCGGTGACGCGCAGCGCGATGACCTTCGATGCGGTGATGACCTATTACCACATCAGCACCTACCTCAAGTACGTCAACGAGACGCTCGGCGTCGACGCGGCGCCGCTCAACCACGCGGGCGGCGTGAAGGTCGATCCGCACGGACAGAGCGGCGCGGACAATTCGCGCTACTCGCCGTCCGGCGAGGACCTCTCGTTCGGCCAGGGCGGCGTCGACGACGCGCAGGACGCCGACGTGATCATCCACGAGCTCGGCCACGGCATCCACGACTGGATCACCGGCGGCAACCTGTCGCAGACGCAAGGCCTGTCGGAAGGTTTCGGCGACTACGTCGCCGGTGCGTACAGCCGGGATTTCCAGAACCAGTGGACCCCGGCCGACACCGCCTACAACTGGGTCTTCAGCTGGGACGGCCACAATCCGTTCTGGAGCGGGCGCGTACTCAACTGGCAGTTGAACCACACCTATCCGGGCAATCTGGGTTCCCCGGCGCCGCACACGCCCGGCCAGTACTGGTCCTCCTGCAACCTCGAGGCGCGCAAGAACGTCCAGGCGCTGGATGCGGCCAACGGCGGCAAGATCTTCGACAAGGCCTATTTCGAGGGCGTGTCGATGACCGGCTCCAACACCAACCAGAAGGATGCGGCGCAGGCCGTCATCGACGCCGCCGCGACGCTGGGCTATCCGCAGGCGCAGATCGACGCGATCGGCGTGGCGTACAACTCCGGCAACCAGAGCGGCAACACCGGCTGCACCTACGCGGTCACGGTGCCGAGCGCCGGTGACAATCCGGTGGTCAGCGTCGATCCGACCGAGCTGTCGGGCAGCGCCGAAGTCGGCGCCAGCACCAGCGTCTCGCTTACGGTCGGCAACACCGGCAGCGCCGACCTGACCTGGAACGTCGACACTTCCGACGACGCGGCCTGCACCACGCCGTCGACCACCGCGTGGCTGACCGCCGCGCCGACCAGCGGCACCGTGGCCACGGGTGCTGCCGAGGCGGAGATCGCGATCACGCTCGACGCGGCGACCCTGACCGCCGGCGAGCACACCACGAACGTGTGCGTGCACAGCAACGACCCCGCCACTGCGGTGGTCGCGGTGCCGGTCACCTTCACGGTGGAAGGTCCGGACGACACGATCTTCCAGGACGGTTTCGACGGTTCGGACACCGGCGCCTGCGAGCCGACCCAGCTGTTCGCCGACACGAGCTTCGAGGAGACCGGCGGTGAAACGACCCCGACTCCGCCGTGGACGGTCGACGAGAGCATCGCCGGTTCGCCGCTGTGCGACGCCACCTGCGACACCGGCGCCACGATCGTCGCGCGCACGGGTGACTGGTTCGTCTGGTTCGGCGGCTACACGGAGGAGAACTCCGCCATGATCAGCCAGGACGTGGTGTTCCCGAGCGGCCAGCCGCGCTTCCTGAACTGGTGGATGATCAACCAGATCGCCGGCGATCCGCAGGCGTCCCTGACGATCAGCATCGACGGCGCCGACGTGTCCACCGTGACCCCGGCCAGCGGCGAGGCGGCGTACAGCGTGAACTCGTTCGAGATCCCGGCCTCGTACCTCGACGGCCAGTCGCACGCGGTGCGTCTGGACTGGTCCTCGCCGGCCGCCAACGCCGAGAACGCCAGCGCGATCATCGATGACATGACGCTCGACTGCGAGGCGACGCCGGCTTCGGCCGCGCCGTCCTCCCGACCGGGACCGCTCCTGCTCAAGCGCGCGCGCTGAGCGGACGGATGGAAAGCGGAAGGGCCTCGCAAGAGGCCCTTCTTTTTTTTGGGGGGGCGATCGCCCGGATCGAAGATGCAGCGGCGGCGGCGTGCGTCAGTCCGGCCATTCGTTCAGATGCGGGCCGAACTGTTCGCGTTGCCGGCGCACGATGCAGAAGCGGTGGCCGGTCGGCGCCTGCATGACCCACCAGCGCCCGTGCACGAACTCGATGCGCTTCGCGCCGAGGGCTTCCAGGCGCCGCGCCTCGGCTTCGAGGTCGTCGGTCTCGATGTCCAGGTGCACGCGCGCGGCGTGATCGACCTTCTGCAGCAGGATCTGCGGCTCGTCGGCCGCGGTGGCGAGTTCGGCGTACTTGCCGTCACCGTCCTGGTCGACGCTGGCGATCGGCTTGCCGAGGGCGCGGCTCCAGAATTCCGCGGCCGGGCCGAGATCCTCGACCGGGCAGTCGATGACGAGATTGCACAAGCGGCTGTGATGCGCCATGGGGATCTCCTGCGCCCGGAACCGGTGGGACAGGTCACGCCGGCGGCGCGACGAGAAGGGCAATCTACCCCGCGGCGGCTGAAGTTCGCGCAACGCGACTTCGCACCGGACGCGGGGCCTGGTGGTCAGGTCGCCAGCGCGAGATCGTCGAGCATCGCCTTGAGGAAGCGCGCCGCCTCGCCGCCGGTCGCGGCGCGGTGGTCGAAGGTCACCGAGATCGGGATCACCCGATGCGATTCGAAGCCGCCCATCACCGGCGTCATCTGGTGGCGGCCCTTGCCGGCCGCGACGATCGCCACGCACGGCGGCACCACCACCGGCGTCGCATAGCGACCGGCGAACACGCCGAAGTTCGACAGCGAGATCGTGTAGCCCTTGAGTTCGTCGGCCGGGATCGAGCGTTCCTCGACCTGCGTGCGCAGCCGGTTCACCGCCGCGCGCAGGCCGGCCGCGTCGAGCACGTCGGCATTGCGCAGCGCCGGCACGAACAGGCCGTCGTCGGTGTCGACCGCGATGCCGATGTCGACGTGGGGATGCAGGGTGCGCGTCAGGTTCTCGCCGTCGAACCAGGCGTTCAGCGCCGGCACCGTCTTGCAGGCGCGCACCAGTGAGCGGATCAGGCGCACGGTGACGTCGCTGCCGGGCAGCCAGGCGTGGATGTCGGCGTCGTCGCAGAGCGTGGTCGGCACGACCTGCGCGTGCGCCGCGGCCATCACGCGCGCCATGTTGCGGCGCACGCCCTTGAGCTGCTCCGGCTGGCCGCTCGCAGCCACGCCCGGCGGCGTGGTGCGCATCGGCTTGCCGGCCGCGGACAGGGTGGTGCGTTCGGCGTCGCGCCGCGGCGCGGCCGCGGGTGCCGCAGCCGGGGCGGGCGCTGCCGCGACTTCGCTGCGCGCCGGGGCGGCGGGGGGCGCGCCGAGTTTCGCGGTGCCGGCCGCGGCGGCGTCCTTGACGTCCTTCAGCGTGACCACGCCGTCGGCGCCGCTGGGGCGCACGCGGGCGAGATCGACGCCGAGCTTCTTCGCCAGCGCGCGCACCGCCGGCACGGCCTTGACGCCGCCGATGCTGGCCGCCTGCTCGGCGTGCACGCGGCCGCTGGATTCCATCGCGCCGACCACGGTGCCTTCGTCGGCGCGCTCGGCCGATCCGCCGGCGGCGATCTCGCCGCCCTCGTCAGAGGCGACCACGCCCTGGCGGTCCGGCGCCTGCGCGCCGGCGCCCTTGGCGGGTTCCGGCGCCGCCTTCGGCGGCGGCGCATGATGGTGGCCGGTCGACTCGGCCTCCGAGCGCTGCGGCAGGTTCGGATCGAGCTCGAACTCGGCCAGCGCGGCGCCGGTGGCGATCACGTCGCCGGCGCCGCCGTGCAGCTTGACCAGCTTGCCCGAGTACGGCGACGGCACCTCGACGACGGCCTTGGCGGTCTCCATCGACACCAGCGGCTCGTCCAGCCGGACGGTCGCGCCCTCGGCGACCAGCCACTCGACGATGGTCGCGTCGGGCAGGCCTTCGCCGAGGTCGGGAAGATGAAAGGTCTTGATGTCGGCCATGGCATTCGTCCTAGTGCGGCGCGCGGCGCCGTCAGTGGAAATGCAGCAGCGCCAGCGCGGCGATCGCCGGCAGCGCCTGCACGTAGAAGATCTTGCGGCTGACCGTCCAGGCGCCGTACGCGCCGGCGACGATCACGCAAGCCAGAAAGAAGATCTTGATGTGGAATCCCGCGCCGCCCTCGGCGAGGCCCCAGACCAGGCCGGCGGCGAGGAAGCCGTTGTACAGGCCCTGGTTCGCGGCGAGCGCCCTGGACGCCTGCGCGAACTCCGGCGTCAGCGAGAACACGCGCCGCCCGTACGGCGTGGTCCACAGGAACATCTCGAGCACGAGGAAGTACACGTGCAGCAAGGCGACCAGGCCGACGAGGACGTTCGCGATCGTGTTCATCGGCAAACTCCGGCTCAGCTCGCCGCCAGCGTGCGCGTGGCCGCCGCGACGATGCGCTCGACGCTCGGCAGGTACTTCATCTCGAGGCGGTACAGCGGGATGTGCGTGTCGTAGCCGGTCACGCGCTCGACCGGCGCGAGCAGGTCGTACATCGCCTCGTCCGCCAGCCGCGCGGCGATCTCGGCGCCGAAGCCGGCCGTGCGCGGCGCCTCGTGCACGATCACGCAGCGGCCGGTCTTCTTCACCGATTCGTGGATCGTGTCGAAGTCGAGCGGCGTCAGCGTGGCGACGTCGATGACCTCGGCGCTGATGCCCTGTTCGGCCAGCGCGTCGGCGGCTTCCAGGGCTTCCTTGACCTGCGCGCCCCAGGTGACCAGGGTCACGTCGCTGCCGTCGCGCAGCACGAAGCACACGTCCAGCGGCAGCGCCTCGCCGTCGTCGGGCACTTCTTCCTTGTACTGGCGGTAGATGCGCTTGGGCTCGAAGAACATGACCGGGTCCGGATCGCGGATCGCGGCGAGCAGCAGCCCGTAGGCGCGGCCCGGCGACGACGGCAGCACCACGCGCAGGCCGGGGATGTTGGTGAACAGCGCCTCGTTCGCCTCGGAGTGGTGTTCCGGCGCGCGGATGCCGCCGCCCCATGGCGCGCGGAATACGGCCGGACAGGTCAGGCGGCCGCGCGTGCGCGTGCGCATGCGCGCCGCGTGGCAGGCGATGTGCTCCATCATCGGATAGATGAAGCCCTCGAACTGCGCCTCGGCGATCGGCTTCATGCCTTGCGCGGCGAGCCCGACCGTGAGCCCGGCGATGGTGGCTTCGTCCAGCGGCGTGTCGATCACGCGCGCCGCGCCGAACTTCTCCTGCAGTCCCTGCGTCGCGCGGAACACGCCGCCGTTGACGCCGACGTCCTCGCCGAGCACGACGACGCTCGGGTCGACGCGCATCTCGTGGGCGAGCGCCTGGGTGACGGCTTCGATAAGGGTGATTTGTGCCATGGATGATCTCTGTTCGCCTCGTCGTTCCGCGCCGGGCCGGCAGCGGTCGTCGCGCCCCGGCCTGCGCCGGGGCGACGGATCAATGGGAAGCGGCGTCGCCGCCGAGTACCTGCCGCCGCTGCGCGGCGAGATCCGCGGGCACCTCGGCATAGGTGTAGTCGAACATCGCCTCGACCGGCTGCGACTTCGTCTCGAGGTAGGCGTTGACCTCGGCGTCGACCTTCGCCGCGCACTCGGCCTTCCATTCCTCTTCTTCCTGCTCGGTCCAGGCGTTCAGCGACATCAGGTAGTTCTTGATGCGGCGCATCGGCTCGCGGTCCCAGGCCTCCTTGACCTCGGCTTCGGGACGGTAGCGGCGCGCATCGTCGGCGGTGGTGTGATCGGACAGGCGGTAGGTGACCGCCTCGATGACCATGCCGCCGTGGCCGTGGCGCGCACGCTTGACCGCGTAGTCCATCGCGGCGCGCATGGCGATGAGGTCGTTGCCGTCGACCTGCAGGCACTCCAGGCCTGCCGCGATGCCCTTCTGCGCCAGCGTCTTCGCGCCGGTCTGCGCCGAGCGCGGCACCGAGATCGCCCACTGGTTGTTGACGATGACGGCGACCAGCGGCAGCGCCATCGCGCCGGCGACGTTGATCGCGCCGTAGAAGTCGCCTTTCGACGAGCCGCCGTCGCCGACCACGGCGACGGCGACGCGCGGTTCCTTGCGCGTCTTGAACGCGAGCGCGGCGCCGGCGGCGTGCAGGCACTGCGTGGCGATCGGCACGCACCAGGCGAAGTCGTGCGCGGGGCCGGAGAAGTCGTTGCCGCGCTCGTCGCCGCCCCAGTACAGCAGCACCTCGCGCGGCTTCACGCCGCGGTAGAACTGCGCGCCGTACTCGCGGTACATCGGCGCGAACACGTCGTCCTCCTGCATCGCGCTGCCGATCGCGACGTGCGCGGCTTCGTGGCCGAGGCAGGAGGCGTAGGTGCCGAGCTTGCCGGTGCGCTGCAGGGCGACGGCCTTGGCGTCGAAGGTGCGCGTGAACAGCATCAGCTTGTACAGCTCCACGAGCTGGCGGATGTCGCGGGCGATCGCGGGCAGGTCGTCGCGGACGAGCTTGCCGTCGGCGTCGAGGTACTGCAGGAATTCGATTTCGAAGGTGGCGGCGGTGGACAAGGAGCCTCCAGGACAGCGGCGCGCGAGGCGCGTATCAACACGATGTGGTGGCCGAGCGGCTGGCGTTCGAGGCGAGCAGCGGCGAGCGCTCTGCCGTTCGGCTGGCGGGGCCGGAACGGTAGCCAAGTCGCGGCGTGCTCCGCAAGGCCCGACGCAACATGGCATGGGGCTGTGCGCGGTACACTGCAAGCTTCCCTTCGCCGGCCCCACGATGAACGAACCGAACAACCTGCGTCCGCTGGAGAGCGGGATCGAAACCGATCTGCGCGAACGCACGACCTACGGCGGCTACCTGCAGCTGGACACCCTGCTGTCGGCGCAGAAGCCGCTCAGCGATCCGCCGCTGCACGACGAGATGCTGTTCATCGTCCAGCACCAGGTCGCCGAGCTGTGGATGAAGCTGCTCGTGCACGAACTGCGCGCGGCCATCGCGCGCCTGCGCGACGACGACGTCGACGCCACGCTGAAGATCCTCGCCCGCGTGAAGCAGGTGCAGCGCCAGCTGTTCGAGCAGTGGGCGGTGCTGGAGACCCTGACGCCGACCGAATACATGCAGTTCCGGCCGGTCCTCGGGCCGTCCTCGGGCTTCCAGTCGCTGCAGTACCGGCGCATCGAGTTCCTGCTCGGCAACAAGAACGCCGGCATGCTGAAGGTGTTCGACTACGATCCCGCCGCGCAGGCGCAGCTGCGCGCCGATCTGGAGGCGCCGAGCCTGTACGACGAATTCCTGCGCTACCTCGCGCGCCGCGGGCACGCGATCCCGGCCGCCTGCCTCGAACGCGACGTCACCCAGCCGCACGTGCGCGTGCCCGAGCTGGTGCCGGTGTTCAAGCGCATCTACGAGAACGCCGGCGAGTTCTGGCCCGAGTATCACTTGTGCGAGCAGCTGGTCGATATCGAGGAGAGTTTCCAGCTCTGGCGTTTCCGCCACATGAAGACGGTCGAGCGCATCATCGGCCACCGCCGCGGTACCGGCGGCTCGTCGGGCGTCTCCTTCCTGAAGAAGGCGCTGGACCTGACCTTCTTCCCGGAACTGATCGACGTGCGCACCGAAATCGGCAACTGAGCGGGTCGAACGTTCGTTTGCGCGCGGGTTTCTCAGCGACGGGAGGCAGGTCGTCCCTGTCGTCCTCGTCATTCCCGCGATTGCGGGAATCCATCCTGCCCTGCATCGAAGGCGAGAAGCATCAAGGTGGATCCCCGCTCGCGCGGGGATGACGAGGGTCCAGCGGTGGTGACGGCGATGCGGCTACCGCCACCGGCGCGCCGGTCCTGACCGAGTCGCAACGCAATCCCCCGGCGCCCGGCTCCACGCTCCGATATTGCGCTGCGGTTTGACGTTGCTGCCGCGAGCGGTTACACGTGACCGGTTTGTTCACTTTCGATTCACAGGAAACCCATGTCCACGACCGCCACCGACGCCGCCGCGCCGCCGAATTTCCCGCAGAGAATGGGCCATCCGAGCCCGCTGTGGATGCTGTTCATGACGGAGTTCTGGGAGCGCTTCGCGTTCTACGGCATCCGCTGGGCCCTGGTCCTGTACATCGTGGCGCAGTTCCACGGCGGCGATCCGAGCGGCGAGGCGCCGGCGAACCGCACCTACGGCGCATATCTCGCCCTGGTCTACGCCAGCGCGATCTTCGGCGGCTACATCGCCGACCGCGTGCTGGGCTACCAGCGCTCGATCCTGCTCGGCGCCGTCGTCATGTCGGCCGGCCTGTTCTTGATTGCCTGGCCGGAGTCGCACATCTTCGAACTGGGCCTTGCCACCATCATCTGCGGCAACGGCCTGTTCAAGCCGAACATCTCCACGATGGTCGGCAAGCTCTACGGTGTCGGTGACGGCCGCCGCGACGCCGGCTTCACGATCTTCTACATGGGCATCAACCTCGGCGGCTTCCTGTCGCCGATCCTCACCGGCATCCTCGCCGAACAGATCTTCGGCACCTCGGTAATGCCGGCCTACAAGATGGTGTTCATCGCCTCCGGCGTCGGCATGCTGATCAGCCTGCTCTGGTTCTGGTTCGGCCGCGCCCAGCTCGAAGGCATCGGCCGCCCGCCGGAAGGCGGCGCGTCGCGGGCACGCGTGCTGTACGTGCTGGTCGGCGTGCTCGCCGCGATCCCGGTCATGTACGGCCTGCTCGCGATGGGCGCCGGCACGCTGGCCTGGGTCCTCGGCATCATGTTCGTCGGGCTGTGCGCGCTGCTGCTGGTCGAGGGCGTGCGCGAGGGCGCCGTGCAGCGCGACAAGACGATCGCGATGCTGATCATCTTCGCGTTCAACGTGCTGTTCTGGATGTTCTTCGAGCAGGCCGGCAGCTCGTTCACCTTCCTCGCCGACAAGATCGTCAACCGCGAGTTCGGCGACTGGACCTTCCCCAACGCCTGGTTCCAGTCGGTCAACTCGCTGGCGATCATCGCGCTGGCGCCGATCATCGCGGTGATCTGGGTGTGGATGGGCAAGCGCAACGTCGAGCCGTCGATCCCGCGCAAGTTCGGCCTCGGCCTGATCTTCAACGGCCTGGCCTTCCTGCTGCTGATGTTCGCGTTGTCGAGCCTGGTCAGCGACGCCGGCAAGATCCCGTTCTGGACCCTGTTCATGGTCTACGTGATCCAGTCGGTGGGCGAGCTGTGCCTGTCGCCGATCGGCCTGTCGATGGTGACCAAGCTGGCCCCGCTGCGCCTGGTCGGCTTCGGCATGGGCGGCTGGTTCCTGTCGACCGGCATCGGCAACAACCTGTCGGGCATCTTCGCCGGCCACGTCAGCGGCGAGGGCGGCATGACGGTGGAGTCCGCGCTCGGCGGCTACACGTTCGGCTTCTGGGCCCTGGTTGGCGCCGGCGTGCTGCTGTTCCTGGTCGGCCCGCTGATCAACCGGCTGATGCACGGGGTGCGGTGAAGCCGGGAATGGAGAATCGAGAATAGGGAATCGGAGAGCAGGCCGGCTTTTTACGATTCCCGACTCCCGGCCTTTTCACACCGGCGCCAGCTTGTCCAGCACGCGCTGCAGCATGCGGCGCTCGTCGGCGTCGAGGCGTCCGAGCAGTTCGCGCTCGTGCTCGCGCGCCAGCGGCGCGACGACGTCGTGGATCTTCCAGCCCTTGGCCGACAGCAGCAGCACCGAACGGCGCTTGTCGCCGTCGTGCGTGCGCCGCACGACGCGTTTGGCCGCGACCAGCCGCGCCAGCGCCCGGCTGACCGCCACCTTGTCCATCTCGGTCCGCTCGGCGACCTCGCGCGCGGACAGCCCGGCGCCGTCGAAGCGCGCCAGCACCGCGATCACGCGCCATTCCGTCATGGTCAGGTCGAAACGCTGCTGGTACTCGCGCGCGATCGCCTGGCTGACCCGGTTGGACAGGATCGACAGGCGATAGGGCAGGAAGCGTTCGAGTTCGAGCGGTTCGTGGTCGGTCATGCGGCGCTGCGTCTTGCTTGTAGTTTCATATGAAACTAATCTTATCGCGTTACTTATGCAAACGTCCGTGTTTGCAAGAGCAAGAGCGGCCATCCTTGTCCGCACTTTTCAACTAACCGCCGCTCCGTCGCGGAGCAGGCGGGAGCCTTGGAGCCATTGGAATGAACACTCAGCCCAACCTCGGCATGCAGGTCACCACGTTCGAGAACCCGATGGGTATCGACGGTTTCGAGTTCGTCGAATTCGCCGCGCCCGAAGGCCAGGGCGAGTTCATGCACGACTACTTCCGCCGCATGGGCTTTTCCGCCGTGCTGCGCCACAAGTCGCGCCCGATCACGGTGTACCGCCAGGGCGGGGTGAACTTCCTGCTCAACGAGGATCCGGATTCCTTCGCCGCGGATTTCGCCCGCGCCCACGGCCCGAGCGCCTGCGGCTTCGCGATCGGCTTCAGGAAACCGGTGAGCCAGGTGCTCGACACGGTGCTCGCCAACGGCGGCGAGAAGATCGTCGACAAGGCGGACACGCGCGCGGTCGATGCGCCGGTGATCAAGGGCATCGGCGACTGCATGCTGTACCTGATCGACCGCGCCCGCGACGACGTCTACGCCGATTACGTGCCGGTGGAAGGTGCGGAGCGCAACCCGGCCGGGTTCGGCCTGACCTTCATCGACCACCTGACCCACAACCTCTACTTCGGCAACATGCAGAAGTGGTCGGACTACTACGAGAAGCTGTTCAATTTCCGCGAGATCCGCTACTTCGACATCAAGGGCGCCAAGACCGGCCTGGTCTCGAAGGCGATGACGGCGCCGGACGGCATCGTGCGCATTCCGCTCAACGAATCGAGCGATCCGAAATCGCAGATCAACGAATACCTCGACGCCTACAAGGGCGAGGGTATCCAGCACATCGCGCTGTTCACCGACAACATCTACGACACGGTCGAAGCGATGCGCGCGCACAACATCGAGTTCCTCGACACGCCGGACACGTACTTCGAAGTCATCGATGTGCGCGTGCCCGACCACGGCGAGGACGTGCCGCGCCTGGCCAGGAACAAGATCCTGATCGACGCCGACCGCGAGACCAAGCAGCGCAAGCTGCTGCAGATCTTCACGCAGAACGCGTTCGGGCCGATCTTCTTCGAGATCATCCAGCGCAAGGGCAACGAGGGCTTCGGCGAAGGCAATTTCCAGGCGCTGTTCGAGAGCATCGAACGCGACCAGATGAAGCGCGGCGTGCTGTAGGCGCCGCTCTCGACGCAGGCTTCAACCGCAGCATCCTTCGTTCCTTCCACCGCATTGTTTCGGCGTCATGCCCGCGAACGCGGGCATCCATTTCAAGGCAGCGACGAAGCGCCATGGATTCCCGCTCACGGGAATGACGCCGGCAGGAAGACCTTACGATGTCGATCGTCAGCAACGGCTACCAATCCGGTTTCGGCAACGAATTCGTCAGCGAGGCGATCGCCGGCACCGTGCCGGTCGGACGCAACTCGCCGCAGCGCGTCGCGCACGGGCTGTACGCCGAGCAGCTGTCCGGAACGGCGTTCACCGCGCCGCGCCACGAGAACCGGCGCAGCTGGCTCTACCGCATCCGCCCGGCGGCGATGCACGGCACCTTCGTGCCGTTCGCGCAATCGTATTTCCACAACGACTTCGGCGACGGTCCGGTCACGCCGGACCAGCTGCGCTGGAGCCCGCTGCCGCTGCCGCAGCAGCCGACCGATTTCGTCGAGGGCCTGTTCACGATGGCCGGCAACGGATCGCCGCAGGCGCAGACCGGCATCGGCGTGCACCTGTATGCCGCCGATCGCGACATGCACGGCCGCTGGTTCTACGACGCCGACGGCGAACTGCTGATCGTGCCGCAGCAGGGCGGCCTGCACATCGAGACCGAACTGGGCGTGCTCGACGTCGTCCCGCACGAGATCGCGCTGATCCCGCGCGGCGTGCGCTTCCGCGTCGCGCTGCCGGACGGTCCTTCGCGCGGCTACGTGTGCGAGAACTTCGGTGCGATGATGAAGCTGCCCGACCTTGGGCCGATCGGCAGCAACGGCCTGGCCAATCCGCGCGACTTCCTCGCCCCGCACGCCGCGTACGAGGACGCCGAGGGCGATTTCGAGCTGATCGCGAAATTCCAGGGCCACCTGTGGCGCGCGCCGATCGACCACTCGCCGATCGACGTGGTCGGCTGGCACGGCAACTACGCGCCGTACAAGTACGACCTGCGCCGCCACAACACGATCGGCTCTATCAGCTACGACCATCCCGATCCGTCGATCTTCCTCGTGCTGCATTCGCCCGGCGAGCACGAGGGCGTCAGCAACATGGACTTCGTGATCTTTCCGCCGCGCATCCTGGCGATGCAGGACACGTTCCGCCCGCCGTGGTTTCACCGCAACGTCGCCAGCGAATTCATGGGTCTGATCCACGGCGCCTACGACGCGAAGGCGGAAGGCTTCGCGCCCGGCGGCTGCTCGCTGCACAACAGCTTCACCGGCCACGGCCCTGACGCAGCGACGTTCGAGAAGGCCAGCGCGGCGGACACGTCCAAGCCGGACTACATCCGGGACACGATGGCCTTCATGTTCGAGTCGCGCGCGGTGATCCGCCCGACCGCGCAGGCGATCGACGCGGCCCATCGCCAGCGCGAGTACCAGGCCTGCTGGCAGGGATTGCGCAAGAATTTCTCCGCGACCTGACGCTCCCCGGAGCACACCGGCAGCCGCGGACCGCGACATCGACGACAATTGCCCCGCGGGCGGTGGCAGCGTCGGCTGGACCCGCCCGCGACACCTTCGAAAACGGAGTCGGACCATGAAGCTTGGCAGTCTCAAGGAAGGCGGCCGCGACGGCACGCTGATCGTCGTCAGCCGCGATCTCTCGCGTGCCGTGCGCGCGGGCGCGATCGCGCCGACGCTGCAGCGCGCGCTGGAAGACTGGTCGAACGCGGCGCCTCGGCTGAACACGCTCGCCGAGGCCCTGAACGAAGGCAAGGCCGACGGCGCGTTCGCGCTGGACCCGGTCGCGCTCGCCGCGCCGCTGCCGCGCGCCTACGAATTCGTCGACGGCAGCGCCTACCTGCCGCACGTCGAGCGCGTGCGCCGCGCGCGCGGCGCCGAGGTGCCGGAGAGCTTCTACGTCGATCCGCTGATGTACCAGGCGACCAGCGCCGGCTTCTACGGTCCGCGCGATCCGATCCTCGCCGCCAGCGAGGACTGGGGCATCGACCTCGAAGCCGAAGTCGTCGTCGTCACCGACGACGTGCCGATGGGCGTTTCCGCCGCGGATGCCGCTGCGCACATCCAGCTGATCGGGCTGGTCAACGACGTATCGCTGCGCAACCTGATCCCGGCCGAACTGGCCAAGGGCTTCGGCTTCCTGCAGTCCAAGCCGCGCTCGGCGCTGTCGCCGGTGTTCGTCACGCCGGACGAGCTCGACGATGCCTGGCGCGCGAACAAGCTGCACCTGCCGATGCGCACCTGGATCAACGGCCAGTGGTTCGGCGAAGCCGAGTGCGGCGTCGACATGCAGTTCGACTTCGCCCAGCTCGTCGCGCACGCGGCGAAGACGCGGCCGCTGTCGGCCGGCACCCTCGTCGGCTCCGGCACGATCGCCAACGAGGACACTTCCAAGGGCGCCTCGTGCCTGGCCGAGCAGCGCACGGTGGAAACCCTGCGCGACGGCAAGCCGTCGACGCCGTTCCTGAAGTTCGGCGACACGGTGCGCATCGAGATCACCGATGCCGCCGGCAAGAGCCTGTTCGGCGCGATCGAGCAGGTCGTGACGAAGCAGGCGGTCTGAGGCGATGGCGGCCGGATTCGTCCTGTACGATTACTGGCGCTCCAGCGCCTGCTATCGCGTGCGCATCGGCCTGAACCTGAAGGGCGTGTGCTACGCGCAGAAGCCGGTGCATCTGGTGCGCAACGGCGGCGAGCAGCACGGCGCCGAGCACCATGCGCTGAACCCGATGGACGCCGTGCCGGTACTGGTGCACGGCGCGGAGGTGATCCGGCAGTCGCTGGCGATACTCCAGTATCTGGACGAGGCCGGCGAGGCGGGCGGCGCGAAGCTGCTTCCGACGCAGCCGCTGGCGCGCGCGCGCGTACGCTCGCTCGCCCTGCTGGTCACGTGCGACGTGCATCCGCTCAACAACCTGCGCGTGATGCAGTACCTCGAGCGCGAGTTCGACGCGACGCCGCCGGCGCGCGAGGCGTGGATGCGGCACTGGATGGCGGAAGGCTTCCGCGCGTTCGAGGCACTGCTCGCGTCCGATCCGGCGACCGGCCTGTGCTGCCACGGCGACGAACCGACCCTGGCCGACGCCTGCCTGATTCCGCAGGTCTACAACGCGAACCGCTTCGGCCTCGACCTCACGCCGTTCCCGACGATCCGGCGCGTCAACGAGCATTGCCTGTCGCTGCCGGCGTTCGAGGCGGCGCGGCCGGAGAACCAGCCGGACGCGGCGTAAGCGGCGCGTTGAAAGAGAACCGGCCCGGGAAACGTCGTCATTCCCGCGGAAGCGCGAATCCACCGGCTGCACTCGATGGATGCCCGCGTTCGCGGGCATGACGGCAGCGTGTCTTGCTCGGATTCTGCGCGCGCCGACTTCAGCCCGCGCTGACTTCAGCCCGCGATGTAGCGCTGCAGCTGTTCGATCTGCGTGCTCTGCTCGCTGATCAGTGCCTTGACCAGGTCGCCGATCGAGACCACGCCGACGACCTTGCGGTGGTCGACCACCGGCAGGTGGCGCACGCGGCGGTCGGTGCACAGGCGCATGCAGGTGTCGATGGTGTCTTCCGGTCCGACCGTCAGCACGTTCGGCGACATGATGTCGCTGACCGGCGTGTCGTCCGAGTGGCGGCCCTTGAGGATCACCTTGCGCGCGTAGTCGCGTTCGGAAACGATGCCGACCAGTTCGTCGCCGCGCATGACGAGCAGGGCGCCGATGTAGCGGTCGGCCATCGTGCGGATCGCGTTGAGGACGGGCTCGTCCGGGCCGACCGAGTAGACCTCGCTGCCCTTTTCCGCGAGTAGATGCTTGACCTGCAGCATGCTTTCCTCCGGCGGAGCGCGGCGCGTTCGCCGCCGGAGGCAGTGTAGCGCCGCCGCGCGTGCCAGGCTCGCCGCCGCGCAACACGCGACGGCGGTCGTTCAGGCGCCGGGGCAGTCGAAGCCGTCGGCGAACTGTACCGGGATCAGCGGCGCGTCGGCGCCGGCGCTGTTGTTCGCGACGACGGGATCGGTGGTGTCCGACGACGCCGTCGCGGTGAACGCGACCGGTCCCGATGCGGCCGTGTCGCGCGCGACGCAGGCACGCGTGGTCACCGTCACGCTCGCGCCGGGGGCCAGGCTCGGGAACGTGCATGGGAAGGCACCGCTGCAGTCGCCGGCGTTGGACTTGAAGCCGAGGCCGGGAGCCAGCGGGCTGTCCAGCTGCACGTTGTCGGCCGCGTCGGGGCCGTTGTTCGTCACGCGGATCGTGTAGTTCAGCTCCAGTCCGGGCTCCACGCCAGCCGGTGGCGTCAGCGTCACGGACAGGTCCGCGCTGCCGCCGCCTTCGCCGACCGGCAGCGGCCAGGCCCACACGCCGCGGCTGCGCGTGTAGGCGGCCAGCGTGGTGAAGCCGCGGTCGATCGACAGGCTCCAGATCATCACGTGCGGCAGGCCCTCGAAGCGCTGCCACACCGGCGTCTGCGCGGTGATGTCGTCGGTGAAGTACAGGCCCCAGTCCATGCCGACGAAGACCTGCCGGGGAATATGCGGATTGACGATGACCGCGTTGGCCGGAATGTCGGGCAGGTTGCCGCTCTTGTCGACCCAGGTGAAGCTCGCGCACTGCGCGGTGCAGGTCACCTGCAGTACGTGGCCCGGCGTCGCCGGCGCGTTCGCGGTGAAGCCGCCGATCGCGGCGTAGCCGACCAGCGGATTCAGCGGATCGGTGGCGACGTCCATCACCGGCCGGTTCGGCAGCACCGCGTTGCCGCCGGTCACGTCGACCGCCGTCGCCGCGCTGGCCGCGCCGAGGCCGAACACGTACTGCACGTTGCCGTCGTTGGTACCGGCGATGGCGACGGTCGGGTCGCTGACGGAGTAGTGCAGGTTGTTGATGAAGGAGCGCGCCTGCAGCGTGCCCTTGGTCAGGTTGGGTGTCTTAGGCGCCCAGCCGTTGCCGTTGACGCCGCCGGTGGTGGTTTCCCACACGCGGTTGGAGCCGGCGATCAGGTGCGTGCAGCCCTGTGTGCTGGTGCAGCCGCTGCCGGCGACGTCGAGCGCGCCGTAACGGTAGATGTCGAACGGGAAGATGAAGCTCAGGGTGTCGTCGCCCCAGTTGCCGGAGGCGCTGGCCTCCGCGCCGTCGGGGCCGTCCGTGCTGACGAATACGTTGCCGTTCTGCCAGGAGTAGTACCAGCGCTGGCCGAGGACCGGCTCGATGCGCGAGACGATGCCGTCGGCGCCACTTGTCGCGTTCCACGGGCCGGCCACGGGAGTGCCGGAGAACACCGCGGTCGCGCTGCCGTTGTCCTGGAAGCCGGCGCTCACGCCCGAGCTGGCGGCGGTGGCGAAATCGGCGGTGATGTCGCCGTGGTAGACCTCGATCGTCGGCAGCGTGTCGTTCAGTGCCGTCCAGTTGGCATTGTTGTAGCTGCTCGCCGTCAACGCGTTGTCGAGGTAGTAGACGCCGCCGTCGTTGCCGTTGAGGACTCTGTTCGCATCGCCGCCGACGATCGCGCGCGCATGGTTGTCCGGATGCACCGGGCCGCCGCTGTAGGCGCCGGTCAGGTTGGTCCAGGTGCTGCCGCCGTCGGTGGTGCGGAACAGGTCGACGGTGCTCACGAAGACCACGTTCGCATCGGTCGGCGAGACGGTGATGCCGGCGTCGTACCACATCTGTTCGCCGGGATCGCCGGGCTGGCCGGTCTGCGTCCAGGTGTCGCCGCCGTCGGTGGTCTTCCAGATGCCGGAGATGCCGCTGTTGGCGGGGTTGGCGAACATCGCGTAGAGCGTCATCGAGTCGCCCGGGGCGACGGCGATTTCCAGGCGGCCGCGCGAATTGTTCGGCGTGCCGTTGCCGGTGCCGGTCGGGAATCCGTTCGCCAGCAGGGTCCAGTCGGACACGGCCGGGCAGCCGCTGGCCGGCATGTCCGCACGGTAGACGCCGTTGGCGCCGTTGTTGACCAGGTCGGGTTGCACCGGCGTCGGCTGGCTGCGCGTGCCGACGGCGGCGTAGAGCACGGTGCTGCCGCTGCGGTTCACGGCGATCAGCCCGGTCATGTCCTGGCGCTGCGGCGGCGTCGCCGTGGTGAGCGAATTGGTGTAGCAGGGGCCGTCCCAGTTCGTGCCGCCGTCGTAGGAGAAGTACAGGCCGGTCTTGGTGCCGACGATGACGTGGTCCGAATCATTCGGATCGACGACGACTTTGCCGATCGACTGGTACTGCGGAAAACCTCCGGCGGAGGGGCCGTACATCGGATTGAACACGTCCAGGCCGAGCAGGCTCCAGGTCTCGCCGCGGTCGGTGCTCTTGAGGAGGCCGGCGGCGCCGAACGAGAACGAGCCGTAGCGCAGGTCGCCGGTGCCGGCGTAGAGCACGTTCGGGTCGTTCGGATCGAGCGTCAGGTCGCCGATCGCCATGCTGGCGATCTCGGGAAAATCGGTCTTGACCGTCCAGGTCGTCGCCGCCGAGCAGCAGTTCGTGGTCTTCCACACGCCGCCGCCGTCGGAGCCGATC
Organism: Dokdonella ginsengisoli; assembly: GCF_042652785.1. Classification (NCBI taxonomy): domain Bacteria; kingdom Pseudomonadati; phylum Pseudomonadota; class Gammaproteobacteria; order Lysobacterales; family Rhodanobacteraceae; genus Dokdonella; species Dokdonella ginsengisoli. Next base: position 44,590 of record NZ_JBHSHD010000008.1, on the reverse strand, counting down.
CAGGCGACGGCCGGGTCGGTCGGGTCGCTGACGATGACGTTCGTGCGTCCGGCATTGCTGCCGACGCCGAATCCCTCGCCGACCAGCGGCTTCGGGCCGAGCAGGGTGAAGGCATCGGGGTCCAGCGCGAGCGCCTGTTTCGCCGACCGTGCGTAGGTGCGCGCGCCGGCCGGCGCGGCGGCGGCGATGCGCTGGTTCTGCTTGGACGCTTCCAGCAGCCAGGCCGGCTCGAAATGCAGGCGTTGCGGGTCGCCGGCGTAGGCCAGGCGGATGGCCCAGTAGTCGCCTTCGACCGGCGGGCGGCCGCCTTCCTCGGCCTCCTCGGCTTCGCCGCGCAGGAACAGGGGGCGGCTTCGCTCCGCCTGCTGCCAGTACAGGCCCCCCGCGGCCGCGAGGAGGCCCGCGGCAATCCACCATCCGGCCATCTTGCGCATCGGTGCTCCCTCCTGCCCAGGCCGAGACTGCCTCCGCCTTGCGGCGGATCATATTCGGCTCGAAGGCAGGGTGGCCGCCGGCTAGACGCAGCGGCACATTTGATCAGTCGCCTGCCCGGGAAATGCCGCCGCGTGGCGCGCCGTCAGCCGGCCGGGCGGTATTCGTCGATGAGGTAGAGCGGCCGCTGCTTGGATTCGACGTAGAGGCGTCCGAGGTATTCGCCGATCACGCCGAGCGCCATCAGCTGCGCGCCGCCGAGGAACAGCACGACCACCATCAGCGACGGATAGCCGCGCACCGGATCACCCAGCCACAGCGCCTTGGCGAGCACCCACAGCCCGAACAGGAACGCGACGATCGCGGTGAGCAGGCCGAAGTACGTGGCGAGCTTGAGCGGCGCGCCCGAGAACGAGGTGATGCCCTCGATGGCGAAGTTCCACAGCTTCCAGTAGTTCCACTTGGTCTCGCCAGCGTAGCGCGGATCGCGGTGGTAGACGACCGACAGCTGGCGGAAGCCGACCCAGGTGAACAGGCCCTTCATGAAGCGCTGCCGTTCGCGCACCTGCTTGAGCGCATCCAGCGCGCGGCGCGAGAGCAGGCGGAAGTCGCCGGTGTCGCGCGGGATCGGCGTCGACGACAGCCGGCCCATCACGCGGTAGAAGCCCGACGCGGTGAATTTCTTGAAGCCGGTTTCGCCGGCGCGCGAGGCGCGCGTGCCGTAGACGACGTCGTAGCCTTCGCGCCAGTGCTGCACGAAGGTCGGGATCAGTTCCGGCGGGTCCTGCAGGTCGGCGTCGATGACGACCGCCGCGTCGGCGTCGACGTAGTCCAGGCCGGCGGTCAGCGCCAGTTCCTTGCCGAAGTTGCGCGACAGCTTCAGCGTCGAGACGCGCGGATCGGATTCGCGCAGCGCGCGCATGATCGCGAAAGTGTCGTCGCGGCTGCCGTCGTCGACGTAGAGCACCTCGGTTTCCAGATCGAGCTGGTCGAGCACGGCCGCGAGGCGCGCGTGGAATTCGCGCAGGCCCTCGCTCTCGTTGTAGGCGGGCACGACGACCGTCAGTTTCGACATGAGCGATACCGCGATGGGGGACGCCGCATGCTAGCCGACGGCGATGACGCGCGAAATCGCGGCGACGGCGCCTTCAGCGCGGCAGGTAGGCGGGGCCGCCGAGCTGGTTCGCCTGGCGCTGGATCCAGGCCGCGCGGCGCAGCACGTACGGCGAGGGCTTGTCGACGCGGTAGCGCGAAGGGTTGGGCAGCACGGCGGCGAGCAGGGCGGCCTGGCGCGCATCCAGCCGTGCCGGCCCGACGCCGAAGAAGCGTTCGCTGGCCGCCGCCGCGCCGTAGAGGCCGTCGCCGAACTCGGCGATGTTCAGATAGACCTCCAGGATGCGCCGCTTCGGCCACAGCGCCTCCACCAGCACGGTGAAGTACGCCTCCAGGCCCTTGCGCACGAAGCTGCGGCCGTTCCACAGGAACAGATTCTTGGCGACCTGCTGGCTGATCGTGCTGGCGCCGCGCAGGCGTTCGCCTTCCTCCGCTTCGGCCAGCGCGTCCTGGATGGCGTCGAAGTCGAAGCCGTGGTGGCTGGGGAATTTCTGGTCCTCGGCCGCGACCAGGGCGATCGGCAGCGCCTTGGACACCTGCTCCCACGGCGTCCAGCGATAGTGCAGGGCGTAGCCGCCTTCGCCGGCAAGCCGTGCGCCGAGCCAGTCCTGCAGCATCACCGCCGAGGTCAGCGGCGGCACGAAGCGCAGCACGAGCACCGCGAGCACGCTCGTCGCCAGCCAGACCGCCACGGCGATCAGCAGCCAGCGCAGGAAGCGGCGGGGAAGGGAGCGGGCGGCAGCGGGCATCGGCGGTGGTCGGACTTGCGCAAACGACGCCGGCGCGGAAGTCCGCGCCGGCGTCTTTGCAGCTTAGCCCGTCGTTGCGACGGGCGGTACTCGTCGCGTCAATGGCACATGTGGTCGCCGCTGCCGGTGTCCTCGTCGAAGCCATTGGCGAAGATCACGTCGCCGGAGTCGCCGTCGCCGATGCGCACTTCGTCGAGCGAGAAGCCATCGAACGTGGCCAGCGGATCGGTGGCGAGCACCCAGCGGATCTGCACGGTCTGGCCGACGTAGGCCGACAGGTCGGCAGCGAACGGCTTGAACACGGCGGTGGCGGTGCCGTTGCCGGGATCGTCGTTCGAGGTCGCCGTCGTCACGCCGCTGAAGGCGCCGTGCGTGGCGCGGTAGCCGCAGGCGTTGGCCGGGATGCCCGGGGTGCTGTCCTCGGTCGCCGCGAACGAGCTCGGATAGCCGCCGGTGGGCGGCAGGTCGTTCCAGGTGGTGCCGCCGTCGGTGGAGATTTCCATCGCCACGCCGTCCCACTCGAGTTCGAGGTCGTACTTCGCCTTGAAGCTCAGGCCCGTCGCGCCGGCCGCGATCGTCAGCGGCGGCGTCTGGATGCTGGCGCAGGTGTTGGCCGGGTACGGCTCGCCGTCACGCGCGCTGCGGTAGCTGAAGCTGCCCGCGCTGGCGGCCGCGTTGGTGATCTGCCACGGAGCCTGCATGTGCATGAAGCTGCCGGTGTCGACGTCGTCGAGGAAGGCTGCCGGATCCGGACCGTCGGCGCCGGTCGGCGTCGTGTTGGCGGTGCGTGCGACGGTGGTGTTGCCGTCGGCGTCGGTCGCCGTGACGCGATAGAAGTACGGCGTGCCGCTGGTCACCGCGGTGTCGGCGAAGGTGGTTCCGGACTGGCCCGGGGCCAGCGTCTGCGCGTTGCCGAAGTACGGATCGGTGTCGCGCTCGATCTTGTAGGTGATCGTCGCGGCCGCCGGGCAGGCGCTCTCCGCCGGGGTCCATTCGAGGTTCACGCTGCAGCTCGCATTGGCGCCGTCGGCGATCACCGAGCCGATGTCGAAGGTCGGCGCCAGCGTGCAGTCGTCCTGCGAGACGACGTCGATGCACGTCGAGGCCTCGCCTTCGACGTCGTTGGAGATGCCGCGCACCTTGTAGGCGTAGTCGAAGCCGCCGACGGTGGTGTCGTCGGTGAGCGGCGCGCCGCTGCCGGAGGCGACCAGATGGAAATCGCCCGCCTGCGCGGTCGCGCAGGTGCCGTCGGCGCGGTACAGCTGCGCGCCCTGTGCGCCGCCGGCGAGCGTGAAGCCGATCTCGACGCCGCTGCTGCCGTTGCCGGCGACCGACAGTGCGGTCGGTGCCGGCAGCGCGGCCGTGTCGGGCAGGCCGAAGCCGCCGGAAACCGCCAGCGCGTAGCCCTGGCGATCGCTGCCGACGCTGCCGTCGCCCGGCACCGACGTCGCCTTGACGCGCAGCGTGTAGCTGCCGGCGACCGGCGCGGTGAAGCGCACCTGCTCGACCGTGTCCTTCGCGTCGGCCGTGCCGCCGGTGGTCGACACGCCGCCGCTGAAGCGGTTGCCCAGATAGGTCTGGCCGTCGGGCGCGACGACTTCGAGGTCGAGGTTGTTGATCAGCGTCGAGGCGGAGCCCGGCACGGCGGCCGGATCGAACCACGTCAGCGTGGCGCGGAACTCGATGCCCGCCGCCACGCTGGCGATGGCGTATTCGTGCACGTCGCCGGTCTGCATGCCCGCTTCGTTGGTGCGTTCGAACAGGCGCAGGCGGCGGCTGTCGTCGCCGTTGGGCATTGTGTTCTTGAACCACAGTGAATTGTCGAGCCACGGACGGCCCCAGCCGGTGCCGGTGTTCGGGAACGCCGCTGGTGTCGTCGCCGGCGTGGTGCCGTTGAGCAGCAGCGCCTTCAAGGTTGCGCCGGTCGGGTTCAGCGCGTCGTCGGAGGTCTTCTCGCCGCGCGGATAGAAGCCGTCGGTGAAGAACTCCCGCAGCAGCACCGCGTTGCCGGTCACCGTGGGTGCCGCCATCGAGGTGCCGGAGTTCGGCGCCGTCTGCGGCGCGGTCGGCGTGGAGTTGACCGGCGTGGCGCTGTTGCGCGCGGAGATCACGCTGCTGCCGGGCGCGGCCACGTCCGGCTTTATGCGGCCGTCCGCGGTCGGGCCGGCATTGGAGTAGCTGGCCTTGACCAGGCTGCCGGCGTGGCCGAGGGCGGCGACGGTGACGGCGTTCTTGGCGTTGCCGGGCGAACCGGTCTGGGTTGCACCGGCGCGGTCGTTGCCGGCCGAGATGACGACCAGCAGTTCCTCGCGCTTGCGGATCGCCGAATCGGCCGCCGCGTCCTGATCGGAATACTGGCCGGCCGTGGGGCCGCCCCAGCTGTTGTTGTGCACGCGCGCGCCGGCGCGGTAGGCCTGCTCGAGGGTGCCGGCGAAGTCGGCCGCGATGACCGACGTGGCGTTGTTCGGGCCGATGTCCTGCATCAGCAGCTGCGCGTTCGGCGCCATGCCGTCGGCGAGGTCGTGGTTGGGCAGCAGCGGCGTCGACGGCATGAACGAGTTCGCGCCGAACGTGCCGGAAGCGTCGCCGACGACGGTGCCGGTCGTGTGCGTGCCGTGGCCGGACACGTAGTCGTAGTCGGTTGGGCCGCCCGGCTGCGTCCAGTAGCCGATGATCTTGTTGTCCGGATACAGCGTGCCGATGTTCGGCAGCGCCGGCGGCGGATTCTCGGCGAAGGTGACTTCGGTGTGCGGGCCGCTGCCCTTGTCCAGGGTCGTGAACCAGGCGGCGTTGACGGTGGTGCCCGAGTCCGCCACCGCGGCGATCTGCCCGGCGCCGGTGATGCCCTGGTCGAACAGCGGCGCCGGACCGCAGACCGGACCGCTGCCGGCGCAGGACGCGGTGAGATTGCCCTGCAGCGCGGCGATGCCGCCGGCGTTGTTCGTCGTCGTCGGCACCCACGGTGCGACGCTGACGACGCCGTCGATCTCGGTCGCGGCCAGCAGCAGGGCGTCGAGGTCGGCGGGCTGCACGGCGGCGCGCACGTACGGCATGGCGTCCGCGCGCTCGCTGCGCAGGGTGATCTCGACGTTCGGCACGCGCTTGCGCAGTGCCGCCGCCATGTTCGCCGACGAGACGCCGGCGAAGGCGTTGACGATGATTTCGTAGCGGCCGTCTTCCTGCAGCGCCTTCGACGCGACGCGCTCAGCGCGCCACAGCTGCGGGTCGAGCTTCATCGCCGGCCGCAGCGGACCGGCCCAGCGGACCGCCGGATTGCGGCTCAGATCTTCCAGCTTGGTGCCGTTGAGGCGGACGTAGTAGGCGTTGTTCGGCACGTAGCCGAGAAACTGCACGCCGCGGGCGGCGAGCGTCTTCTGTTCGCGCAGCTGGCCCTGCCGGAACTGCACGATCGCATAGGCGGAAGGCGCATCCGCGGCGGCGCCGACCGAGTCGACGTTCAACTGCTGTGCGGCGGGGTCGAAGATGCCGGTCTGCAGGATGATCACGTCCGGGTTCGCGCGAGCCGCGTCGATCGCGTCGATCGACGGGTGTGCGGCGACGACGGAGGCCGAGACGGCGTTCGCGGCAGGCGCACCGGCGCTCAAGGCAAGGAGCAGGGCCGCGGCGAGCGCGGAGCGTGATGGCAGACTGGTCATACGGAGGTTCCCCGAGTAGTAGGCTGGACAGCTGCCGGAGTATGCGGCGACTTGCCGCGTAGGGGCATAGGTCTGGAGATGGAATTTCGGCATGACTGATGGCGCATGCGCGCCCGGGGAGGGCTGTGCCGCGGCCGGGTTCGCCGTTCGGTGCCTGGGCCCGCCGGATGGCGGGAAAGGCGGGTCGTCGTCTTTCGGTTTCGTGAGCGGGGACGCGATTTTTCGCAAAGTTCGGTGCTGGCGAGGCCTGTTAGTATTTCGTAAATCGAGCTATACTCGGCCAGCCTTCGAGGCTTGGGAACTCTGCTATCCGCGCGCACTCTCTCTGCTGCGCGCCCGCGAGGATCGTTCCGGTACCGGCTCCAATGAAACTGCGTCTTGCCAAGTGGTTGCTGATCGCGCTGTTCCCGATTGCGGGTGCGGCACAGTCGCTGCCGCCCCTGGCGCCGGTGCATCCGACGAGCAAGACCCCCCTGGTCGACGAGCTGCTCGCGTTCGATGGAGCCCCGCCGATGCTGGCCCAGGGCGCGCCGGTGGTGCCGATCTGGTCCGGTTCGGACGGTCAGCTGCTGGCGGTGGTCGCCCTGCCGCGGGAATGGGGGCAGTCGCCGATCGACCCGACCCCCGGTTACGCCGGTCCTTCCGCCTGGCATCTTGCCGGCAGCTCGCAGGCGAGCGCGGGCGGACTGAGCTGGCAGCTCGGCAACGGTTTCCGCGCCGACGCGATGTTCGGACAATATCTCGCCACGCCTTCCGCCACCTGCACGTCGATCAATTGCAGCGTTCCGGCGTCCACGCCGTGGGCGCGCAATTCGATGACCGGCGCGCTGGGCCTGGGCTGGACCACGCCTGACGGTGCGCTGGATCTTTCCTACGGTCTGTCGTGGCTGCAGTCGCAACCGGGCACTCCCGCGCTCGGCGAACTCTCGCTCGGCAACAGCGTCGTGCCGGTGCTGACCCTGCCGGGGGCGCTCAATTCCTACGGACTCGGACTGGACTCGGAAGCCGCGCTGTACGCGCGTGGCCGCTGGCAGTTCGAAAGCGGTCCGTCCTTCGACGTCGCCGCGAGCTACGGCCGCAGCCGTCTTTCCGCGATCGGCCAGGGCGGGCTGCCGGGTATCGACCTCGACCAGCTTTCGCTCAGCCTCGGGCTGGGCGCGGGCTCGCTGCGCGGCGCAGTCGTCGGACACGTGCTGCGCAGCGACGACCCGATGTTCGCCGGCAAGCGCTGGACCACGCTCGATCTCGGCGTGTCCTGGCGTACCCCGTGGAGCGGCGAGCTCAGCGTCGGTACGCAGAACATTCTGAACGCGCCGATCAATGCTTCCCGCGACGCGGACGGACAGCAGAACCGTACGCCGTACATCCAGTACCGTCAGGATCTGTAGAGGTTTCGTTCCTCTCCGTCGGAGATTCGGCGGATCCAGGTCCGGCATCGTTCTCCCTGCCGTTGCCCCTCTCTTGATTCCAAGCTCGCCGCGCATGCCGGGCGGCGCTGTGCGTCGTCTTCGCCGGCACTCCTGTCAGCGGCCTTTTCTCTCCCTTTCCCAAGCGGCGTCCACAGGGTATGCGGGCGTCGAAATCGGAATCTGCGCGAAGCCGGCAGGCACCTGCTCGGGGCATTCCTTGAATTTTCACATTTCGTCCCTCCCAGCCTCGAGGTTGGGCGCCGAGCGCTTCGTCCGAAAGTTATAAGTTGTTGAATAACAAAAATTTTCCCGAGTTGTTAAGGCTGTGCTCAGGGATTCCCATGGCGTAAGAATCTTGTTAGTATCGGCAACTGCCGAGGGTTTTGGTGGACCGTTTTGGTCGTTCCCATGGATGGGAGAGCACATGTCCCGAGCTGTGACACAACTCTGACGTTGGAGAGTGAAATGAATTTATCGAGCAACGAGCTTTTCAAAGCCGTGCGCTATGCGTTGTATACGGGAACCGCGGCCGCGGTTGCCCTGACCGCGGCCCCGGCCTTCGCGCAAGACCCGCAAGGTGAAACGCAGTCGCTGGAAACCGTCACGGTGACGGGCTCGCGCATCCGCAAGGCGGACGTCGAAACCGCCCAGCCGATCCTGGTGCTCGATCGCGCCGCGATCGAGAAGCAGGGTTTCAACACGGTCGTCGACATCCTGTCGAACCTGACCGAAGCCGGCTCGCCGCCGATCAGCCGCTCGAGCGTGCTGGCCTCCGGTGAGAACGTCGGTGGCTACTACATCGACATGCGCAACCTCGGCGCCAACCGCACGCTGGTGCTGCTGAACGGCAAGCGCCTGGGCGCGACCAGCGACGGCCTGCAGGATCTGTCGCAGGTTCCGGTCGCGGCGGTCGAGCGCATCGAAGTGCTGAAGGATGGCGCCTCGGCGATCTACGGCTCCGACGCGATCGCGGGCGTGGTCAACATCATCACGCGTCGTAACTACGACGGCATGGAAGCCAGCGCCTACGTCGGCCAGTACGACGAAGGCGACGGCACCAAGCAGACCTACAGCATGACGCTGGGCTCGCACAACGAGCGCGGCTCGATCACGGTCGCCGCCGAGTATTCGAAGGAAGAGCCGACCTGGGCGAAGAATCGTCCCTACAGCCGTTACGGCAACAGCAGCCGTCATCCGCTCGATGCGCTGACCCCGGTCTCGCAGTGGGGCGTGTTCTTCCTGCCCAACGGCTGTCCGGGCATCGAAGACAGCCCGTACGGCGCTTGTACGCTGAACCCGGGCGGCAATCCGTTCAACGCCGGCTACAACAACGGTCCGAACGACTTCCACGGCACGAATTCGGCCGGTGGCGCGTCCGACCTCAGCAACTCCAACGAGCAGATGATGGGCACGACGGGTCTGGACCGTCACTCGCTGTTCGTCGCCGGTGAGTACAACATCACCGACAACATCAAGTTCTCGACCGACATCCTGTACAACAAGCGCTCGACCACGCAGCAGGTCGCGGGCTATCCGTTCCAGGGTGGCAACCTGTCGCCGGACAGCTACTACAACCCGTTCGGCACGCAGCACGTCGCCGATCCGGCTGACGCGACCAACGTCTACTTCCTGCGCCGCGGCTGGGAAGTGCCGCGCGTTACGCGCAGCGACCTGCAGACGTACCGCTTCTCCGGCACGCTGGAAGGCTCCTTCGAGATCGCCGGCCGCACCTGGAACTGGGACGTCGGCGGCTACGTCAACACCAACGACCTGCTCAAGACCGGCCGCGGCGACTACAGCCTGCCGGCCGTGGCGGCATCGACGGGCGCTTCGTTCTTCAACCCGCTGACCAACCGCGTCGAGTGCGGCACGGCGGACAGCCCGACCCCGTACGGTTCGGGCCCCGGACAGTGCGTGCCGTGGAACCCGTTCTATCCGGCCGGCACGGTCGCTCCGGACTCGCTGTCGGGCAACAAGGAACTGCAGACGTTCCTGTTCCCGTTCTACCACGACACCGGCCGCACCAAGACGGTGGACTACAGCGCCAACCTGACCGGTTCGCTGTTCTCGCTGCCGGCGGGTGACGTCGGTCTCGCCACGGGTTACGAGTACCGCTCGGAGTCGGGCCGCTTCGAGCCGGACGCGTCCAAGCAGGCCGGTCAGAGTACCGACCTCGCCGGCACCATGACCAAGGGTCGTTACTCGGTCGACGAGTACTACGTGGAAGTGGACGTGCCGGTGCTGAAGGACGTGCCGTTCTTCAAGGAACTGTCGTTCAACGTCGCGGCGCGCTACTCGGACTACTCCACGTTCGGTGACACGACCAACGGCAAGTTCAGCCTGACCTGGCGTCCGATCGAGGACCTGCTGGTCCGCGGCAACTACGCCGAGGGCTTCCGCGCGCCGACGATCGGCGACCTGTACGGCGGCTTCAGCCAGACGTTCGACAGCTACTCCGATCCGTGCGACACCGTGCTCGGTTCCGCTGCTCGCAACCCCGACGTGCTCGCGCGCTGCGTGGCCGGCTTCGGTGGCCAGAACCCGACGGCGGCCGACTTCCGTCAGCCGCGTCAGGGTGGCCGTCCGTGTACGTCGCAGCCGTGCCAGACCGCGATTCCGTTCATGGCCGGTTCGAACGCGAACCTGCAGCCGGAGACCTCGACCAGCAAGACCGCTGGCCTGGTCTACAGCCCGAACTGGATCCAGGGTCTGGACCTGAGCCTGGACTGGTACAACGTCAAGATCAAGAACACGATCGTCGGCGATACCGTCAGCCAGATGCTGCAGGACTGCTACGTGTTCGGCGTGGAATCGCGCTGCTCGGGCGCTCTGTTCACGCGTGATGCCAGCGGTGCGGTCAACACCGCGCTGCGTGCCGGCATCAACCAGGGCTGGCAGGAAGTGGAAGGCTACGATTTCGGCGTGAACTACCGTCTGCCGGAGTTCGCGTTCGGCCGCTTCCGCGTGAGCTGGGACACGACCTACGTCAAGCTCAACAACGTCAAGCCGGACGACAAGCCGGACACCGTTGTGCAGGTGCAGAACAGCTTCGCGGGCTTCCCGCGCATCCGTTCGAACCTGAGCCTGGACTGGTCGCTGGGTGACTTCGGAGCGACGTGGACCACGCGCTACTACTCCAGCATGAAGGAGAGCTGCTCGTACGACACGGAAGGCGGTCCGGAGTGCAACCAGCCTGACCACGTCGCGCCGGACACCGGTGCCGATCCGACCAACCGCGTCGGTTCGACCACCTTCCACGACGCCCAGATCCGCTGGACGGCTCCGTGGAACGGCACGATCTCGGTCGGTGCGAACAACCTGTTCAACAAGCAGCCGCCGATCATGTACTCGGCGCCGAACTCGCAGTACGCCTATTACGGCGGCTTCGACATCGGTCGCTTCTACTATCTGCGTTACACGCAGAAGTTCTAAGAAGCGATTGCTGCGATGTTTTTTCGACGGCCCCGGAAACGGGGCCGTTTTTTTTGCCTTTTCCAATGCACGCGGATTTTTCGGGAAATGCCGCTGCCGGAAGACGCCACCGAGCCGATGGCTATGATCCTGAACGAACTATCGGGCGTGTTTCCGATCCGCGAAATCCATACGGGAGCGTCGACAAGGCATTTTTATTGTTGTAATAATGCCGTTAAGAACCATCGAGCGCGGTCAACGGGGGCTCGCATCGGTCGTTCGCTGATTCACGCTTGGAGATCGCACATTCCCGGTGCCGCACGCTCGCACGTTGGTGCCCACTTTCATCGATCCCGGAGATCGCTCATGGCCGTCAATCGCGTACCTCGCCGCAACCCTGCGCGCAATGCCTTGTTCCTCGGAATTTCCGCCGCCGTCGCGGCGCAGGCGGCACCCGTCGCCGCGCAGGACGCCCAGAATCAAGGTCCGGATACGCAACGGTTGGGCACGGTGGTCGTCACCGGTTCGCGCATCCGGCGCGTCGATCTCGAAACGGCGAATCCGGTCGTCACGATCGACAAGGCAGCGATCGAGCGGTCCGGCAAGCTGACCGTCGGCGACCTGCTGCAGAACCTGCCTTCCGTCGCGGGCGCCGGCTCCAATCCGAGCGTGAACAACAGCGGCGGTGACGGTGGCACCTACATCGATCTGCGCGGCCTCGGTGCCCAGCGCACGCTGATCCTGATCAACGGCCACCGGATCATGCAGATCCCGGGCAACAGCACCGACGTCAACCAGATTCCGGCCAGCGCGATCGAGCGCATGGAAGTCCTCGGCGACGGTGCGTCCTCGGTGTACGGATCCGACGCGATCGGCGGCGTAGTCAACTTCGTGCTGCGCTCGGATTTCCAGGGCGTCGAGCTGCAGGCCGACTACGGCATCTCCGACCGCGACGACGGCCAGCGCCAGGGCTACTCGGTGATGTTCGGCCACAATTCCGAGAAGGGCAATCTGACCGTCGGCGTCAATTACAACAAGCAGGAGATCGCGTCGGCGGCGAACCGTCCGTTCTCGGCGGATGCGTTCTATCTGTACAGCGGCGTCGTCAGCCTGGCCGGATCGAGCCGTACGCCGAGCGGCCGCATCTTCGTGCCGGACGGCATGTACTTCAACCAGGACGGCGAAAGCTGCGGCAGCGTGACCCTGATCGCCGGCCGCTCGGGCGGTTCCCCCGGCGACTATCGCTGCTACGTCGGTTCGGGCCCGAACAACGACGCCTACAACTACCAGCGCGTCGGCAATCTGATCCTGACGCCGCAGGAGCGCACCAGCGCATTCGCGCTCGGCAACTACAAGATCACCGATTCCGTCACCGGTTATCTGGAGGTCTACGCCAACAAGACCCGCTCGCGTTCGCAGATCGCGCCGCTGCCGTTCGACGCGCAGAACGACGCGGTCACCATCGCGGCTGACAACTACTACAACCCGTTCGGCATCGAGTTCGGCCGCGACGGCTACCAGTATCTCTCCCGCTTCACGAGCCTGGGCAATCGCGTCATCGCCCAGTCGACCGAAAGCTATTCCGGTCATGGCGGTTTCAAGGGCACCTTCGGCGCCTCGAGCTGGACCTGGGATCTGGGCTTCGACTACGGCCACTACAGCAAGGACACCAACTCCTACGGCTACGTGAACTATCCGGCGCTGCGCAACGCGCTGGGGTCGTCCTTCCTCGGCGGCGACGGCCAGGTGCACTGCGGCACGGCGGAGAATCCGATCGAAGGCTGCACGCCGATCAACATCTTCAACGTCAACGATCCGGCGACGATCTCGCAGCTGCAGTCGGTGCTGGTCAATCCGAAATACGACAGCACCACGGCGAGCCAGCGCATCGCGCGCTTCGACGTCGCCGGCGAGCTGTTCGATCTGCCGGCCGGCGCGGTCAGCCTCGCCGGCGGCGTGTCGTACCGCAAGGACAGCCTGACCGGTCGCGTCGACAGCCTCTCCGTCGCCGACAACCGCGGCAACTGCGCCCTGGCGCAGGAAGCGTGCGGATCGCCGGTGAGCGGTTCGCTCGACGTCAAGGAAGCCTATTTCGAAGTGCTGGTGCCGATCCTGAAGGACATTCCGTTCGCGCACTCGCTGAACCTGATCGTCGGCGACCGCTATTCGAAGTTCGACAAGTTCGGCAACACCAACAACTGGAAGGTCGCCGTCGAGTGGCGTCCGATCGAGGACCTGCTGCTGCGCGGCACGGTGTCGAAGGTGTTCCGCGCGCCGACCACGCAGGACGTCTACGCCGGACCGGCCGGCAACGCGCCGCTGTTCCGCGATCCCTGCAACGGGCTCAATGCCGCCAACTTCGAAGGCGGCGTCGTGCCTCCGAGCGTGGCCGCGGCCTGCGTCGGCGTTCCGCAGGACGGCAGTTTCGGCGGTACGGGCCTGTCGCAGAGCAACGGCACGCCGTCCGGCAACATCTGGGCGCATCGCATCGACCCGAACCTGACGACCCTGAAGCCGGAGTTCGGCAAGTCGTTCAACTTCGGCGTCGTCTACGATCCGCGCTGGCTGGAAGGCCTCTCGCTGAGCGCCGACCTGTGGCGCCTGTATCTCAACGACTACATCGGCAACATCGGCGCCTCGCTGGCGGTGAACACCTGCTACAACACGGGGCAGTTCTGCAGCCTCGTGCGGCGCTTCCCGGATGGTCCGAGCTCCGGCTCCATCGACACGATCTACCAGCCGGTCGTCAATCTCGGCCGCTTCGACGCGAAGGGCGTGGACTTCTCCGCGAAGTACCGCCTGCCGGAGACCTCGTTCGGCAGTTTCGCGCTGAGCTTCAACAGCACGTACCTGGCGCGGATGGACAACTCGCTGACGCCGGGCCTGCCCGGCAACGTCGTCAACAGCCTCGCCGGCAAGTACTGGAACGAATACGGCAACTATGCGCGCTGGAAGGCGATCGCAGGCATCAGCTGGCGCCTGGGCGCGTTCGACGCGAGCTGGTACGCGCATTACGTCGGACCGTTCTCGGTCGGCAGCATGGACCTGCGCCAGAACTTCTCCGCCGACGGCTCGCCGGACTTCCCCGGCGTCGTGCTCAAGTACGGCTCGTCGACGACGCACAACTTCCAGATCGGCTACGAACTGGCGTCTCTGAAGACGCGCTTCGACGTCGGCATCGACAATGCGTTCGACAAGAAGCCGCCGCAGATCTACCAGAACAACACGCTGAACTCGAACACCGACGTCAGCACCTACTATTCGGAAATGCTCGGCCGCTACTTCTGGGGTCGCGTGACCGTGAAGTTCTGATCCGGTCCGCCGGAACGGCTGCAAGCCGCGCGGTGCGAGCCGCGCGGCTTTTTTTCGACCACTGCGATATCGTTGCCGCATGACGGTCGCCGCTTCCTCCGCGTTCTCGCCGGCCCAGGCCTATGCTCTGCTGCGGGCCGCTCACTACGATCGCGTCGAGGAGCTGTGCCGCGCCCGGCTGGGCGTCGCACCCGACGACGTCGCCGCCCTGACCCTGTTCGCGCTGAGCCTGCAGTTCCAGGGCAAGCTGCCGGCGGCCGTGGACGCGTACGCCCGGTTGACTCGGTTGCAGCCGGGCGTGTTCGAGCACTGGAACAACCTCGGCAACGTGCTGCGTGACACCGGCGATTTCATCGCCGCCGATGCGGCGTACGGACAGGCGCTGCGCCTCGCGCCGGCCAACGCCGGGCTGCTCGTCAATCTCGGATTTCTCGAAATGGAGGCGGGCAAGGTCGCCGCCGCGCGCGACCGGTTCCTGGCTGCGGTCGCGGCGGACGCGCGCCTGCTCGACGCGCGCCTCTACGGTGCCCGGGCCTGCTACGAATGCGGCGATCACGCGGCCGCGCAGAAGCTGATCCAGCCGTGGCGGGAATGGGCCGACCTCAACGACGAGCAGCGCATCGAGCTCGGTTCGCTGCTGACCCTGCTCGGCGAGACCACTCACGGCGAGGCCGTCCTGCTCGAGGCCCTGCGCCGGACGCCTGACGAGGCACGCGTGCTGGCCTCGCTGGTCGGCCTGTACGAGCGCCTGAACCGCCTCGACGAGGCGCGCGAATGGCTGCGCCGTCTGCCTCCGCCGGACGCGGTGCGCGACCCGGCCTTGCGCCGCGACATCGCCGGCGCGCAGATCGCGATCGCCTCGCGCGACGCCGACCCGGCGCGCATGCGCGCGCTGGTCGAACAGCTCGTTCCGTTGACCGAGCCCGAGCATCGCCGCGCCGGGTTTTATTTCGCGCTCGGCAAGGTCTGCGACCGCCATCGCGACGCGGAGGCGGCGATGCAGGCGTTCGCGCAGGCGCACGCCTGTCAGCTGCGCCTGGCCGAGCAGCTCGTCCCGCAGCTGCTGGCGCCCGACGCGACGGCGTTGCCGACCGCTGCGGTGCGCCTGCTCGAGCGGGAATTTCGTACATGGTCCGATCCGGACCCGCCGGCCGCGGAGGCGTCGCCGATCTTCATCGTCGGATTTCCGCGTTCGGGCACGACGATGCTGGAGCAGATGCTCGACGCGCATCCCGGCCTGCGCTCGATGGACGAGCGCATCTACGTCAACGACACGATCGAGCTGCTGTCGCCGCTCAGCCTGCGCTATCCGCACGATCTCGGTGAACTCACGCCGGCCCAGTGCGGCCGTCTGCGCGAGGAATACTGGCGGCTCGTCGCCAACACGGTGCGCCTCGGGCCGGGGCAGCGGCTGGTCGACAAGAATCCCCTGAACATGCTGCGCCTGCCGATGATCCTGCGCCTGTTCCCGCAGGCGCGCATCATCCTCGCCCTGCGCCATCCCTGCGACGTGCTGTTGAGCTGCTACATGCAGCATTTCCGCTCGCCCAACTTCATGGTGATGTGCTCGACCCTGGAACGCCTCGCGCGCAGCTACGTCGCGGCGATGGAATCGTGGTTCCATCACGCGGAGCTGATGCAGCCGGCGCTGCTGGTTTCGCGCTACGAAGAGCTGGTGGCGGACTTCGAAGGCAATGCGCGGCGGATCGGCGATTTCCTGGGTTTGGCCGATGCCGGCCCGCTGCTGGGATTCCACGAGCACGCCCGCAACAAGGGCTACATCAGCACGCCGAGCTACACGCAGGTGATCGAGCCGGCCAATGCGCGGGCGGTCGACCGCTGGCGGCGTTACGAGGACCATCTCGCGCCCGTGCGCACGATTCTTCAGCCGGTCATGGAGCGCTGGGGTTATGCCTGGTGACGCGGAAGGCGCGCGCCGGCCCGCGCTGACGGACTACGTCGTCTGGTTCGACGATGCGCTGGAGCCGCAGTTCTGCGCGCAGCTGATCGCATCCTTCGAGCAGACGGCGCATCTGCAGACGAACAATGGCCGCGGCGTGCGGCCGGGGCTGGAGCGCAGCGGATGGACCGAGCTGAACGTCTCGCGCCTCGCCGACGACGGTTTCAAGGGGTTCTTCCTGCACCAGATCGATCGTCATCTCGCGCTCTACAACGAGCGCGTGCGCCTGACCATTCCGGTGCCGGCGCGGCCGGACATCGAAGACCTGCGCATCAAACGCTATCGCGTCGGCGCGGACGAGCAGTTCCAGCCGCACTTCGACTCGATCGACGCCGTCGCCAACCGCTACCTGGTGTTTCTCTGGTATCTCAACGACGTCGCCGCGGGCGGCGAGACCGAGTTCTGCGACCTCGGCCTCAAGGTGCAGGCACGCGCCGGGCGCCTGCTCGTGTTCCCGCCGTACTGGCTGTTCCAGCACGCCGGCCTGCCACCGCGCTCCAACGACAAGTACATCCTTTCGACGTATCTGCTGTTCTGAAAGAGCGGCCGCGAATGGTCGCTGCTGGAGCCGCCGAAGACGTGCCACCCGTCGCGCGGTCCCGTCAGGTCAGGGCGATCGAGGACGATCGCATCAATACGACGACGTGTCGAAGACGTCGTGCATCGGCACATCGGCACCTTCCGCCAGCCGCACCTTCAGCGCGAGGCCGTCGCGCGAATCCGCGTGACCGAGCGCTTCCTCGAGATCGATCTTGCCTTCCTTGTACAGCGCGTACAGGGATTGGTCGAAGGTCTGCATGCCTTCCTGCAGGCTGCGATCCATCGCTTCCTTGATCTCGTGGATCTGCCCGCGGCGCAGCAGGTCGCGGATGTGCGGCGTATTGATCAGCACCTCGACCGCCGGCAGACGCCGGCCGTCCTTGCCCATGACCAGGCGCTGGCTGATGACCGCCTTCAGGTTCAGCGCCACGTTCATCAGGATGTTGCGGTGCGCCGATTCCGGGAAGAAGTTCAGGATGCGCTCGATCGTCTGGTCGGCGTTGTTGGAATGCAGCGTCGCCAGGCACAGGTGGCCGGTCTCGGAGAACGCGATCGCCGCTTCCATGGTCTCGGCGTCGCGGATCTCGCCGATCAGGATGACGTCCGGCGCCTCGCGCATCGCGTTCTTCAGCGCTTCGTGGTAGCTGTGCGTGTCGAGTCCGACCTCGCGCTGGTTGACCACCGACTTGCGGTGGCGGTACAGGTATTCGATCGGATCCTCGATCGTCAGGATATGGCCCGAGCTGTTCGTGTTGCGGTGGTCGATCATCGACGCCAGGGTGGTCGACTTGCCCGAGCCGGTCGCGCCGACCAGCAGTACCAGGCCGCGCGGCTCCATGATGATGTTCTTGAACAGCAGCGGCAGGCGCAGCTGCTCGATCGTCGGGATCTCGCTCTTGATCGCGCGGATGACCATGCCGACTTCGCCGCGCTGCTTGAACACGTTGATGCGGAAGCGGCCGGTGTCCTTCACCGCAATAGCCATGTTGAGCTCGAGGTTCTTCTCGAACTGCGGCACCTGGCCCTCGTCCATCAGCGAGTAGGCGATCTTCTTGACCATGCCGTTGGGCATGCCGGTGTTGCCGAGCGGGTAGAGTTTGCCCTCGACCTTGATGTTGACCGGCGCTCCGGTGGTCAGGAACATGTCCGACGCACCCTTCTCGACCATCAGTTTCAGGAAATAGCCGATGTCCATCGGTGACTTCGCCCTGGTTCGGATCCAATCTCCCGGCAGCCGCCCCCGGCAGCCGAGCCCCTGTTCCACGCTGCGGCGCAGATTTGCCAGCGCCGCGCAGCGTTCCCACAATACGGAATTCTTGCACGGACCAGCGCGCGACTTATGAGATATAGCATGCGAAAACTTTATGTCCCGGCCGTTGCGCTGGCGCTCTTGGCCTTGCAGGGCTGCAGCCCGACCAAGCCGCCGACCGATCTGCTCGACGCGGCCTCGCGTTCCCTGGGCAGTGCGCGCTCGGCCGGCGCCGCGGAATACGCCTCGACGGAATACCGGTCGGCCGGCCGGCGCTACGACCAGGCCCAGGCCGCCGAGGCGCGCGAGGAGTACGACGAAGCGGCGCGACTGGCGCGCGAGTCGTCCGCCGACAGCGAACTGGCGATCGCCAAGGCGCGTCTGGCCAAGGCGCGCGAGGCGGTCGACCGGCTCAAGCAGGAGAACTCGGCCCTGGATCGCGACCTGACCGAACACGCATCGCCGGAGGCACAACCATGATCCGCGGCTTCCGTCCGTCCCGCCACGCGCTCGCCGTGGCCCTGGCGTTGTTCCTGTGCAGCGGCTCCGCCTCGGCGCGCGACGAGGAATACCAGCGCCTGTCCGATCGCATCGACCGCCTCGCCGGCGATCCCGTGCTCGGCCAGCGCGCTCCCGCCCAGCTGGACCGCGCGCGCGCGGCACTGGCGGAATTCAAGGAAGCCGGCCGCCGCGACCGCGAGAAGCTGGTCTACCTCGTGGAGCGTCGCATCGATACCGCCCAGGCGGCGGCCGAGGCCGACTATCTCGAGAACCAGCGCACCGAACTGCAGCGCGAGAACGACCGGCTGCAGCTCGCGATCGCGCGGCGCGACGCGGCCCAGGCCCGCGCGGAGCTGGAGCGCCAGCGCCTGCAGTCGCAGATTCGTGCGGAAGAGGCCGAGCGCCTGGCGCGCGAAGCCGAAGCGGCCCGGGCCGAGGGCGCGCAGGCCGCGCAGGCCGCCGAAGCCGCACGCGCCGAAGCGAGCCAGGCCAAGCGCATGGCCGACGCACAGGCGAGGGCGACCGCGCTGGCCAGGAAGGAAGCCGAGCTCGAGGCTGCGCTCAGCGGCAAGGCGCCGAAGGCCGATGCGCAGGCCAAGCCGAAATCCAAGCCGGCGGCGAAGCCGGCACCCAAGCCCAAGAAGGTTCCGCCGGCTTCGGGACAGCCGTAGTCGCGCCGGTTTCCTGCGCCAGGCGGGCGGTCCGCGTGGCCCGCCGGCCTGGCATCGACGGCCGCGAGCGCCGCCCGCCCGGCGGGCGGTATTGGTCGTCCGTTGCCGCCGAAAGAGCCGGCCAATTCACTGTTTTTGAACGATAATTTCACGATTCCCGCGGGTCGCCGCGGGAACTCCCGCGCCTGCAGGAAGTCGTGTTGCCAACTCCGGATCGAAGGAGTAGCGTCTGTCTTCCAAGTGGTCCGGAAATTCTTTCGGTATCTGCTTGGGCCAAAGCCAAAGCCCATGACTGCAGCGATCGCGACAGAGGATTCCACCGCCTCGGCTAGCCGAGGGTCGAGTCGCTTGTTCGGACGTTTCCTGGCAGTGGCGCCCGCCGACCGGTTCGATCGGTCCTCGCCGTTCCCTGCAGCTCCCATCGTGGCAAAGGCGGCTCTTTCCGAGCCATCGCGCAATCGTTGTACTCGTCCCGCAACGCAGTGACGCGGCTTCGCCGCCGCGTCACTGCGTCCGCGGTTCCTGCGATAGAGGAGGTTAGCGATGCTAGAAGAACACCAGTCAGAGGTTGCGGCGCTGATGCAGAAGGATGCGGAGTTCCGCAGTCTGTACTACCGCCACAAGGAGCTCGACAACAAGGTGCGCGACGCCGAGCTGGGCGTACTGCCGGTCGATGAGGCGACCCTGCGCAGCATGAAGTTCGAGAAGCTCCACGCCAAGGACAAGTTGACGCAGATGTGGGAAAGCTCCCACGCGCCGCGCTGAATCGCTTCGAATCCCGTTCCGGCGCCGCCCGTTTGCGGCGGCGCCTGCCGATCCCCGAGGCGGCCACGCCCGGGCAGGTCAACAGCGTCATTCCACTCGGTTATCATCCGCCGACGTCTCCGCCCGGAGGCGTTTCGAGTGCCCCCGACCGCTCCTGAGCGGTCCGGTGCCACGACCTGCGGAGCCCGCATGACGATTCACCACAGCGTACTCGAGCTGATCGGCCGCACGCCGATGCTCAAGACGCAGCGCCTGGACACCGGCGCCTGCGAACTGTTCCTCAAGCTCGAAAGCGCCAATCCCGGCGGCTCGATCAAGGACCGCATCGGCCTGTCGATGATCGAAGGCGCCGAGAAGGCCGGCAAGATCCAGCCCGGCGCCACGCTGGTCGAAGGCACCGCCGGCAACACCGGGCTCGGACTCGCCCTGGTCGCCCAGGCCAAGGGCTATCGCCTCATCCTCGTCGTGCCGGACAAGATGAGCCGCGAGAAGATCTTCAACCTGAAGGCGATGGGCGCCGAAGTCGTCCTGACGCGCTCGGACGTCGCCAAGGGGCACCCGGAGTACTACCAGGATCTCGCCGAGCGCATCGCCGCGCAGACGCCCGGCGCGTACTTCATCAACCAGTTCGGCAATCCGGACAATCCGCTGGCGCACGAGACCAGCACCGGCCCGGAAATCCTCGAGCAGATGGACGGCAAGGTCGACGCGATCGTGTTCGGCTGCGGCTCGTCCGGCACGATGACGGGTCTGTCGCGCTATTTCGCGCGCGTCTCGCCGCAGACCGAGTTCGTGCTGGCCGATCCGGTCGGCTCGATCCTCGCCCAGTACATCAACGAAGGCACGCTGTCGACGAAATCCGCGAGCTGGATGGTCGAAGGCATCGGCGAGGATTTCCTGCCGAGCATCAGCGACTTCTCGCGCGTGAAGAAGGCCTACGCCATCAGCGACAAGGAGAGCTTCCTCACCGCGCGCGAGCTGCTCGGCAAGGAAGGCGTGCTGGGAGGCTCTTCCACCGGCACCCTGCTGGCGGCCGCGCTGAAGTACTGCCGCGAGCAGACCGCGCCCAGGCGCGTCGTGACCCTGGTCTGCGACACGGGCAACAAGTACCTGTCGAAGATGTACAACGACTACTGGATGCTTGACAACGGCTTCCTCGACCGCCAGCCGACCGGCGACCTGCGCGACCTGATCCTGCGCCCCTACGCGCACCGCGACACCGTCGTCGTCGGCCCGAACGAGCTGCTGATCACCGCGTACAACCGCATGAAGCTGTACGACGTCTCGCAGCTGCCGGTCATGGACGGCGACCGCATCGTCGGCATCCTCGACGAGTCGGACCTGCTGCTGCACGTCCACACCGACGAGTCGAAGTTCAAGGACAAGGTCTCGACCGCGATGGTCGAGAAGCTCCAGGTGCTGGACGTGAAGTCCTCGATCGAATCGCTGATGCCGGTGTTCGACGCCGGTCACGTCGCCATCGTGATGGACGGGGCGAAATTCGTCGGCCTGATCACGCGGATCGATCTGCTGAACTATCTGCGTCGGCGGGCGGGCTGACGCTGCACAACGAAGGCGCGGTACGCCGCGCAAGCGAACAGGACTATTGATGAGCGGACTCAAGGCCACTCCGGAAGACGTGCGCCACGCATACCGCCTGCTACTCGGGCGAGAACCCGATGCGGGGGGATTCGACACGTACTGCCAGCTGATCGCCACGCAAAGTGTTTCGGCGCCGGATGTCGCCGCGATCCTGCAGTCGTCGGACGAATACAAGACGCGGCACATGGCCGAGCCGGCTTTGATCGAGGCGGAGTTCGAGGGCCTCAAACTCTACCCTTGGCGGGGCGACAACCTGATCGGCGCTCCGGTTCAGGCGAGCGGTTCCTACGAACCGCACGTACTGCCCGCGTTCGTCGATTGCGTGCCGGTCGGCGGCACCGTGCTCGACGTAGGAGCGAACATCGGAATCTTTACGCTGTCCGCGGCACGCAAGGTCGGTGCGAAGGGGCGCGTGTTCGCAATCGAGCCCATCGCCCGCAACGTACAGTCGCTCTGTGCGGGAATCCACGGCAACGGGTTTCACCACGTAAGTGTATTTCCGGTAGCCGCATCGGCTTCGGCCGGCGTGGTTCCGATGCTGCGCAACGCCAATTCTTCCAATGGTATCGTCGACACGCACATATCTGCGTCAATGGCGGATGCATTCGCACCGACACAGCCCGTGCACGCATTGCTGCAGGGAGTCGAACGCCTCGACGTGATCAAGATCGACATCGAGGGGCACGAGCCCCTGGCGTGGCCGGGCATCGAGCCGCTCGTGCGGAAGCACAGGCCCGTGATTTTCACCGAATTCAATCCGGTCGCGATCCGGAATCACTCGCGGGTCGACCCGGAAACGTATTTGGAACAACTCTTTGAATGCGCAGCCAAGGTCGAATCGATCGAATTCGACGGCGAGCGCAAGGTGTGTGGAACGATCGCGGAGGTCATGGATCGATGGCGTGCCGCCAACCGTCGTGCGGGTACGGACGGGACATGCCACATCGACTTGGTGATCTTTGCGCGAGGCGGCGTCGAAGATTCCCGTCAAGTGTAAATTCGCGCGGCGGTCGTGAATCGGCCATCAGCGGCGAAAAGTCCCTTCCTCGTCATCGCCTGTCTGCTGAATGGGGAGGCGGCGAGTGACATGACTATGGAGCGGATATGCCGACCAGTGGATTGATCCGGAAAGGAAAGCGTTGGATGGGCAGAGCGGCCGTCGCGCTCGGACTTTCACCGGCGGTGGACGAAGAGCACTACGTACGCATGGCGTATCTCGTCCTGCTGCGGAGGCAAATCGATCCTTCGGGATTGCGAGCGTGGCGGGACATCATTGCGACGGGGCGGTTCACTCATCAGGGCGTCATCAACACCATTCTGCAATCCGAAGAGTACCTGTCGAGCTTCGGCATCGATCTGCTTGGAATCCAGCACCGGTCTCGTGTGAAGTGGATCCAGACACTGCCCTGCTTCGATCGGATTCTCGACATCGGCGGCAGCAGCCCCAACCGGCCCGAAGGCGCTCTGATCGAGCTCGGCTATCCGCATCGTCCGAGTCGGCTGGACATCCTGGACCGGCCGCCGGATCTGCAGTACTGGGGCAAGCCGAAGTACGACCAAAGCGTGTCCGCGCAGTTCGACTGGGGCACGGTCAGCTATTTCCACGGCAGCGGAGAGAAGGTCGCGGAAATTCCCGCGCTGCAGGAGCGGGAGTACGACTGCGTTTTCCTCGGCCAGGCGATAGAGCACATTTATCCGGAATCCCTTCCGGGCATGCTCGGATGGGCACGCACGCATCTCGCGCCCGAAGGTCGGTTGATCTTCGATACGCCGAACCGGCTGCTGACGAAGATCCAGTGCCCCGGTTCGTTCATCGATCCCGATCACAAGTACGAGTACGCGCCCGCCGAGCTGGAGCGTGTCGTCGCGGACGCCGGTTTCATCGTCACACGCAAGGTTGGCATGGTGCACCTGCCCGTGCAGGCCGCCTCAGGGCACTACGATCCGCGCGAATTCGCCGAAGCGTCCCTGCTCTCCGACGACGTCGACGCCTGCTATCTGTTCGCGCTGGAAGCCTCGGCGCGCTGACGGTCCAACATTCATTTCACGAGAAGGCTCCAGAACGATGAAGAAGACGCCTCCCAGCCACGGTTTGGGTACCCGCGCCATCCACGCAGGCCAGAGCCCCGATCCTTCGACCGGCGCGATCATGACGCCGATCTACGCGACCTCGACCTACGTGCAGTCCAGTCCCGGCGTGCACCAGGGCTACGAATATTCGCGCACGCAGAACCCCACGCGCATGGCGTATGAACGCTGCGTTGCGGACCTCGAGGGCGGACGCCAGGGCTATGCGTTCGCGTCCGGTCTCGCCGCGGCCGGCACGGTGCTGGAACTG
This sequence comes from Dokdonella ginsengisoli, assembly GCF_042652785.1. NCBI lineage: Bacteria > Pseudomonadati > Pseudomonadota > Gammaproteobacteria > Lysobacterales > Rhodanobacteraceae > Dokdonella > Dokdonella ginsengisoli. The sequence continues at coordinate 20,882 of NZ_JBHSHD010000008.1, read as the reverse complement.
CTCGATTCGGGCAGCCACGTCATCGCGATGGACGATCTCTACGGCGGCAGCTACCGCCTGTTCGAGCGCGTGCGCCGCCGCAGCGCGGGCCTGGATTTCACGTTTATCGACCTCAACGACGCAGCCGCGCTGAAGGCGGCGCTGAAGCCGAACACGCGCATGATCTGGGCGGAGACGCCGACCAATCCGATGCTGAAACTGGTCGATCTGGCGAAGATCGGCGCGTTCGCGAAGAAGCATGGCCTGATCTTCGTCGTCGACAACACGTTCTGCTCGCCGATGCTGCAGCGGCCGATCGAACACGGCGCGGACATCGTCGTGCACTCGGCGACCAAGTACCTCAACGGGCATTCGGACATCGTCGGCGGCGTGGCCGTGGTCGGCGGCGACGCGGCGCTCGCCGAGCAGGTGGCCTTCCTGCACAACTCGGTCGGTTCCGTCGCGGGGCCGTTCGATTCGTTCCTGGCGATGCGCGGCCTCAAGACGCTGCATCTGCGCATGCGCGCCCATTGCGCCGGCGCGCTCGAACTTGCGCAATGGCTGGAAAAGCACCCGGCCATCGAGCGGGTGATCTACCCGGGCCTGAAGTCGCATGCGCAGCACGCGCTGGCGAGGAAGCAGATGGACGGCTTCGGCGGCATCGTCTCCATTGAGGTCAAGGGCGGCCTGCGCAAGGCGCGCCGCGTGCTCGAGCGCTGCCACCTGTTCGCGCTGGCCGAATCGCTCGGCGGCGTCGAGAGCCTGATCGAGCATCCGGCGATCATGACGCACGCCTCGATCCCGCCGGCGAACCGCAAGCGGCTTGGCATCAGCGATTCGCTGATCCGGCTTTCGGTCGGCGTCGAGGACGTGGCGGATCTGCGCGCCGAACTCGCGGCGGCTCTGGCCTGACGAGGCGAAAGGAAAACAGCCGCCGGACTCCACGAAACGGACCGGCGGTGCCGAACTCCCCCTACGCGGAAAGTCCGCCGAAATCGCAGTTGACGTGGATCGTGTTCTCCGCGTGCTTCAGGCGCAGTCCGGCCTCGGCCCAGACGCGCTGGACGGCAATGTTGTGGACCTGCGTGGCGATGACGAACGTGCGCAGGTTCGCGGCTCGGAAACGCTCCAGCATCGCGTGCAGCATGGCGCGATAGTGCCCGGCGCCTCTCGCTGCCGGCAGGATACCGTTCAGCACTCCGCGCGCCTGGTCGCCGTCGACGCGGCAGCAGGAGAATCCCGCGATCTCCCCGCGCGACTTCACGAACCAGGTCGGCGTCTGCGGGGCGTGCGAGAAGCGGGCAGCCCAGTCCGCGTAGCCGTCCGCGATCGCCGCGGCGGGCAGCAGCGGATTGGCGTTGTAGTGGCTGGAGTAGCCGTCGAACACGGACCTGGCGACGGCCCGCAGTGCTTCCGAATCGCCGGCGGCGACCTCGCACAGAGCGATGGACGAAGGCGCGATGGCCGCCATGTCCAGGGAGACTTCGTACTCGACGTGCGTGTCTGCGACGATCGGATGCAGCCCGACCTCGTGCAGCGTTGCGACGCCGCCGACCGCTTCGGCCGGAACGCGCAGGATCAGCGTGTCCACGCGCTGGCGGCGGAGTTCGTCGGCGAGCGCCGGCGCGTCGATCGTGCGCAGCGCGGCCCGATAGACGCGCCGCCCGAAGCGGGCGCTGTCGAGCGGCGACGGCTGCAGGACGGACTCGCTCACAGGTTGATCCGCTCCCGCACGATGAAGACGGGCCGTGCCTTCACGCTCTCGAACACGCGCCCGACGTAGAGGCCGATCACGCCCATGCAGAACAGCATCACGCCGGCGAGCAGCCACATCGAGGCGATCAGACTGGTGTAGCCGGCCACGTCGATGTCGCCGTGCAGGTAGCGCAGAAGGCTGTATGCCGTGATGATCAGCGCCACGATCGAGATGACGATGCCGGCGACCGCGACCAGCCGCAGCGGCTTGTCCGAATTCGACAGGATGATGTCCAGACCGAGCCGCACCAGCCGGCGCCAGGTGTAGGCGCTGCGCCCCTCGCTGCGTGCGTCGTGGCGGATCGGCATGGACGTGCGGCGGAACCCGGTCCAGCGCACCATCACCGGGAAGAATCGCGAGGAATCGCCCATGCTGCGGACCGCGTCGACGACGCGTCGGTGGAACACGCCGAAATTCGCCGTGCGGTAGTCGTAGTCGGCGCCGCTCAGGTAGTTCAGCACGCCGATGAACAGGCGCGAGCTGGTGCGCTTGAACCAGCCGTCGCGGCGAACCTCGCGCTCGCCGAAGACGACGTCGTAGCCCTCGAGCGCCTTCGAATAGAGTGCGGCAATCTCCTCGGGACGATCCTGCAGGTCGCAGTCCATCACCACCACCCATTCGCCGCGGGTTTGCTCCAGGCCGGCGGCGATCGCGTAGTGCTGACCGAAGTTGCGCGACAACCCGACCGCCTTGATGCGCGGATCGGTGGCGCACAGTTCGCGCATGGTGTCCCAGGCGCGGTCCGGACTCGCGTCGTCGACGAGGATGATCTCGAAACGATCGGTGATGGAACTCAACGTCGCCGTGAGGCGGCCGCACAGCTCGCGCAGGCATCCCTCGCAGCAGTACACCGGGCTGACCACGGAAATCAGCGGCGCGGCGGCATTCATGCGAAGGCGCTCCGGGCGGCGTCGACGACCTTCTGCTGGTCCATGCCGTCGAGCCACAGCGGAAGGCGCACGAGGCAGTCGCTGACCCGGTCGGTGACCTCGAGCGCGCCGCTGGTGCGTGCGTAGCGACGGCCCGCCGGCGCGCTGTGCAGCGGAATGTAGTGGAAGACCGGCTGCACGCCGCGCTCCTTCATCGCTGCGATGAAGCGCGTCCTCGCTTCGAGGTTCTGCAGCAGCAGGTAGTACATGTGCGCGTTGTGACGGCAATGCGCGGGCACGACGGGGCGGCGCAGCACGCCGCACGCCTCGAAATCGGCGAACGCCGCGTGGTAGCGGTCCCACAGCGCCAGGCGCTCGCGCGTGATGCGCTCGGCTTCTTCCATCTGTGCGGCGAGGAAGGCGGCGACGATCTCGCCCGGCAGGTACGACGATCCGACGTCGACCCAGGTGTACTTGTCGACCTGGCCGCGGAAGAACTGCGAGCGGTTGGTGCCTTTCTCGCGGATGATCTCCGCGCGTTCGGCGTAGCGCTCGTCGTTGACGAGGAGCGCGCCGCCTTCGCCGGAGATCAGGTTCTTGGTCTCGTGGAAGCTGAGCGCCGCGAGGCTGCCGAGCGTGCCCAGGGGGCGTCCCTTGTATTCGGACAGCACGCCCTGCGCCGCATCCTCGATGACGACGAGCCCGTGCCGCGCGGCGATCGCGTTGATCGCGTCCATCTCGCAGCCGACCCCGGCGTAGTGGACCACGCAGATCGCGCGCGTGCGCGACGTGATCGCCGCCTCGATCAGGCGCTCGTCGAGATTCAGCGTGTCCGGCCGGATGTCGATGAAGACCGGAACCGCTCCGCGCAGCACGAACGCATTCGCCGTGGAGACGAAGGTGAACGACGGCATGATCACTTCGTCGCCCGGCTCCAGGTCCGTCAGCAGCGCGGCCATTTCCAGCGCCGCCGTGCACGAGTGCGTCAGCAGCGCCTTGCGCGCGCCGGTGGTCTTCTCCAGCCAGGCGTGGCAGCGCTTGGTGAACGGACCGTCGCCCGAGAGATGGCCGTTGGCGTGGGCCTCGGCGATGTAGCCGAGCTCCTTTCCGGTCATGTAGGGACGGTTGAACGGAATGCTCATCGGCGACAGTCGAGGATGGTGTGGGTGTACGGGATGCGCAGCATGTCCGAGCGCACGTCCACGCGCACGTCCGCGAAGACGTCGCGCGCCAGCTGCGCGTACCCTTCGGCGGTGCGCACGTTGCGGCCGCGGTCGCGTTCGATGACGTAGCGGGCCAGGGCGGATTGGCCGTCCGCGAAGCAGGGGTCGATCGTCACCAGGCGGCCGCCCGGGCGCAGCGCGTCGCGCGCGGTGGCGAGCATCCGCTTCGCTTCGTCGTCGTCGAGATGGTGCAGCAGGCCGGTCGCCAGCGCGAGGTCGAAGCCGCGATAGCGGTCCGAGTCGGTGCGGCCGACGTCGACGCAGGCGAAGTCGCCGCGGCTTCCGTATTCCTGCCGCGCCGCCTGGATGTAGCGCTCGCTGAGGTCGACGCCGGTGTAGGCGATGCCGTCCGGCAGATGCGAAAGAATCCTGGCGGTGCCGCAGCCGATATCGAGCAGGCGCTGGCCCGCTTGCGGGCGCAGGTAGTCGCGCACGAGCCGCTTGCGCGAGCGCTCGGCGCCGACCAGGTTCTGCGTGAAATCGTAGGCGCGCGGCGAGGAGAGGATCGCCCGCACTCCGGTGGTGATCTGTGCCATGGCTCAGGATCGTACGACGACGATCAATCCGAGCACGACGAGCAGCGTGCCGACCAGGCGTCCGAACGTCACCTGCTCGCTGAACATCAGTGCGCCCGCCGTCAGCATGACGAGAAAGCTGATGCCGGTGAAGGGGAATGCGTAGCTGAGGTCGAAGCGGGTCAGCGCCATCATCCAGCTGACCCCGGCGAAGAACGTGCACGCGATCGCCAGCCAGATCCACGGCGTCAGCAGCAGCGCGGCGATGAAATGGACGCGTTCGAGCGAGCCCGCCGGCAGCGGTCCGGCGGCGCCGACGCGCCAGCGCATCAGCAGCTGGCTGGTCACGGTGAAGGCGATGCAGAGCAGGATGAAGGCGTGTTGTTGGACCCAGCGCACGGGGATTCTCAGGGTTTGACGGAGAGGGGTATTTTGACCCAGTTCGAGGCGAGGTCGCCGCACCAGGCGTCCCCCTCGCTGACGAAGCCGGCGCGCAGCTCGTATTCGCCGGCTGCCGGCGCGCGGAACGGCAGGGTCAGCAGCACGGACCCGCCCGGAGGAACCGCCTCGGGCAGCGTGGCGCGATGTTCGGACATCTGCCCGCCTTCGAGGTCGGATACGCGCACTCCCGGATTGAAGTACGGAAGGGAATTCTGCGACCAGGTGATCGTCGAGCGATTCACGGCCTTGACCTGGAGATAGCCGAATTCGCCGGCGGTCAACGCAAGCGCGGTCTCCAGAGGCTGGAATTCCGCGGCACAGGTCTGCGCCGTCATCTTCGGCAGCCGCACGTAGGGCTGCGCTCCGTAGCCGATGCGCTCGCCGACGTTGAACGGATAGACCAGAACCTCGAAGTTGCCGATCCGCAGCGTTTCGCTCGGATCGCCGGCGAGCTTGCGCAGCGTCGGACGGTTCAGTTCGGCGCTTTCGTCGCCGCCCAGCAGCAGGAAGCTGGGCCCGGTGGCCCAGTCGGCGGCGTACCAGCTCTCGGCGCTGAGATGATGGAACGGAGCGGGAAGACTGCCGGGACTGAACACGACGGGAGCGACGCGCACGTCGCCGCCGGACAGCACCGTCAGCGCACCCGCATTCCAGTAGGTGGCGTAGCCCCGCGTCAGGCCCGCCTTGCGCAGCGCCGCGACGATCTCGTCGTGGGGGTTGCCGCGCAGTCCCGCGGCGGGATTCCTCCAGTCGAGGAACGCCTTGCCGACCAGCTGCAGCGGCGCCAGGGTCAGCAGCGCGGCGATCATGGCGAAGCCGAGCCAGGCGGTCCGCACCCTGCGCACGCGTCCGGCCTCGTGCAGCCAGCAGGCCGTCGCGAGCAGGCCGGTGGCCACGCAAGGCACCAGATAGCGCGGACTGCCGGTCTGTCCCTGGATCGTGCTGAAAACCAGCACGTAGCCGGTGGTGACGACGAGTGCCAGGTGCAGCAGCACCAGAAACCGCAGCGGCAGCGAGGCCAGCTGGTTCAGCCGGGACACCAGGGCCAGCGGCAGCAGGAAAACGGCTGCGGCCACGCAAACCCGGCTGACGTAGACGGCGGCCGCCAGTCCGCCGAACCGGCGCCCGGGCGGTGCCGAGGCGTCGAACAGCGCGAGCCAGTTGCTGGCGAACAGCTGCAGGTTGTGCAGGATCTGCTCGTCGTTGGCGAAGGCCTGGCTGGCGGCGCCCGAATGATAGGCGACCAGCGAAACGAGCAGCAGGAACAGCAGCCCGCCCAATACCGTAGCGGCGAGCACCACGACGAGCAGATTCCACAGGCGCCGGCGCCAGACCTCGCCCTCGGGTGCGGCGAAGAAGTGGAAGCCGGCCAGGGCGAGCAGCATCGGCGCCGAATACGTGGCGATGCCGCGCGGCCCGCCGGCGACTCCGGCGGCTATGACGACGGCAATGCCGATTCGCGCGCGGCGCAGGGCGAGGTCGGCGGCGCCGGGTTGGAGCGCCAGATGCCGGCACGTCCAGCCGGCCAGCATCAGAAGCACGAACACCGGGCCGGAATACGCGGACTGGCCGAACACCGCTTCGCTGAACGGCGCGGACAATCCCGTCGCGAGGGCGGTCGGCAGCAGCAGCCTCAGCGGGCCGTCCACGCCGGCTTCGCGCGAGGCGAACCAGGCCGAGTACAGCACGCACGCCGCCGCCAGCAGGTCGACCACGGCATGCAGCGGAAAGGACGGCGCGAACAGCAGCGAGAGCGGTGCGGCGAACAGCGTCGGGAAAACGGTCGGGATGTCGTTGACGTAGTTCCAGTCGCGCGGAAACAGCGCGAACCGGCGCGCCATTTCCTCGCCGAGCAGCAGCTTCATGGCCGAGTCGGAATGGAACAGCGTGCGGTACGTGACCAGCAGATAGAACGCGAGCATGCCCGCGGCGAACACGAGCAGGAAACGCGCGATCCACTCGTCGGACCGTTCGAGGATGAGGCGGAGGCTGCGAGCCTTTGGCCTGATCATCGCGCGTCCAGGGATGCGCCGGCGCGCAGTGCCGCGGCGGACGCCGCCGCTCGCTCTCCTACGGCGTGACGGCCCGGATCGTGACGGTCTTGGTCGGACTGAACCATGCGACTCCCTCCTGCAGTACGCCGATCTCGACCGTGTAGCGTCCGGGTTTGCGGACTGGTCCGATCGTCATTTCCATGGTCGCCGACTGGCCCGGTTTCAGAGGCTGAGGCAGTTCGGCGCGAAACTCGTTGCGGGGGTCTCCTCCGTCGAGCGAATCGATGCGGGCACCTGCCCGCACGGCGTACATTCCCGATTCGCCGAAGTAGCCGGGCCAGGTCATTCTTCCTCCGTCGTGCGTCACCTGGACCTCGAAGGTGAACGACTCGCCGACGCGCAGCTGCATACCTTCTTCCAGGCCGGACGTCTCGATCTTGGCCGAACGCTCGCCTTCCGGCAACGCCGAGGGGAAGTCCGCCGGTGGCAGCGCATGGCCTGCCTCGTAGATGTCCAGCGCCGCCGACTTCTGGACGAACAGGCCGTAGGGGCGGTAAGGATCGGTCGAGACCAGCCGGAAGCGTTCCGAGGGACGGTTCTGGGTCATCGAGGCGATGATGCCCGGCACGCAGCGCGCGCGATCGACGACGGTGCTCGGGTCGATGCGATCGAACAGCCAGTTCTGGTAGTCGACGGTGTGCCAGCCGTCGACCTCGCGCGCGATGCCGACGCAGATCGGCGTGCCGGTGCTGCGTTCGAAGTCGCGGACGGCGTTGCGCGCCTGCCGGCCCAGTTCGCGCATGTCGTTGGAGGGCAGAGTGGAATCGACGGTGATGAACGTGGCGACGCCGAGATTGATCGCGGCGAACAGCAGTGCGGCGAGCCGCGGCGAGGCGAAGCAGGCGACCGAATAGACGGGGAGGGCGAGCAGGCAGAAATAGAACCCGATCGTCGGCCAGTCGATGCCGCCGGCCAGGATGAACGGGACGTACACGTCGAGTACGTTGATGTGCACCCAGAAGTCTTCCGGCGGGTGCGGCAGCCAATGGAAGGCCAGGCCCATCAGGAAGATCGCGCCCAGGACCCCGACGACCACCCACCAGGCGACCGCCAGTCGGCTTCGATCGATGCGATGCAGCTGGATCAACCCGAGCGCCAGCAGCGGAACGAAGCAGGGCAGGGCGTAGCGGCCGTAGATGATCTGGTCCACGCGATCGGGCGGCGTCAGGTAGACCGCCGTGACCAGAATGCTCGCGGCGAGCGCCGCCAGCATGGCGAGCGACACGAAGGCCGACGGCGCGCATTCGGCATGGCGCTGCCGCCAGGTCGCGAGCGCCTGGTTTCCCGCCTCGCCGGCGGCCAGGACGATGAGTCCGCACGAAGCGATCGCCAGATACAGCGACACGCCGAAGACGGCGAACAGCGCCTGGCCCCAGGTGACGAGCGAGGCGTAGCGGCCAAACACGAAGTCGGCGGAATAGGCGTGCATCTTCGCGCCGGAAGACTTTCCCGCCAGCCATTCGAGCGGGCCGTGCGCGGCGGCGACCACCGCGGCCGCGATCCACAGGCAGAGTACGAGCGGACGCAGGCTGCGCTCGCGCAGACACGGCAGCGACAAGGCGAGCAGCACCGGCGCCGCCATCGTGGCGCCGCGCGGGTGGATCAGGAACAAGGCTCCGGCGAGCGCGCCGCAGAGCACGGCGGCATGGCGCTTTCGCTGCTGCAGCATCGAGGCGCCGAATGCGAGCATCCAGGCGTAGGCCGGAATCAGCGCGTTCTCCGACAGCGCGTTCTGGCTGTTCACCAGCACGGCGATCTGGCAGGTCGCGGCCGCCGCGGCGAGGGCCTGCCAGCCCGGTCCCGCCGCCGGCGCGACGCAGCGCAGGATGCGCCGCAGCGCGAACGGCAGCGAAGCGAGCAGGGCCGCGTTGACGATCAGCGCGTAGTGGAAGACCGCCGAGAAGTCGTCGAACAGCAGGTAGCCCGGCGCCAGCAGCACGCTGTAGCCCGAGTAGTAGCCCGCGCCGAGGCCGCGCATCAGCTTGCCGGCGATCGCGGCGGCGTTGAGCAGATAAGAACCTTCGTCCGCCTGCACCAGCGGTCCGCTCATCGCCAGGCTGACCAGCGCGAGCGTTGCGAACAGCGCGGTGGCGAACACGCGCAGGGCGAAGTCGGCGCGCCTGGCCTCGTCGCTCACGGCGCCGACGTCCGTCGCGGCGACGGTGGTGCCCGCCTCCATCAGCTGCGCAACTCGGGCAGGTCGCGATACAGATCCAGCGCCTGCGGATTGGCGAGTGCGTCGGTGTTCTTCACCGGCAGGCCGTGGATGGTGTCGCGCACGGCGATTTCGGTGATCTTGCCGGAAATCGTGCGCGGGATGTCGGCGATCTGGACGATCTTCGCCGGCACGTGCCGCGGCGTGGTGTTCGCGCGGATCTGCTTGACGATGCGTTCGCGCAGGGCGTCGTCGAGAACCACGCCCTCGCGCAGTCGCACGAACAGGACGACGCGCTCGTCCTCCTGCCAGTGCTGGCCGATCGCGACCGATTCCAGCACTTCGGGGACCTGCTCCACCTGGCGGTAGATTTCCGCCGTGCCGATGCGCACGCCACCGGGATTGAGCGTCGCGTCGGAGCGGCCGTAGATGACGATACCGTCGTGCTCCGTCAGCAGGGCGTGGTCGCCGTGGCACCACACGTTCGGCACGCGCGAGAAATAGGCGTTGCGGTACTTGCTGCCGTCCTCGTCGTTCCAGAAGAACACCGGCATCGACGGGAACGGCGCGGTGCAGGCGAGTTCGCCCTTCTCGCCGCGCACCGGCTTGCCGGCGTCGTCGAGGATTTCGACCTTCATGCCGAGGCCGCGGCACTGCAGCTCGCCGCGGTAGACCGGCAGCAGCGGGCTGCCGAGCGCGAAGCAGGAAATGATGTCGGTGCCGCCGGAGATCGAGGCCAGCAGCATGCGATCCTTGACGTCGCGATAGACGTAGTCGTAGCTCTCCGGCGCCAGCGGCGATCCGGTCGAGAGGATCGTCTTCAGGTGGATGAGCTTGTGCGTCTCGCGCGGCTTCACCCCGGCCTTCTCGATCGCCGACAGCCACTTCGCGCTGGTGCCGAACACGCTGATGCCGACCTCGTCGGCGAGCGTCCACAGCGCGTTGCCGTCCGGGTGCGAAGGCGAGCCGTCGTAGACGACCAGGGTCGCGCCGACCGCCAGGCCCGAGGCGAACCAGTTCCACATCATCCAGCCGCAGGTCGTGTAGTAGAAGAAGCGGTCCTCGCGCTTGAGGTCGGTGTGCAGCACGAGCTCCTTCAGATGCTGGATCAGCGTGCCGCCGGCGCCGTGCACGATGCACTTGGGCACTCCGGTCGTGCCGGACGAGTACATCACGTACACCGGATGATCGAACGGCAGCATCTCGAACTTCGGCGCGTGCTCGCCGTCGCCGCCGAAGTCGGGCCACGCCACGGCGTCGCGCAGGCCGTCCAGCCGCAGCGGATCGCCGCTGTAGGGGATCACCACGACGCGTTCGACGCTCGGCATGCGCTCGATCACGCCGCGGATCTTCTCCAGGCAGTCGAAGCGCTTGCCGCCGTAGCCGTACTGGTCGGCGGTGAACAGCACTTTCGGCGTGATCTGGCCGAAGCGGTCGACCACGCCGTTGATGCCGAAATCCGGCGAGCACGAGGACCAGATCGCCCCGATCGAGGTCGTCGCCAGCATGGCGATGATCGTTTCCGGCAGGTTCGGCAGGAAACCGGCGACGCGATCGCCGACCGTGACGCCGGACTCCCTCAGCCCGTGGGCGACGCGGCCGACTTCCGCGTGCAGCTGCGCATAGGTCAGCTCGCGCTTGTGGCCCCATTCGTTGCGGAACACCATCGCGACGCGGTCGTCCTTGAAGCGCAGCAGGTTCTGCGCGAAGTTCAGGCGGACGTTCGGATACCACTTCGCGCCCGGCATGCGTTCGCGCTCGGCGAGCACCGGCTCGTGCTCGCCCTGCGCGCGGATGCCGCAGAACTCCCACACCAGCGACCAGAAGCGTTCCGGATGGCGGATCGAGAATTCATACAGCGGCGAATAGCGCTGTATGTCCTCGTCGCCCGTGCTCTCGCGCACGAAGCGCATGAAACGGTTCAGATTCGCACGCTCGATGCGTTCCGTGCCGGGTTCCCAGATCGGTTTGGTCATGGTCGGGTCGAAAAAGTCGATGGGATCGATGGGCAGGCCGTCCGGGCATGCGTGCGGTACCCCGGGCGAGCCGGACCGGCGAAACGGCAGTGCCGCTGTTTCGCCGAGCCATTCGACGCATCGCGCCCCGCCCGCGGAGAGCGGGAATTATCGAGCATGCGCTGGGCGCCCGCCAGTTCGGAGCGCACAAACGAGAACGCCGGCACGAGGCCGGCGTTCCAGTGGCGTGTGACGGATTGCTCCGAATCAGCCGATCAGCAAGTCCTTTTCCTTCTTGCCGGCGGTCAGGGCCGCATGGAACCAGCGCGGCCGCTTGCCGCGGCCGCTCCAGGTCTGGGTCGGATCGGCCGGATTGCGGTATTTCGGCTTGACCTTGCCGCGTGCCTTGCCGCGAGCCGCGCCGCCGGAACGTCCGAGTACCTCGTCGAGCCCGAATCCTTCGGCCTTGACCAGCGCGTTGATCTTCTCGCGCAGTTTGGTGGCCTTTTCCTTGACCAGTTCGTCCTGGCGCGCACGCGCGCGCGCGATCAGATCGGAAAGCTGATTATGGTTCAGGGATTTGAGATCGATCGCCATGCCGGTGTTACCTCTCGATTATCGGTGAAGTAGCAATGGAATCCTTCGGAGCCGGAGCATTCGCAATTCCAGCCGAATGGACCAATTCTCGCATTCCTAGCCCGGAATTACGCCATGCCGAATGGCACATGCGCCGGGCGGGCGGAATTTTAACCGTGTCGCCGCGGGATTCCAATATTGAAACGCGCGTTTCTTGCGTCCGGCATTAGCAATCAGCTCAAACGGCGCAGCAATTCCTCGCGGTCGAGGGCGTGATTTTCGCTCTCGTTGCGGCGGCGATATTCGAACGTGCCGGCGGACAGGCCGCGTTCGCTGACCACCACGCGGTGCGGAATGCCGATCAGTTCCATGTCGGCGAACATCGGCCCCGGTCGCAGTCCACGGTCGTCGAGCAGGGTTTCGATACCCGCCGCATTCAATTCCGCATACAGCCGTTCCGCTTCTTCGCGCACCTGCGCATTCTGCTGTGCGCCGATCGGGCAGATCGCCACGCGCCACGGCGCCATCGGCTCGGGCCAGACGATGCCGTTGTCGTCGTGATTCTGTTCGATCGCGGCGGCGACGATTCGGCTGACGCCGATGCCGTAGCAGCCCATCTGCATGACCTGCGCCTTGCCGCCGTCGTCGAGCACGGTCGCGCCCATCGCCTGGGCGTACTGGGAGCCGAGCTGGAACACGTGTCCGACCTCGATGCCGCGGGCGATCCGCAACGTGCCGTGGCCGTCCGGCGAGGCGTCTCCCTCGACGACCTTGCGCAGGTCGGCCACGCGCGTGACGCGTGCGTCGCGCTCCCAGTTCGCGCCGCGGAAATGGCTGCCGTCCTGGTTGCCGCCGCAGACGAAATCGGCGAGCGCGGCCGCGCTGCGGTCGACGATCACCGGAATCGAATCGGGCAGGCCCGCCGGACCGATGAAGCCGGGGCGCGTGCCGGTGACCCGCACGATCTCGGCTTCGTCGGCGAGCACCGAGGCGCCCGGCAGCTCGGCCAGCTTGGCGGCCTTGACCTCGTTGATCTCGTGGTCGCCGCGCACGCACAGCGCGACGAGACCGTCGACGCCGCGCACGAGCATCGTCTTGACGCACTGCTCCGGCTTCACGCCGAGGAAGGCCGACACGTCCTCGATGGTCTTCTGCGTCGGCGTGGCGACGCGCTCGAGCGCCTGCGAGGGGGCCGGGCGCGTGGCGGCCGGCGCGAGCGCCTCGGCCATCTCGACGTTCGCCGCGTACTCGGATTCGCTGGAGAAGGCGATCGCGTCCTCGCCCGAATCGGCGAGCACCTGGAATTCGTGGCTGGCGTTGCCGCCGATCGCGCCGGTGTCCGCCTGCACCGCGCGGAAGCGCAGCCCCAGACGCGTGAAGATGCGCCCGTAGGCGTCGTACATGTTGCGGTATTCGCGTTCCAGGCAATCGGAATCCAGATGGAACGAATACGCGTCCTTCATCAGGAATTCGCGTGCGCGCATGACGCCGAAACGCGGCCGGATCTCGTCGCGGAACTTGGTCTGGATCTGATAGAAATTGACCGGCAGTTGCTTGTAGCTCTTCAGCTCGTTGCGCGCGAAATCGGTAACGACTTCCTCGTGCGTCGGGCCGTAGCAATAGCCGGCTTCCTTGCGATCCCTGATCTTCAGCAGCTGGCCGCCGAATTTCTCCCAGCGACCGGTTTCCTCCCACAGCTCCTTCGGCTGGATCGACGGCATCAGCAATTCGATCGCGCCGGCGCGGTTCATTTCCTCGCGCACCACGGCCTGCACCTTGCTCAATACACGCAGGCCGAGCGGGGACCAGGTGTAGATGCCGGCGGCCAGCTTGCGGATCATGCCCGTCCTGAGCATCAGCCGATGACTGGCGATTTCCGCGTCCGCGGGAACTTCCTTGACGGTGGCGAGATGGAAGCGGGAGAGGCGCATGGGGTTCCAAAACGAATACGGAACCCGGGATTCTAGCAGCGCGACGGCATTGGCTGCGCCCGCGGCGCAATGAAAATCGCGGGCGAAAGCGCCCGGACGGCGGGCGGCCCGCTCAGTGCGCGGTGCAGAACAGCTTGATCTGCTGATTGGACTTGTCGATCTGCGCCTGGTGCTCTTTGGCGGCTTCCGGATCGGCCGGATTGCCGTCGGCGTCCAGCGGCAGTTTCTGCGCCTGGACGATGTCCAGATTTTTACGCGCAACGTCGCAATTGCGCTTGATGTCTTCCGGCGAATAGCCGGCCGCTGCGGCGAGCGCGGGACCGGCGTCCTTGTCGGCGGGTTTCTGCGCGTCTTCGGTCGCGGTGGTGGTGACCCCGCCCTGGACCTTCAGCTTCTTCGCCTTGGCCACGTTCGGCGGCGGCGGCGAATCGGAAAAATGCTTGACGCCGTTTGCGTCCGTCCACGAATACATTTCCGCGGCGCCGGCGGATGCGGAAACGGCGAGCAATGCGAGCATCAGCCGGAAGCGTTTCATCGGGGACCCCCTTGCCGGCGCCAGGGGCAGCGCCTTGCGGGCGACTGGATAGCACCAGAAGCCCGGCGGCACAAGGGAAGGTGGGGTAAATTCGTGCGCAGTTTGCAAAATGGTGCCTTGTGGCGGAAGCGGCGCGAACGGACGGCGGCGCCGGCGTCACCGGCCGGGCCCGTCGCGGCGTCCGCGGCGGCGTCGTGCGAGCGGGATCGGCGGGGATCACGGTACACTCCTTGCGGCCGTCCAACGTCCCTCATCGCCGGGCATTCCGATCCAATGCCGCAGACCGACACCGTCGAAACCCACAACGGCGCGCGCAAGCCGCCGCGCGGCATCTACCTGCTGCCGAACCTGTTCACGACGGCGGCGATGTTCGCCGGCTTCTACGCCATCGTCGCGGCGATCGGCGGGCGCTACACCGAGGCCGCGATCGCGGTGTTCGTCGCCGGCGTGCTCGACGGCCTCGACGGCCGCGTCGCGCGCCTCACCGGCACGCAGAGCGAGTTCGGCGTGCAGTACGACTCGCTGTCGGACCTGGTCAGCTTCGGCCTCGCGCCGTCGCTGGTGCTCTACACCTGGTCGCTGTCGGCGCTGAAGGCCTACGGCTCGGGCTGGGGCAAGCTCGGTTGGGCCGCGGCCTTCATCTACGCCGCCTGCGCGGCGCTGCGGCTGGCCCGCTTCAACACCCAGGTCGGCGTCGCCGACAAGCGCTATTTCCAGGGTCTGGCCAGCCCGGCCGCGGCCGGGCTGTGCATGTCCTTCGTCTGGGCGATCGAGGACAAGGGCCTGTTCGGCCTCGACGCCAACGACGTGGATTTCGTCACGCCGGTGGTGGCCATCGTCGCCGGCCTGCTGATGGTCAGCCGTTTCCGCTATTTCAGCTTCAAGGCCGGCCCGAAATCCGATCGCGTGCCCTTCATCTGGATTCCGATCGCGATGCTGATCCTGGTCGCGCTCGCGGTCGACACGCCGCGCGTGCTGTTCGCGATCGCGGTGCTGTACGTCCTGTCGGGCCCGATCCTGACCCTGTGGGGCCTGCGCCAGAAGCGCAGCAGCCGCCGCGCGCTGCGCGAAGCCGGCCGGACCGACGAATGAACGCCGCGCACGCGCTGCCGTCCTCGCCCGCGTCCGCGCGGGCGGATGGCGCGCCGGCGCGCGCGCCCGCCGCGGAAGCCCTGGCCTTCCTGGCCGAACTGTCGCAGGCGCTGGCGGTTTCGCTGGACCTGCGCCGCACCGTCACCGAATCGGTCCATCGCGTGGTCGATTTCACGCAGGTCGAGGCGGCGGCGCTGTTCCTGCTCGACGATCCGGCCGACGTGCCGGCGGCCGAGCGCATGCTCGAATGCAAGCTGTGCATCGGCCCGGTCGACCTGGCCGGAACGCGCCTCGCGGTCGGACACGGCGTCGCCGGGAGGTCGGTGGCCGACAACGCCACGCGCGTGGTGTCCGACGTCGCCGCGGACGCCTCGATCTGGCACGCGGCGGGCGACCGCTTCATCGCGCACAGCCTGGTCTGCGTGCCGCTGCGCACCGCCGCCGGCCCGATCGGCGCGCTGGAGATCGTCAACCGCCGCGACGGCGAACCGCTGTCCATGCTCGACGCGGAACTGCTCGATGCGATCGCGGTACCGATCGCGCTGGCGATCAGCAATGCGCGGCAGGCGCAGGCCCTGCTCGAGCAGCAGCGCCTGAAGCGCGAGTTCGACCTCGCCCGGCGCCTGCAGAAATCGCTGCTGCCCAAGCGCCGCCGCGACGCCTTTCCGATCGTCGGCCTGAACCGCCCGGCGCACGAGATCTCGGGCGACTTCTACGACTATTTCGAGTTGCCCGACGGCCGCATCGGCTTCGTCGTCGGCGACGTCTCCGGCAAGGGCCTGGACGCCGCCTTGCTGATGGTGCGCGCGGCCAGCCTGCTGCGCTGGGCCGGCAAGGACGGCCTGGCGCCGTCGGCCTGGCTCGCGCGTGCCAACGACGAGCTGTGCGAGACCACCCAGGACGGGCGGTTCGTCTGCGCGCTGGTCGGCTACTGCGACCGCGCCGCGCGCCACGTCCGCTTCGCCGGCGCCGGCTTCCCGCCGGTGCTGCTGCGCCGCGCGGCGGCGTTCTCCGACTATCCGTCGGAAGGTCCGCCGCTGGGGATCCTGCGCGGCGTCACGTTCGGCGAGCACGCGATCGAGCTCGACGGCGGCACCCTGTTCGCGTTCTCCGACGGCGCCACCGACGTGCGCGACACGAGCGGCCGGCCGATCGGCCACGCCGGCGTGCGGGCGCTGATCGAGCGGCACGCCGCCGGTTCGGCCGAGACGCGCCTGCGCAGCCTGTTCTCCGAACTGCGGCGGCTGCGCCTGGTCGACGACACCACCGTGCTGATGATCGAGGCGCCGCGTGCGGAAGCGCCGGAGGTCCTGCTCGAGCATCGCGTGCACGCCGCCGCGGAGGAACTGCGCCACCTGCGCGCCGCACTGCGCGGCGCGCTGGAGGCGAACGGCGTCGAAGCGGGCCTGCGCCAGCGCCTGGTGCTGGCCGTCGACGAAGCCTGCACCAACATCATCCGCCACGCCTACGGGACGCAGTGCAGCGGCGACATCGCCCTGCGCGTGCTGCGCGAAGGCGCGTGGCTGAGCTTCGAACTGACCGACGCCGCGCCGTGCGTCGATCCGGACACGATCAAGCCGCAGCCGTTCGACGATTGCCGCTGCGGCGGACTCGGCGTCGCCCTGATCGATCACGTGATGGACGAGTGGCGCATCGAGCCGATGCGCGAAGGCCGCGGCAACCGGCTGATCCTGCGCAAGCGCCTGGAGGAGGCCAGCCAGACATGAGCGCCGTACCGAACATCGTCGCCCGGGAAGATCGCGACGGTTACGTGCTGATCCGCCTCAGCGGTGAAGTGGACCTGTCCTGGTCGGCCGAAGTGCGCCGCGCCGTGCTCGACGCGCTGGCCGTCGGCCATCCGGTGGGCATCGACCTCTCCGCGGTCAGCTACATCGATTCGTCCGGCATCGCGGCGCTGGTGGAAGGATTCCAGAACGCGCGCACGCGCAGCGGGCGTTTCGTGCTCGTCGCCGTCAGCGACGCGGTGCGCGCGGTGCTCGAGCTGGCCCGGCTCGACCGCGTGTTCGTGCTGGTGCCGAGCGTCGACGCGGTCGTCGCGTGAACGCGCTGGCCGGCCTCGGGCGTGTCACGCTGGAGGCGGTCGGCGGCGTCGGCTACGCGGCCACGCTGCTGTTCGAGGCGCTGTACTACGCGGCGTTCGGCTGGCGCATCGGCCAGCCGCTGCGGCTGGCGCCGGTGGTGCGCCAGATGCGCGAGATCGGCGTCGACGCGCTGCCGATCGTGGCCCTGCTCGGCTTCACCGTGGGCCTGATGCTCGGCATCCAGTTCATCGCCTCGCTGAGCGAATTCGGCGCGCAGTCGCAGGTCGTGCTGGCCGTGGCAAAATCCGTCACGCGCGAGTTCGGCGCGCTGATCACCGCGATCCTCGTCGCCGGCCGCTCGGGATCCGCGCTGGCGGCGCGCATCGGCTCGATGTCGGTCTCGCAGGAGGTCGACGCCCTCGCCGTGACCGGCATCGATCCGGTGCGCTATCTCGTCGCGCCGGCCCTGCTCGCGATGCTGGTCATGCTGCCGGTGCTCACGGTCGTCGCCGACGCGGCCGCGATCCTCGGCGCCGCGCTGTACAGCGCGCCGGCGCTGGACGTGACGCCGTCCGCCTACCTGCTGCACACGATGTCGCTGCTGTCGCCCGGTGACCTCTGGCAGGGCCTGTCCAAGAGCCTGGTGTTCGCCGTGCTGATCACGCTGATCGGCGTCAGCACCGGATTCTCGGTCAGCGGCGGCGCCGAAGGCGTCGGCCGCGCGACCACGCGCGCAGTGGTGCTGTCGATCTGCTGGATCATCGTGGTGGACATGGTGTTTTCGTTCTTTCTCAACCGCTAGTTAGCCATGGATCTGATCCCTACATCGAGCAAGCAGAAGCTGCCGGTCGGTTTTTCGTATCCGATCGGAGCTGAGCGAATTTCTTCTGCGGTGCGGGACGTTCCTCAGTTTGGCCTATTCCAACTTTTCTTCAGTTGGCGCGACGAGTTCTGGGCGTCGCGATATGCAACGAAGATGAAGTCGAACGGCGCCGTTGAGGTGCTGGTTGTGGAGAAGACGACGATCTGGCCGGATTGGAGTTTTCGAATCCACGCTGTGCCGAGTGCTCATGCATTGCGCGCTCGTTCTGGTCTTGATGTCGCCCTGCCTCAGTTGCGAGAAGCGTTGTTGGAGGTAGAGGCGGAATCGAATTGGTTTCGTTTTGTTGTTGCTTATGATCTCGCTCGGGCAAAGGTCGCCGTTCAATGGGCGCATTAGCAACACTCATCGAAGTCGAGCAGCTGGAGGCCTGGTACGGCCGCCGCCGCGTGCTGCACGGCGTCGACTTCTCGGTGCGCGCCGGCGAGATCCGCGTGATCATGGGCGGCTCGGGCTCCGGCAAGAGCACGCTGCTGCGCCATCTGCTCGGCCTGCAGCGGCCGGTGTCGGGCACGGTGAAGCTGTTCGGCGTCGATCTCGGCCGCGCCGGCGAGCGCGAGCTGCAGGACGTGCGCAAGCGCATCGGCGTGTCGTTCCAGGGCGGCGCGCTGCTGACCTCGCTGACGGTCGGCGAGAACGTGGCGCTGCCGCTGCGCGAGCACACGCAGCTGGACGAGTCGACCATCCGCATCATGAGCCGGCTCAAGCTCGAGGTGGTCAATCTCGGCGGCTTCCAGGACCTGATGCCGAGCCAGCTGTCGGGCGGCATGGTCAAGCGCGCCGCGCTGGCCCGCGCGATCGCGATGGATCCGCGGCTGCTGTTCTTCGACGAGCCATCGGCCGGGCTGGATCCGGTCGTGTCGGCCGAGCTGGACGAGCTGATCCTGCGCCTGCGCGACGCCCTGCGCATGACCATCGTGGTCGTCACGCACGAGCTGGAGAGCGCGTTCAAGATCGCCGACACGATCACCGTGCTGGATGCCGGTGAGATCCTGATGACCGGACCGGTGGCGGCCGTGCGCGCCTCGCCGAACGAGCGCATCCAGGACCTGCTCAACCGCCGTCCGCGCGAGATACCGGTCGACGCCGACGCCTACCTGCGGCGGCTCACCGAGGAAGAAGCCTGATAGAGTTTCGTGGCAGGGGCGGTCCGAGGCTGGATGTGAGACGCGACTCGATCAACTACGTCCTCGTCGGCGCCGTGGTGCTGGCGGCGCTGGCGCTGCTGCTGGTCGGCCTGGCCCTGATCACCGGGCGCGGCGTGGCGACCAGCGGCTACGTCGTGCGCTATCGCGACGTCAGCGGGCTGCGCTACGGCGCGCCGGTGTTCTACCAGGGCTATCGCATCGGCCAGGTCGGCGAGGTCACGCCCGAGCGCGGCACCGGCGGCACGCGCTACCGCGTCGAGCTGGCGCTGCGCCGCGACTGGCCGATCCCCAGCGACAGCGTGGCGCGCCTGCAGTCGAGCGGGCTGCTCGCCGACGTCTCGATCGGCATCCGCGAGGGCGCCAGCCGCGACGCGCTCGCGCCGGGCGGGGAGCTGCGCGGCGAGGAAGGCGGCAACGTGTTCGCCGCGATGAACGAACTGGCCGGCGAGATCAGCGCGCTGACGCGCACGCAGATCTCGCCGCTGATCCAGACCCTGTCGCAGCGCGTGGACTCGATCACCGGCGCGATCGACCAGCGCACGCCGCAGATCCTGGAGCAGGCGCAGGCGCTGCTCGACCGCGCGAACCGCGCCTCGGACGCGCTCAACGACGTGCTCAAGCCGGAGAACCGTGCCGCGCTGGCGAGCACCCTGGCCGACACCAGCCGGCTCGCCGGCGAGCTGCGCCGCACGCGCGAGACGCTGGACCGCGCGCTCGGCGACATCGCCGGCATCGCCAAGGACAACCGCACCGACCTGCGCCGCTCGGTGCAGGACCTCGCCGGCGCGCTGGAAGCGCTCTCCAGCCGCATGGACGTGATCATGCATCACCTGGAATCGGCCAGCCGCTACGTCAACGAGTTCAGCCGCGAGATCCGCAAGCACCCGAACCGGCTGATCATCGCCCCGAAGGCGGACCAGATCGACGAGGAGCCGCGATGAGAAAGCGCTGGATCGCGTTGCTCGGATGGGCGGCCCTGCTCGGCGCGTGCAGCGCGCCGACGGTGCCGGATTTCACCTACTACCGCCTGCCGCGTCCGCAGCCGCTGCCGGCCGATCCGGCGCCGCTGTTCAGCCAGGCGCTGGTGGTCGAGCTGTTCGGCGCCGAAGGCGTGTACGCGGACCAGGCGCTGATCTACGCGCTCGATCCGGGCGCGCAGGAACTGCGCCAGTACCACTACCAGATGTGGACCGATTCGCCGTCGCACATCCTGCAGCGGCGCCTGATCGGCCTGCTGCGCGACGCCGGCGTCGCCGCGCGGGTGACCGACGAGCTGCCGGCCAGTGCGCAGGCGGCGCGCGTGCGCGGCGCGATCCTGCGCTTGGACCGCGTGCCGACCGCGGACGGCGGATATCATGCGGTGATCGGGCTGCGCCTGCGCGCCGACGCGGGCGACGGCACGCCGCTGCTCGACGAGTATTATCGGGCCGAGCGGCCGGCGGCGGGGCGCGACCTGAAGGCCACGGTCGACGCCTACGGCGCCGCGCTCGACGAGATCTTCGCGAAATTCCACAACGACCTGCGCCGCGGAAGCACGCATGCTGGATGAAGGAAGCCTGGCCCGGCTCACCGAAATGGGCATCGACGTCTACCTGCCGCGCGTGCGCGGCGAGCCGCCGCGTGCGCAGGTGCCGGAGCACGCGTCCGCGCCGCCGGTCGTCGCAGCCGCGGCCGCCGACGCGGCGGTGCGCGGCGGCGTCGTCCTGGTCGCGCCGGCGGCGCCGCCGAAGC